>JANPDA010000281.1:0-11697 GCA_031431235.1 Hyphomicrobiaceae bacterium
CCTCATGTGGCAGCTTCATGCTCTGGCTCGCTTGGCGGCATCGGCGACGGTGCTGCGAGCCGTTGTTCTGATCGCCGCGGTGGCTCTGGCGGGCGCCCTCGTCCCGTCATCGAGCGCGCTGGCCCAACCCGCGACCGACGCAGCTGCGCCCGTCGAGGCCGCAACCGCGCCGGATGGTGAGGGCCTGCCGACGTTGCAGGGCCAGATCGACGCACGCGCGGCGGCCGAGGCGGCGGGCGATCCGGTGGCAACTGCCCTCCCGGCCGGCGAGGCACCGGGCTGGCTCGACCAGAAGCTCGAGCAGTTTGCCGAGAGTGCGATCGACTGGATCAGCCATCTCGATCCCCGGGTCTTTGCCTACATCGCGTTGATCTCGATCGCCGGCTTGGCGCTGCGGCGGTTCCTGAGGACCGACCTCGCCAAGCGGCTCGGGCGCATGCTGGTCGAGGACGTGATCACCAATTGGCGTCTGGTGCTGCTCGGCCTCACCGGCATTCTGCTCTCACTCGCCTCGGGCTACACCACCTGGGACGGCATGACCAATTTCACCTGCCCGGCGCGGTCGGTGGCAAACGGGGGGACCTGCTTTGGTCCGATGATCCTCTCCGGGCTCATCACCTTCGGCATTCAGGGCGTGATGCTGATCGCCGCCTGGCTGATCGGGGAGAGCTTTGCCCGTGGCATGACGAGCACGTCGAGAGAGCAGGACGGCCTGACGCAGCGGATCGCGGGCGCGCTCGTCTATGTGCCGCTCGTCGCAATGGTGATCCTCACGCTGTTCGTGGTCGGCTCGCTGCTGCTCTCAGGCGACGCGAACTCGTTGGCGAAGGGCTATTCGGGGTTCTTCCAGGGGGCCGGCGGCACTCTGACGAACGCCTTCCTCGCCTTCATCGTGCTCGCCCTCATTCTCTACGCCGTCTCGCAGCACAGCATCGTCGATCCCTATGTGCAGGGTTTCCGGATCGTTCTGTCCAATCTTCCCGTCTGGGTGATGTTCCTCGCCTGCATGGCCACCAGCGTGTTCTTCTCGTTCGATAGCCTGTTCTCGACCATCTTCCCGGCCGAGGAGCGGGCGCGCGCGGCCGAGCTGAGGACCTCGAACCAGATCGCGGGTCTGGCCGCCGACGCCGGCGCCATCTCGCAACGCCGCCAGGTCGAGAGCATCGATCGCCTGTTCGGCAGCGGCGAATGGCAAGGCTATTCGGACCAGATCGGCGCGATCGTCGAGATCGCGCGCGAGGCGCCCGAGGAGATCGAAGCTCTCCGCATCAAGGAGATGGAGGACCGCCAGTCGGTACGCGCCGGGCTGCAGGAGCGCAAAGCGTCCGCCCAGAGCCAACGGGTGCGGCTCGACAAGCGCAAGGAGGAGCTGATCGAGGCGGTCGGGCGCCTGAAGGACGAGATCCCCCCGGTTGCCGCGACCGTCGAGGAGATGAAGCGCAAGGTCTTCGATTTCGACAAGCTGATCATCGGCAAGAAGGCGGAGGCCGAGGCCGAGCGCGGCGGCGTCGGCGGCACCGGCAAGGAAGGCGCCGGCCCCGAGTTCGCCAAGCGCAAGAAGGAGCTCGCCGACCTCGGCAAGCTGAAAGCGATCGAGCAGACGACGCTCGACGATTTCCTCGCGCAGTTGCGGACCAAGCGCGACGCGGTCGCATCCTTCGAATCCGAGCTCGCCCAGATCGACGGCGAGATCGGCAAGCTGCGCGGCGAGGTCGAGGTGGCGGAGAGCCAGATCACACTGCAGTCCGAGAACGCGGCCGGCGATGCCACCACGCGCATCGACGTGACGGGCGGGTTCGCTTCCCTCGACGCCGCCTTCGCCCAGTTCCGCCAGCGTCCCGAGCGCGCGACGTTCGATGCCATCCAGCAGCATTGCTCGGTGTTGCTCAACGTGTTCGACAAGGTGCCCCGCCTGAAGCAGCGGGCAAGCGATGCCAGCGTCTCCTGCGACCCGAGCGAGGTTGCCGAGCAGACGGCGCGCGTGTTCGCCCTCGACGAGGGGCTCGCCGCCTTCAAGGACCTCTGCGGCAAGCCCGACAGCCTGCCCCAGACCGGCACCGACGCCGTGCTCGAGTTCGGCGAGAAGTGCGTCCAGGTCTCCGGCCTCGCCGGCGAGGACACGGTCGCGCTGCGCAATCGCCTCAATGGCGTCGCCCTCAACCGCGACGACCGCGCCCACCGCTTCGTCGTCACCTGGAACGCCTTCCTCGACGGCAATCGGCTCGCCTATCTCGCGCTCGCCATTGCGTTAGCGATCGACGGCCTCGTCTTCATGTCGGGCCTGTTCGGGGCCAATGCCGTGCGCTCGCGCCTCGCCGACCTGCCGCTGGGGCACGGCCGCTCTCCATCCGACCTCGAAGCCGATCTCGACACGGCGCTGCTGCCCAACCTCTTCGCCAATGCCCGCCTCGTGCTCGACTGCATGCGGCCGATCACGCCGGTCGACGGTTTCACCGCGAGCGTCGATCTGGGGCAGCTCGATCGTGGCTCGGCCGAAACCGTCTCGCGGGTGCTGACGAGAGGCTCCGCGCTCGGGGCCGTGCGCCAGGACCTGCAGAATCCCGACCGTTTTCTCGTGCGTGGAGAACTGCTCGAATATCTGAGCGTCGTCTGCAAGCGTGAGCTTTCCCGCAGCGAGGAAGTGCGGCGGGGCGCCGAGATGGAGCGGGTGGTCGCGGAGCAGACCCGGCTCGAGCACGGGGCCGTCCGCAGCAAGGCACGCCTTGTTGCCGAGAAGGCGCACGAGCTCGAGCCACTGCTCTGGTCGGCGTTGCTGCCCTATCGCTACGAGACGGCTGTCCTGGTGCAGGCCTACAGCCGGCCGATCTCGCGGTCCCAGGACATCGGCTATGCGGCCGACATCGACCTTTCCGAGGTGCGCAGCCACTATGCCGGCATCCACCGGCTGCTGAGCGGCGTGCTGAGCGCTGGCTCTGCGCTCGATGCGGTCGTGCGCGACTCGAACGGCAGCGAGCGCTTCCTCTTGCGACCCGAGTTCATGATGTGCCTCGGCACGTTGCTGGAGCGCGCCAAGGTTGACTGGAAGCGGGCCGACCCGGCTGACGTCCTGTTCCAGGGTTCCGAGCTGAACCAGCTGCTTCTCCTCGCGCCGCCAACGGCGTCTGGCCAGGTGCCCACTCTGCCAGCCCCCGGGCTGACGGCCGCATTGCCCGACGCCCGCATCGCCGCAGCCGACGTGCCCCGCATCCAGGGCAATGGCGAAACGCGCCACGCAATGGGCGCCGCCACCCGTGACGATGCGGCGTCCCTGAACGACGCACGTTTCGACTACGTCGCCGAGTATCTGCACCGGCTCGGGATCTCCAGGAAGGAAGCCGACGATTTCGTCGACGACGAGAAGGAAATCCGCCGTCACCTCGAAAACCTGCGCAGCAGGAACGATCAGCGGGAAAAGATCGAAGAGGAGAGCCAACGCCTCCACGCTATCATCGATGATACGCGTCGTTGGCTGGCTGGCCAGTCGTCGGACGAGGCCAATCCAGTGCTCGAGACGGTCACGCAGGAAATTCGCAAGCTCGTGCCGGGCATCGTCCTGAAGACCGTCGTTGCCGATACCGAGCCGGCCTATACCGGCGCGACCAACTGACGACGCGAACGTGCAGGCGGCGCCAGCGGGATCCAGCTTGCCACACACCCGACCGGCCTGCTCTATGAGGCCGCCAACCTGCCAACCAATCGATTGCGCCAACCATGTCGCCGACCGATGCCGAGCGCGGCCTAGTCGCCACCTATGCCCATCGCGTGCTCGCGCGCGGCGATCTGCCGATCCGCACGCTGCGCCACATCCTCTATTGGCTGAGCGACCGGGCCGACCTGCTCGGCCTGCCGTTGCCGGAGCGCCTGACCAAGGCCGTCGGCACCATCTATACGCCCGGTTTCTCCGTCGCCGAGCTGGAGCTTGCCTATGCGGAGACCCGTGGGCAGGTGTTGAAGGACCTGAAGCGTGTCGCCAGCGAGACGCCACGGCCCGAGCCGCTGACAGGCAACATCAAGACGCTCGTCGACGCCCTCGGGCTGCCAGCGGGCGCTCTCGAGCTGGTGGCGCTGGTCGCCTATTTCACGCGCTACGATCAGGTGCAGTACTTCTGCGAGTCGGTTGGCGAAGCGGCCGGTGCCGTGACGCGCGTCCTCACGATGTTGACGGCGGAGCCCGCGCGCTCGATCGAGGCGCTGATCGCGCCGACCGGCGATTTGATCGGCTCGGGATTGTTGCAGCTCTCCGATTCGAGCGACCTCGTCGGGCCATCGGGGCGACTCTCGATCCCGTTCCGCATCAATGGCTGCATCGACCGCAGCTTCGAGAGTTTCGTCGAGATGCGCCAGGCGCTGCTGGGCGATACGCTGTCGTCCAACATCGAGGTTGCCGACTTCGATCACATCGCCGCCGACCGGGACCTCATCACCAGCGTGCTCAGAGGCGCGATCGCGGCGGGCGAGCGCGGCGTCAACATCCTCCTCTACGGCATGCCCGGCACCGGCAAGACCGAGCTGGCCAAGGTCGCCGCCGCCGTCGCTGGCGTTTCGCTCCATGGCGCGGGCGAGGATCCAGGCCGCGGCACCGAGTCCGACCGATCGACGCGGCTTGCCGACCTCGTGTTCTCACTCAGGCTGTTGGCGGGCTCGCAGCGCACGGCGCTGCTCTTCGACGAGATGGAGGACGTGGCCTGGCAGCTGATCAAGCGCGGTGGCTCCAAGGTCTACCTGAACCGGCTGCTGGAAACGAACCCGGTGCCGGTGTTCTGGACGTCGAACAACATCCTCGAGGTCGACGCGGCATTGCTGCGTCGCATGACGCTCGCGATCGAATTGCGGCTGCCGCCGCCGAGCCAGAGGAAGCGCATCCTGACCCGGGTGTCGCAGCGGCTGGGCATGACACTGGGCGAGCGCGACCTCGACCAACTGGCCAAGAAGCTGCCAGCAACGCCGGCGGTGCTCGAGAATGCGTTACGCGCCGCCAAGCTGTCGGGATTGGGCGCGGATGCGGCTGAGCGTGCAGGCCTCGGCATCATCCGTGCGGTTTCGGGCGTGCCGCCCCGCAAGGCGCAGGCCTTCCCCGAGTTCGTGCCGGATCTCATCTGCGCCAGTATCGATCTGGTCGAGCTGACGAGCCAGCTGGTAAAGGGCGGCAATCCAGGCTTCTCGCTCTGCCTGTCGGGTCCGCCCGGCACCGGCAAGTCGGCCTTTGCCCGTCACCTGGCCAGGAAGCTCGGGCTCGAGGTGCTGCAGAAACGCGCGTCCGACCTGCTCGGCGCGTTCGTGGGCGAGAGCGAGAAGCGGATTGCGGATGCCTTCGAGGAGGCGCGCGAAACGGGCGCCTTCCTCATCTTCGACGAGGCGGATTCGCTGCTCTACGACCGCAAGGACGCTGTCCGCTCGTGGGAGATCACGCAAGTGAACGAGATGCTGACGTGGATGGAGGACCATCCGTTTCCCGTCTGCTTCACCACCAACCTGATGGATCGGATGGACACGGCGTCGCTCCGCCGCTTTACCTTTCACGTGACGTTCGACTATCTCGACCGCAAGGCACTCGCCCGCGCTTTCGCCGTCTTCTTTCGGATCGAGCCGGCGCCGGCCGAGGGCATGGCCCTCGCCAACCTGACGCCCGGCGACTTTGCACAGGCGAGAAAGCAGGCGGATGTGCTCGGCATTGGCAGCAATGCGAAACGGATCGTGGCGTTGTTGAGCCAGATCAGCCGCTCCAAGCCCGGCGCGAGCGGGGCGATCGGGTTCAAGGCATGATGCCATGACGAGCGATCGCAGCGAGCGTCCGAGCCGGTTTCCCTGGCCACCAGTGCTCTATGGCGCGACGATCGCCATGGCGCTCGTCGCCGACCTGATCGTGCCGCTGCATCCCGGAGCCGGGTGGCAGCTGCGGGCGCTGGGTGGCGCGGTGCTGGCGGGCGGGCTCGGGCTGACGCTGCTTGCAATCGTCACCTTGATCCGGCACCGCACGACCGTTCATCCCGATCGCGGCGCGACCACCCTCGTCACCGCTGGGCCGTTCGGGCTCTCCCGCAATCCGATCTACCTCGGCAACTCGATCGTTCTGGCGGGCGCCGCCATCCTGTTCGACCTGCCCTGGCTCGCGATCCTGCTGGTGCCGTGCACGCTGTTGGTGAGCGAGCTCGCGATCCGGCGCGAGGAAGCCCATCTCGACGCCCGTTTCGGCGAGGCCTGGCGTGCCTATGCCGGCCGTGTGCGGCGGTGGCTGTGAGAATGCGATGGCAAGGCCTGCCGGGTTAACGCCGCGGCAAGCCTGATCCGCTAGCCTGTCGACCATGTCAGTTGTGCGGTCGAGGGCGCGTCGTGGCAGTAGCAGCTCTGATTGACGGTCATGGGCACGATGCTGCCCTGGTGCTGAACCATGTTCGCAAAACCTTCGGCGCCAAGGTCGCCGTCGACCGGATGGAGCTTCGGGTCAACCCGGGTGAGCTCTACGCCCTGCTCGGGCCCAATGGTGCGGGCAAGACCACGACGCTGCGGATGATTGCGGGCCTCCTGCAACCCGATGCCGGCCAGATCCGGATCTTCGGCATCGACGCCGTACGCGATCCGACTGCCGCCAAGCGGATCACGGCCTGGCTGCCAGACGAGCCGATGCTCTACGACAAGCTGACGCCGCTCGAGTATCTCGAGCTCGTCGCCGGCCTCTGGGGCGTCGATCCGGCACGAGCCGAGCGCAAGGCGGTCGAGTTGATCGACGTGCTCGAGCTTGGTCCCCAGCGCGACACGCGATGCGAAGGCTTCTCGCGCGGGATGAAGCAGAAGGTGGCGTTGGCCGGCGCGTTGATCCACGATCCGCGTCTGATCATGCTGGACGAGCCGCTGACCGGCATCGACGCAGGCGTCGCCCGGCAGGTGAAAGACCTGCTCACCGCGCGAGTGCGCGACGGCGCGACCATCATTCTGACGACCCATATCCTCGAGGTCGCCGAGCGGCTTGCTGACCGCATCGGGATTGTCGATCAGGGCCAGCTCGCAGCCGAGGGAACGCTCGCCGAGCTGCGGGCGATGGCGGGCCCGGCGAGCGAGACCCTGGAAGACGTGTTCCTGTCGCTGACACGGCGCCAGGCGCTGGCGTCATGAGGCCCGATCCCGGCACCTTCCTCTGGCTGGTCGCCCACGACCTGCGCCTCGAGTGGCGCGGCTTCGCGGGACTGCTCGGTGGCGCGAGCCCACGGGCTGTCGGGCTGGTCGTCGTCGCGGGTGGCATCCTGCTGCATCTGCTGGCGTGGCCGGCGGTTGCTTGGCTCTCACCCGCTCTCCATGGCACCGAGGCGACCGTCGCCCCGCTTGCGGCCGTGCTTGGCGGCGCGTTCACTTGGATGATCGCGCAGAGCGTGTTCGGGGCGACCCGCACGCTCTATGATCGTGGCGATCTCGATCTGCTGCTCAGCTCGCCGCTGCCGGCCGAGCAAGTGATTGCCGCCAAGGCTGTGGCAATCGCGGCGAGCACCTTGGGATCGATCTCTCTGTTGGTGTTGCCGCTCGCCAACATCGGCGCGCTCATCGAGGGGCCGGCCTGGCTCGGCATCTATCCGACGCTCATTGCCATGGCGCTGATCGCAACGGCGCTCGGCCTGGGACTGCTGATCGCGCTGTTCTGGCTGGTTGGACCGCGCCGCGCCCGTACCACCGCGCAGATGACGGCGGCCGGTATCGGTGGAGCGTTCGTGCTCGGCGCGCAGATCGTCGCCATGCTGCCAGGCCCCTTGCGACTCGCCGTCACGGATTGGGTCGATGGGGCGGCCCGATCCGATACGATGGGGGCGAGCGCGCTGCTGCGCTTGCCGCTCGAGGCGGTTCGCGGCGATGCACTCGCCATGGCGATCCTGCTCGTATCGGGCGTTGTGCTTTTCTGGGTTGCGGTCAGCATGCTGGGCGAGCGGTTTGCCAACGCAAGCCTGCTGGCAGCCGGCGCGCAGGCGGAGGCTTCACACGGCAAGCGCTCGCGGTTGGCGTTTTGCGCCGGCCGCAGCCGCAATCTGCGGCTGAAGGAATGGCGGCTGCTGGTGCGCGATCCGAGCCTGTTTGCCCAACTCGGGCTGCAGATCATCTACACCATTCCGCTCGCGGTCGTATTGCTGCGCAGCGAGCTGTTGCCGACAGCGCTCGCACTCGGGCCCACCATCGTCATGATCGCGGCCCAGGTGGCGGGCTCGATTGCGTGGATCACGGTCTCGGGCGAGGATGCGCCCGAGCTGATCGCCACGGCGCCGGTCACGGCGGCGGCAGTCGACCGCGCCAAGCTGAGCGCGGTCGCCTTGCCGGTGCTTGCGATCCTTGCCCTGCCGCTCGCAGGCCTTGCATTCGTCTCGTGGCGAGCAGCCTTGGTCGTCATCGTGTTCGCGGCCATGGCCGGTGCATCGACCGCGCTCTTGAATTTCTGGCATCCCATGCCCGGCAACCGGCGTGGCATGCTGCGCCGCCATTCGCAATCCAGGCTGATTGGCCTCGTCGAGCACGGGCTCGCCATGCTCTGGGTGTTCTCGGTCGTGTTCGCGCTGCTCGGGAGCGTGCTGGCGCTCGCCCCGATCGCCATCGTGATCGGCATTCTCGCCTTCTGCCGCGGCAGGAGTGGCGGCCGGGCCGAGGCGGGCGTCGCCCTTGCGCCCGGCACCCCCGACCTCCCCCTGTCGTTGGGGCGACGAGCGGCAATTTGACGTGCCGCTGGACCGGACCAGCCGCCGCGCTATGCTGCTTGCTGGAGCACGCGGATCGGGAGTGTTGCAATGGACGAGCGTCTGGCCTCGACGGGCGATGTCGAGCCTGGGGAGTGCCGGCCGATGCCGGGCCGCTACTACTATGATCCGGCCACCTTCGAGCGTGAGAAGGCGGCGATCTTCTACCGGACCTGGCAGTATGTCGGGCACGTGTCGATGCTGCCCATGCCCGGCAGCTATCTCGTCCGCCCGATCATGGATCAGAGTGTTCTCCTGCTGCGTGGGGCGGACGGCGAGATCAGGGCCTTCTTCAATGTCTGCCAGCATCGCGCGCACCGGCTGCTCGAGGGCGAGGGGCGGCTCGCATCTGCCATGATCACCTGTCCCTACCACGCCTGGTCCTACGACCTCGAAGGGCGGCTGCGCCAGGCGCGTGGCACGGCGGGCATGCCCGGTTTCGCCAAGGAGGCAATCTGTTTGTCGCGCGTGCGCCTCGCGACGAGGCTCGGCTTCCTCTTCGTCAATCTGGACGGCAGAGCGCCCGCGCTGGAGACGGTCGCAGGCGCCCTGTTCGATGAGGTCGAAGGCTTCTCGCCGAAGGCGGAAAGCCTGCACCACGCCCATCGCAGCGAGCTCGCGCTCGATGCCAACTGGAAGAACTCGGTCGAGAATTTCTCCGAATGCTTCCACTGCCCGATCTCGCATCCCACGCTGGTCGCCAACGCCCTCGACTATCCCTCCTACCGCATCACCACCCACGCCCATCACCACAGCCATCGCAGCCTCGATCGTGGTGCCGACCAGGGCTATGGTACGGCGACCGCAGGTGCGGCCAAGCCCAACGAGTTCGGCAGCTGGCTGCTCTGGCCGAACTGGTGCATCGAGGTCTATCCGGGCGGCAACCTGACAGTGCTCCATCACGTGCCGGTCGCGCCCGAGCAGACGATCCAGATCAGCGAATGGTTTTTCCCGGCTGCGATCCCAACACCGGCTGAGCAAGAGATCATCGCTTTCGTCGACGTGGTGCGGCGCGAGGATGTACCCATCTGCGAAAGCGTGCAGAAGGGCCTGCACAGCCTGGGCTATGCCGGCGGGCACTTCGTCATCGACGCCGAGCGCTCCGAGGTGAGCGAGCATGCGGTCCATGATTTCCAGCAGAAAGTGTTGCGCGCACTCGGCGAGATCGCCTGAGGTGAGGCAAGAAAGGGCCGAGGGCCATGACGGAACGACTTGAAGGCAAAGGCATCGTCGTGACCGGCGGTAGCCGCGGCATCGGAGAGGCGATCATTGCCGGGCTCGTTGCCGAGGGCGCGCGGGTCCTCACCTGCGGCCGTGGCAATCGTCCCACCACGCTGGCGTCGTCGGTGCAGTGGGAGACGGCCGACGTCGCGATCGACGACGACGTTCGTCGATTGCGGGATCGGGCGCTCGCGGTGCTCGGCCGGGTCGATGCTCTCGTCAACAATGCGGGTGTGCTCAACGGCGGGACCGTCGCCGACACCAGCGATGCCGACTGGGACTTGCTGATGGGCGTCAATGCCAAGGGCCTGTTTCAGTGCTGCCGTGCCTTCATCCCGCCGATGCGGGCGGCAGGCGGCGGCGCCATCATCAACCTCGGCTCGACCAGCGGCCTCAGTGCCGATCCGGGCATGGCCGTCTACAACGCGTCGAAAGCGTTCGTGCATGGTCTCACGCGCTCGATCGCAGTCGACCACGGGCCGGACGGCATTCGCTGCAATGCGGTGTGCCCGGGCTGGATCGTCACCGGCATGCTGGAGGCGAGCTTTGCGACCGCGGGCGACGCCAAGGCTGCCGAAAGGGATGCCGTCAGGCGCCATCCGGTCGGCAGGCTCGGCCGGCCTCAGGACATTGCGGCGACGGTCGCCTATCTGGCTTCCGATGCCGCCGCTTTCGTCTCGGGGCAGACTTTCGTGGTCGATGGCGGGCTTATCGCCGGCTCGCCCGTCCGGCCGGAATTCTTCTGAGCGACACCCCCGCACGGCAAGCTCAAGAAACGCGGATTTCGCCCGTCCGTCGTGCGTGCTCGAGCGCATCCTCGACCGTCGACATGTAGCGCACCAGCGGCTTGCGCAGGCCCGCCAGCAACAATGGACGCCGGACCTTTCTCGCCGCGCCCGTCACATAGACGCGCGTGCCGCTTCGCGCGAGCTTTGCCACGAACGACAGCAGCGATCTCGCCCCGGTGCTGTCGACGAGCGGTACCTTGCTGAGATCGAGCACGAAGACCTCGGGATCCTGGCCGATCCGGTCGAGCACCAGACCGATGCGGGCATTTGTCCCGAAGAAGTAGGCGCCTGAGATCCGATAAACCATGACGCGGCCATTCCCCGCGACCGGATCATAGGCCGCATGCGGGCCGGTCGCGTCGGCCTCGTCCTCCACGATCAGGCTGCCGCCGCCTTCGATCTCGACCAGCTCCGCCATCCGGCTCAGAATGAGCAGGCAGCCGAGCGCGACACCGACCGCGATCGCGAGCGTGAGGTCGGCGAAAATCGTCAGCGAGTAGGTCGCCAGCAGCACCGCCGCGTCGCCGCGCGAGGCTCGCAACAGGCTCATGAACTCGTGCCGCTCCGCCATGTTCCAGGCGACGATGGCGAGCACTGCACCCAGGCTCGCGAGCGGGATCATGGCGGCGAGCGGGGCCGCCAGCAGCATGAACGCCAGCACGTAGAGCGCATGCAGCATGCCGGACACGGGACTGCGCGCGCCGGAGCGGACGTTCGTCGCGGTGCGCGCGATCGTGCCGGTCACGCACATGCCGCCGAAGACGACGGCCGCGATGTTGGCGATGCCTTGGGCGACCAGCTCGCAGTTGGACCGGTGCTTCCTCCCGGTCATGCCGTCGGCGACCACCGCCGAGAGCAGCGATTCGATCGAGCCGAGCAGCGCGATCGTGATCGCATCGGGGAATAGCCCAGCGAGCCGGGCAAGATCGAAGGCTGGCAGCGACGGCGCCGGCAGCGTGCGTGGCACGCCACCAAAGCGCGAT
>JANPDA010000282.1:0-6225 GCA_031431235.1 Hyphomicrobiaceae bacterium
CGCGTTTTCCTGACGAGATGGGTTGCCCGGTTCGCGAAAGGCGAGAACATTGACGAGGAACGCCTCGCCGAGGCTATCGCCAGGGCAGAACGCGGCCTGATCGACGCCGATCTCGGCGGCGGTCTCATCAAGCAGCGCATCTCACGGCCGGGCAAGGGCCGCTCGGGAGGATACCGTACAGTGATCGCCTACCGGGCTTCCGAGCGAGCCTTCTTCGTCTATGGGTTCGCGAAGAGTCAGCAGGACAGCATCAGCAACGCGCAGTTGCGGGAGTTTCGCAAGCTGGCGACGGACCTGATGGAGCGGAGCGAACGGGAGCTCGACGAAAGCGTGACGGACGGGTGGCTGAGGGAGATTGCCTATGAGCAGGGCGAAGAAGCTTGACCCGATTGACGAGGCGCTCGTCGAGACCGCCGAGGATTTGTTGACCGGCGGACTCATCAGAAGGTCGACCGCGGACAAGATCACGATGCGAGTGCTCGGCCGCAAGGCGCTCACCTATGGGCCCGTTTCGGCCGAGGAGATCAGGGTGCTGCGCGAGCGGGAGCGGATGAGCCAGGCGGTGTTCGCTCTCTATCTGAACGTGACGGTCGGCTATCTGTCGCAGCTCGAGCGCGGCGTGAAGCACGCCTCGGGCCCGGCGCTGGCGCTTCTGAATGTGATCCGTCGCAAGGGGATCGAGGCGATTTTCTGAAGCGGCCATGCGGGCGTGATCGTCGCGGCGAGATGGCGCGCCGTTCCTCTGCCCGCGACGTTCGGGTGCATCCCCTCGCCACAGCCTCGCCACCTCGACCTCCCTCTATCCTGGCCGCATGCGAGCGAACGTCCGCTCCGGGAGGCCGGCAGGCGAGCGGCGGCCTCGCCTGCTGGTGGCCATCGAGCCTGCCGGGGCGAGGTGAATGCCCGTGGAGATCGCCCACTCACACATTGCCGCCGCATTGACCGCCTAGCTTCCCCCGCTCATAGTCAGAGCGCCGCGCTGCCATCAGGCGGCAGGCCATGGGGGAAATGGTGCGGATCGGGTGTCGAGCCGGCAGCCTTGTCATCGTGATCGCAGCGGTCCTGGCCGCTGGGTTGCCCGCGCTCGCCATTGCCCAGACCAGTAGTCAGAGCCAGACCAACTCGCAGCGTGTGCTCTATTGCCGGGATCTCGAGCAGCAGCTCGCCCGCGATTGGCAGGCCTCGGGCCAGGGCCAGGAGCTGCTGCCGCGCATCGAGGACGAGATCCGCAAATTCGACAGGATCTATCAGCGCTCGCAGGCCAAATCCGAGCAAGCCGACTGCTACGACTACTTCTTCTTCACGAAGACGCTGCGCAATACGCCCCAGTGCATCAAGCTGCAGAATCAGATCGAGGAGGCGCGCGGCAAATTGGCCGAGCTCGAGCAACAGCGCCAGCGGGCGTCCAGCTCCTATGACCAGCGGACCCGCCAGGACGCGTTGATCGCGGAGCTCGCCCGCCAAGGTTGCGGTCCGCAATACCAGCAGGAGGCGCAACGGCGAACCAACCGCAACAACTATGGATTCTGGGACGACGGGGAGGGCGCCGATCCGGGCCTCACGCCCTATCAGGGGCAGACGCTGCCCTACGCGACCTACCGCACCATCTGCGTCCGGCTGTGCGATGGCTATTATTTCCCGATCAGCTACGCAACGCTGCCGACGGCCTTCGACAAGGACGCAGCCGCCTGCACCTCGCAGTGCGCAGCGCCAGCCGAGCTCTACGTCTATCAGAATCCGGGAGCCGAGGTCGAAAGCGCCACCTCGCTCGCCGGCACCCCCTACACCGATCTGAAGACAGCGTGGCGCTACCGCAAGCAGCTGGTAACGGGCTGCTCGTGCAAGGTCGCCGAGTTCGATCCAAAGGGCGGCATGGTGAGCAGCCAGCAGCAGGGCTCTGCCGAGCCCGCAGCGACAGACGAGACGCAATTGGGCGCCAATGCGCAGGCACCCGCCGACGCTGCCGAGGCGACGACGGGAGATGCGACCGGGCTGGATGACGACCAGATCCAGGCCCTGCTCGACCGCTCCGGACAGGCAGCACCAGCTGACGCCCAGCCGCAATAGTGCCCCCCGCTGGCGAGCCGCTTGCCCTCGGCCGGACACTGGCAGCGGGCAAAAACTCCAAAGTCGTGCACAGGTTTATCTGGGCTGAGGGACTTGCACTCGCCGGCTCGCAGGCCGAAAGTGCTGGTGTTGGCGCGCCCGCTCGTCACCTCGGTTTTTTGGGATCGGGAATGCCTCCGTGTAGACGTCGGATCGCTCGCTCAATGCCGCTGCTGGCACAGAGCGCAGTTGTTCCGCTTGGTGTGAGTAGGTCGGTCGATGCTGGCTAGGTCGCTGCGTGACGTTCGGGCGCTGTCCGAGTTGAGGCCCATCGAGATCGATGATCTCTCCTCGGTGCGGTATGTGCATACGACCGCCTTCCGGATGCTGGCGTCGCAGACCTACAATCCCGACGAGATCGAGGCGCTGGTCGAGCAGATCCGCTCCCCCGCCTACGCCGATCAGATCCTGGGGACCGAAGCGGTGGGAGCCTGGTTCGGCGACGAGCTCGTCGGCACCGCGGGCTGGAGCCACGCCAACGACACCGGCCACATCGCGCGCATCTCGGATGTGTTCGTGCAGCCCTTGTTCTGCGGCCTCGGCATCGGCTCTCTACTCGTCAAGGACGCCGAGGAGCGTGCGGCGCGCGCCGGCTTCACCGAGGTGAGCGTGCGCGTGACCCAGAACGCCATCCCGTTCTTCAAGCGCCTGGACTACCAGGTGAGCTCGCATGGCGTGCGTGGCACGCTCGCGGGCATCGATCTGCAAGTCGCCTTCATGCGCAAATCGGGCCTGACGAGTTAGGGCAATGCTGCAAGGGCTCAGCCCCCGACGCGCCGACAGCGCTCCATGCGCGGATGCTCGCAGTCCTCCTGGCGCATGGTCCCGAAAGATCGTCTGCTCCATACCCGCGAACAGCCTGGGAGCTTCCGGGTGACCGAGCTGGGGTCGGATCATGGGCCATTTGGATCGGACGTAGAAGTGATGTCGATGCGCTCCATGACAGCGAGCAATTCCGGCACCTTGTTCGTCACGACATCCCAAAAGGATCATGTCGTTGATGCCGAAGTATACGTGTGCCACGAAGTCCCGCATCCCGGCGATCCTGCGCCATTCGATCTGCGGGGCGAGCGCGCGAGCATCCTCCGGCAACGCCTTGACCGCTTCGCCGATCAATTCGACGTTTCGAACGACTGCATCATAAGTGCGCTCGTCTGCCTTGAACGCATCGAGGTCCATGCCGGCAGCATAGCGCTCGATCTTTCGGCAGCATTCGATCACATCGCGCCAGTACAGCCGCCACTCACGCGACACGGATTGCCTCTCGCTCTATCGCTGGCCTCAATTCCGGTCGCAGAGCGTCCTCGGTCACGAGATCGACGCGCCGCCCGAGCAGGTCCTCGAGAAACAGCTTCAGCCCCATGTACCGGTCGAATGTCGGCAAGCCCTCGAAGGCGACGAGCAAATCCACATCACTGCCTGGACCGGCGGAGTCTCGGCCATGCGACCCGAACAGGCGCAATGAGGCAACCCCCCACTCGGCCAGTGCCACCTTGTTGGCGGCGATCGTAGCTCTGATGTGATCACTGGTCATGGGTCCACCATAGCACAATTCGAATGCGCGTCGTCGGGCGCCCGCCTCATGCACGCTGGCCGGCAAGCCTTTCGAGTGCCCGTTCGCGGCCGATCAACGGCAGCAGCGCCTTCAGCTCCGGCCCCTGCTCGCGCCCCGTCAAGGCGAGGCGGAGCGGGTGGAACAGCGCGCGACCCTTGCGGCCGGTCGCAGCCTTGACTGCCTCGCTCCACTGCCCCCAAGTCTGCAGCCCGAACGGCTCCGCCGGCAGCAGGCCTGCCGCGGCTGCACAAAGCTCGGCATCCTCGATCACCGGCGCGATCGGCCCCTCGACCACCAGCCACCAGTCGAGCGCTTCGCCGAGCCGCTGGAGATTGCCGCGAACCGCCAGCCAGAACGCCGCGCCCCCGCCCACGCCCAGCGCCGCCAGCCGTGAAGCGACGGCCTCGAACGGCAACTCGTGCAGCAGCTTGGCGTTCAACTGCTCGAGCTCTTCGGGATCGAAGCGGGCCGGCGCACGGGCAATTCGCGAAAGATCGAACCGTGCCACCAATGCAGCCAGATCAGGGAACGGCGCCACCGGATCCGACGTGCCGATCGTCGCCGCATAGCTCGCGACCGCCATCGGCTCGAGGCCGGCCGCGCGGAAGGAGGCGATCGAAAGGCTGCCGAGCCGCTTGGAGAGGCCGGCGCCATCGGGTCCGACCAATAGGCTGTGGTGGGCGAAGGCGGGCGGCTGTGCGCCCAGCGCCTCGAAGATCGCGATCTGGACTGCCGTATTGGTGACGTGGTCCTCGCCGCGGATCACATGGGTAATGGCGAGCTCGATGTCGTCGACGACGGAGGCGAGCGTATAGAGGGTGGCGCCGTCCTCGCGCACCAGCACCGGATCGGAGAGGGTCGCAATGTCGATCGCCTGGGGTCCGCGGATCAGGTCCCCCCAGGCGATTTCGCGCGGCTCGCCGAGCAGGAAGCGCCAATGGGGCCGTCGCCCCTCGCTTTCGTGCTCGCCATGGTCCGCTGGCGTCAACTTCAGCCCGGCGCGATCATAGATGGGCGGCAGGCCGCGCGCCAGGCGGCGCTTGCGCTTGCGGTCGAGCTCGTCGGACGTCTCGTAGCAGGCATAGAGCCTGCCCGCAGCCCGCAGCCGCTCGACCGCCTTGCCATAGCGCGCGAACCGGTCCGACTGGCGCACGCTGCGGTCGTGATCGAGCCCGAGCCACGCCAGATCCTCCGCGATGCCGGTCGCGAACTCCGCCTTCGAGCGCTCCACATCGGTGTCGTCGAGCCGCAACAGGAACGTGCCACCGCTCCGGCGTGCGTAGAGCCAGTTGACGAGGGCGGTGCGGATGTTGCCGATGTGCAGCCGGCCCGTGGGGCTCGGCGCAAAGCGGACGGCGGGGCGGATATCGGTCAAGTGGATCTCGGCAAGCCTTCGAGGGGTTCATCGAGGGCTTGGCATCCCTGGGGCTTTGGCGCAAGGGTGCGATGGGCCAGCCGTGGCAATCGCCGCCGAGGCGGCGGGGCCTGGTCCAACTTGGCATCGGGCATGATCTGCCCTGTGCGGGCCGACAGGATGGTGTCGGCGATGCGCTCGACCAGGACGAGGCTCGTCGACACGAACACGACGCGCTCGCCGGTCCTGGTTGCGAGCATGAGCTTGGCCACCCGCCGGTCGGGCACGCTGCTCGCATCCTGCAAGAGGCTCAGGCCGACGCCGCCGAGGAGTACGACCGCGATCAGGAATTTCAGCCCCCAATAGCCCGCGATCACCGGCAGCCAGAACAGCACGGCGGCTGCGATGAAGACGTTGGCGGCGAGCAGCAGCCCGAGCACGCCCGAGCGCTCGTCGATCTCGATGCTGGCGGCGACCACGTCGGGAATCGCAATGCGCAGCCCATCGAACTCGGCCCAGTGCGTGCCGATCACGGCCCCGTCCGCGCGCAGGAGGATGCGCTCGCGATGGGGAGCGGGGTCGGCGGTCGGGGTCTGGACGTCGATCATGGCGACAGCCTTGCACGTCCGGGTTGCCGGTCCGCTAACAGAGTGCCACCCCGTCGCAAGGTGTGGCCCAGTCTCCACCATGATGAGCACTTTGTCCCTTTGTGTCTGGCATGCCTTGTGCTAGTTTCGATCCATCAGCATGCTCATGGCCCGTGCGCCCATGATCGCTGGGCGCCTGATGCCACCGTGACCGTTCGCGCACGATCGGGAGGACAGAGACAATGGCCAACCACACCATCGGCCTCGCCAACAGCGTGATTTCACCCGCCACTGTGTTGTCCGATCCAACGTCCGGCATTCTCACCATCAATCTTGGCGGGTACCTCTATTCGACGGCCGATACGGCGGTTGAGCTCGGCGCGATCGGCTCGGGGGCGTGGACGGTCAACGTGAACGGCTCGATCGGCTCGTTTGGAACCACGGCGGGCAATCGGACGGGGCTGGTGTTGAACGGGTCGGCGACGGATACGGCCGTCGTCAATGTCGCCACCAGCGGAACGGTGTTCGGAGCAGGCGGTGGGCTGGGTGGCTATGGACTCTACTCGTCCCGAAGCCTGACGCTCACCAACAAGGGAACGATCGATGGCCAATTGCGGGGCGTC
>JANPDA010000283.1:0-5646 GCA_031431235.1 Hyphomicrobiaceae bacterium
GGTCGCCGCCGTGGTAGGTGAGCTCCAGGCAATCGTGCGGCGCACCCAACGCCTCGATCGTCCTCAAGCCCTCGAAGCGGCCGATGCCGTGATCGACATGCACGACCAGGTCGCCAACCGAAAGGCTGGCGGCATCGGCCAGCACGTCGCTCGCCTTGCGGCTCGCCCGGCGCGGCCGCACCAGGCGGTCGCCGAGGATGTCCTCCTCTGCGATGATGGCGAGGTCGGGCGCTTCCAACCCATGCTCGATGCCGAGCACGATGAAGCCGGTCTCGCCCTTCTTCAGTTTCTTGGCCTCGGGCCAACTCTCCACCTTGGCGATCTGGTCGAGCCCATGCTCGGAGAGCAGCGTGCCAAGCCGCTCGCGCGCGCCATTGGACCAGGAAGCGACGAGCACGCGCCTGGATTTCGCCTGTAGCGCCTTCACATGGGCGACCACGGCATCGAAGACGTTGACGCCCTCGCTCGCGCGCTCGGCGGCGAAGGTGCGGCCCACCTTGCCCGAGATGGTGACGTGGGGCTGATCCTTGCCCGCCGCGGCGACCTCGAAGGGCGAGAAGCGGCGGACCTTGCGCGAGGACGTCACCGCCTGCCAATCGCGCTCCTCCAGATACATCAGCTTCATCGGCGCGGGATTGTAGCGCGCGGCCCCGAACGTCTCGGCTTCCAGCCCATCGACGCGAGCCGAGTAGTGCTCGCGGATCTGCTCGATGCGGTCGCCGATCGCCTCCTCCGCCAGATGATCGAGTGACAGCGTGGCGCCGGGCAGATAGTCGAACACTGTTTCCAGCGCCTCGTGGAAAAGCGGCAGCCAGTGGTCCTGGCCCGGAAAACGCCCCCCTTCGGAGACAGCCTGGTAGAGCGGGTCCTCGCTCGTCACGGCACCGAACAGCTCCACATAGCGGCGACGGAACAGGCTGGTCGCGGCTTCGCCCGAGGCAGCCTCGCTGATCGGCAGCAGCGTCAGCTTGGTGATGGCCTTGGAGGTCCGTTGCGTCTGGGGGTCGAAGGGCTTCAGAGTTTCCAGCGTATCGCCGAAGAAATCGAGCCGGACCGGGCTGGTGCGCCCTGGCGGATAGAGATCGACGATGCCACCACGCACCGCGAACTCGCCGCGGTCCATCACGGTCGAGGTGCGCACGAAGCCTGCCGCGTCGAGCCGGCGTGTCAGCTCGGCGATGTCGATGTTCTGGCCCGGCACCAGCGCCTTGATGGATTTGCGCAGGAAGGCCGCTGGCACCACGCGCTGCAGGATGGCATTGACGGTCGTCAGCACCACGAGCGGCTTGTCGCGCTTGCCCGCGGCGAGACGAGCGAGCGCCGAAAGTCGCCGCGCCACGATGTCGGTGTTGGGCGGCGAGCGGTCGTAGGGCACGCAATCCCAGGCCGGGAACGCGATCACGGAGAGGTCGGGCGCGAAGAATTTGAGACCGGCTTCGAGCGCCTCCAGCCGGCGGTCGTCGCGGGCGACATGCAGCACCGGCTCGGCGGCCCCTCCTTCCTCGGCGATCCCCGCGATGGTGAGCGCATCGAGGCCTTCGGGGGCCCCGGTAATGGTCAGCTCGCGGGGCTTGGTATCGGCGGTCTGCATCGGCCTACCTTTGTCGACTGGCCCACTCGCACCGAGCCGCGTCTGCTCTTTCAGTCGTCGAGGCCGTGAAAGTGGCGGATTTCGGCAATGAGCGGGCCAGCTCCGCCCTCCCCGTTGGAAAGGCTTGCCGCCAGCAGCAGCTGGCTGAGATCGGGGTCGGGGAGCGCCAGCAGCTGGTCCAGCACATCGAGCGCCGCCGCATCGAGCCCGCCGACATGGGCCCCGACATAGCCACCGAGCATCAGATCCATTTCCTTGGTGCCGCGGTGCATGGCCCTGAACAGCGTACGCCGGCGCCGCAGGTCGAGGTCGCCGATCGTGGTGTCATCGCTTTGCATGGCGCTCCCCAACATGGATGCGTCCTATAGCGCTCCTGAAGCGCACTGTCAGCAGGTCGGACTGAAGCCGGCGGCACATGCCGGGAAGCGCCGGGCTCGGCATCCTCGGTTCGGCCGGCAAGTCTCCTCCAACGCTTCCCTTCACAGGCCTCTTGCGAGCCGCTAGGCTCAATGCCAGCCGAACGGGGGACGAACCGCAATCATGCAAGAAAAACTCTTTTCCTACATCTGGCGGCACACCCGCGCGCAGCAGATCTACGTCCTGCTGGTGATCCTCGTCTCGATGCCGTTCTACTTCCTGTCGCTCGATCTTCCGAAATCGATCGTCAACGGGCCGATCCAGGGCAAGGGTTTCGAGGCGGCCGGCGCCGCGCAACTGTTCTTGCGGCTCGAGGTCGGCAACCCGTTCGGCGAGGGCTCGGTTCTCCTCTTCCCCGGCATTGCGATGGAGCGCCTGCCCTATCTCGTCGCCATGAGCCTGCTGTTCCTGCTGCTGGTCGCGATCAATGGCTGGTTCAAATGGTACATCAATGTCTACAAGGGCCGCCTCGGCGAGCGCATGCTGCGGCGGCTGCGCTACGACCTCGTCGATCGCGTGCTGCGTTTTCCCCCGAGCCACTTCAAGCGGCTGAAGGCGCCCGAGGTCGCAACCATGGTCAAGGACGAGGTGGAGCCGCTCGGTGGCTTCATCGGCGACGCCTTTACGCAGCCGCTGTTCCTGGGCGGCCAGGCACTCACCGCCATGGTTTTCATCATCGTGCAGAGCCTCTGGCTCGGGCTGATTGCCGGCGGCATCGTGCTGCTGCAGGCCATCTTGATGCCCAAGCTCCGCCAGCGGCTGCTGGTGCTCGGCCGGGAGCGCCAGCTCGGCGCGCGCGACCTCGCGGGCCGAGTCGGCGAGGTGGTCGACGGCATCGGCGAGATCCGGGTCAACGACGCGACCAACTGGGAGCGCGCCGACCTGTCGCGCCGGCTCGGCCGCATCTATTTCATCCGGCTGGAGCTCTACAACCGGAAGTTTTTCGTCAAATTCCTCAACAACTTCCTCTCCCAGGTCACGCCGTTCCTGTTCTATCTGGTGGGCGGCTACTACGCGATCCAGGGCCAGCTCGACATTGGCCAGCTCGTGGCGGTGATCGCTGCCTACAAGGAGCTGCCGAGCCCCATCAAGGAGCTGATCGACTGGGACCAGCAGCGCCAGGACGTGGATATCAAGTACACTCAGGTGATGGAGCAATTCGCGCCCGATGCGATGATCGATCCAGCCCAGCAACGCGCGGCCTCGCAGGCGCCCAAGCCGATCGACAGGCCGATCGAGGTCGCACGCCTGACCGTGACGGACGACACCGGCGCAACGCTCGTCGAGAACGTGTCGTTCACACTCGCGCCCGGCGAGCGGGTCGCGGTCATCGGCCAGGTCAATGCGGGCGGGGAATCCGTGAGCGAAGCGCTGGTGCGGCTGCTATGGCCGACGGCGGGCCGCATCCGGTTGCAGGATACTGATCTGGGCAACCTGCCCGACAGCGTGTTGGGGCGGCGCATCGGCTATGCGGGTCCCGCACCCTATCTTCCCAACCTGTCGATCCGCGAGTGCCTCGTCTACGGGCTCCGACATGTTCCCATCAGCAAGCCGAGCTATGTGGGCGACAGCTTGAAGCAGCATCACATCGAGCTCGCCGAAGCGGCAGCGTCGGGCAATACCGAGCTCGACAGCACGGCCGACTGGATCGACTACACCGCCGCCGGCGTCGCCGACCGCAAGGGCCTCGAGCGGCGCCTGATCGAGGTGCTGAAGCTGGTCGAGCTGGACGAGGACGTCCATCAGCAAGGTCTGCGCAGCCGCATCGATCCGGTGGCACAACCCGATCGCGTCACGGGCGTGCTGCGAGCGCGTGCCGAGCTGCGCCGCAAGCTCGATGATCCCGAGCTCGGCCGGCTGGTGGAGCCCTTCGACCCCGCGCGCTACAATCGCCTCGCTTCCGTCGCCGAGAACCTGCTGTTCGGGACGGCCGTCTCCCCCGCGTTCGAGCCGGCGCAGCTGCCGACGAACCCGCACGTGCTCGAGGTCTTGTCGGCGACCGGGCTCGACGAGGCGCTGTTCGAGATGGGCCGGCGTATCGCCGAGACCGTGCTCGAGCTGTTCGGCGACCTGCCGCCCAACCACCCCTTCTTCGAGCAGCTCTCCTTCATGGCGGCCGAGGACCTGCCGGACTACCGGGCGATCACGCTGCGAGCGGCGGGCCAGCGCTTGGCATCGGCGACAGCAGATGATCGACAAAAGCTGCTGCGGCTCCCCTTCAGCTACATCGAAAGTCGGCACCGCTTCGGCCTGATGGGCGAAGCGCTCGAAGCCCAGATCGTGAAGGCGCGCGCCCAGCTTCGGGCTGCACTCTCGGCACAGGCGAAGGGCGCGGTCGATTTCTTCGAGCCCGACCAGTACAACGCAGCATCGAGCCTGCAGGACAACATCCTGTTCGGCCGCGTCGCCCATGGTATCGCCAACGGGCCCGAGCGGGTGCAGCGGCTGGTGCAACAACTCCTCGACGAGCTCGGCCTCGACGCGCTCGTCCACGAGGCGGGGCTCTCCTTCATGGTCGGAGCGGCCGGCAAGCGCCTCACCCAGTCCCAGCGCCAGAAGATCGCGGTCGCACGCGCGCTGCTGAAGCGGCCAGATATCCTGGTGATGAACCGGGCGCTCAGCACCCTCGATCAGAAGTCGCAGCGCGCGATCCTCGACCGGCTGATCGCGCTCTCGAAGTCGACCACCCCCCCGATCACCCTGTTCTGCGTGCTGACCTCGCCGCAGGCCGCGGACGCCTTCGACCGGGTGCTGTGCTTCGAGGATGGCCAGCTGGCCGACGACGGTGCGCCTGCCTTGCTGAAGTCGAAGGGCGGGCTCTATGCTAGGCTGACAGCCTGACGATGCGATCCGAGCAGAATTCCCCCGTGGAGGAAGCACCCATGTCGAGCCTGGAGGAAGAGGTCAGCTTGCTGCGGCGGATCCCGCTGTTCGCCCATATCGAGAGCGCCAAGCTCAAACTCCTCGCCTTCACGTCCGAGCGGCTGTCGTTCGACCAGGGACAGGACCTGTTCCGACAGGGCGATGCGGGGGACGCTGCCTATGTGATCCTGGATGGGGAAGCCGACGTGCTGGTCTCGACGCCTTCAGGCGAGCTCAGAGTCGCCCATCTCGCCAAGAACGCCTTCGTCGGCGAGATCGCCATTCTCTGCGACATGCCGCGCACGGCAACGGTCAGACCCTCGACCAAGCTCGTTGCCTTGAAGATCAAGAAGGAGCCGTTCGTGAAGCTCCTCTCGGAGTTCCCCAACCTCGCGATCGAGATGCTGCGCGAGCTGGCGAGCCGCCTCGCCCATACGACCGCGGAGCTGACGGACGCAAAAAACCGGATCAAGCAGTTGGGTGGGTAGGAAGAGCGGCAGTCGGCAGTGGGCAGTCGAAAAAGCCGTCTCCCCGACTGCCTATTGCTTACTGCCGACTCCCCACATCACCTGCTCGATCCGCTGCGCCCCCGTCGCCAGCCGGTGCCCGTCAAACGTCGAACTCCGACTGGTCGTCGCGTTCCTCGCGGGCGGCAGCCTTGAAGCCGCGCTCCATCAGCGGGATTTGGGTTTTCTTGCCCGCGAATAACTCTTCAATGGTGAACAGCTGGATCTTCGGCACCTTGCCAGTAGGCCCGTCGTAGAGACCGGCACCGG
>JANPDA010000284.1:0-14502 GCA_031431235.1 Hyphomicrobiaceae bacterium
ACGCAGTGAATTTTGACGCCACGGACCTACCCGAACAGGCTCTCTTCTCATATTCGGTCGTAGTGCCCTGGTCGACAGATTGATGCCTCCTCTTGGCCCCACCCGTTGCCAATCCGGCCGTCCAGCGGGGTTCGCGAGCCCACCTCGATCACCCCGTTCCGCGTCCGCCTACTGAGTTGCTGCGGTACTGGCATTACACCGGTGCTGGCATGCGATCGCGAATGCGGCCGACGTCCGAAATGTCTGCGGCGCTTTCAATGGTGAGCCGCCCATGCTGCAACTGCTCAGGTCCGCATCGGGTCAAGAGCGACGGCTGCCAACTGTGATGACGCCTTGATGGGGACGCACGGTCTAGGTCTATCAACGGACAAGCCCATACCTAATAGAATTGTTCCGTTGCTACTCGAACCCCTGGAGGCGCGCCTCCGTCGCGACCGGCCGTCCGGGATGCCGGGTGCGGTGGTGGATTGGAGCATGAGTGGCCCAACTTCCCCTGGACGGTCCTGGACAGAGCGGATAATCAACGATCGAGCGTCTGGATCGACGGCGCAGCGGCGGGCCGGGCAGGTCTGCTGTGGCGCCTAGTGTTCTGACTCATTCATTTGGTACCCCAAATGAATGGCCAGCACACTAGCCAACTCTTTGTTTGTGTTCCGTCTTTCCATTCATTGATCCAGCTTCGCCGGAATCGAATGAATGGGACGGAACACTATGGAGCAAGCTTGGCCGAGATCGCAGACATACCGGCGCCTTCGCCCGACCTCGCCGTGGCCGCTGGGACGAAGCGCGTGCACATCAAGACGTTTGGCTGTCAGATGAACGTCTACGACAGCGAGCGGATGGAGGAAGCCCTGGCGCCGCTCGGCTATGTTGCGACCGAGCGGGCAGAGGATGCCGACCTCATCGTCCTCAATACCTGCCATATCCGCGAGAGGGCCGTCGAGAAGGTCTATTCCCAGATCGGCCGGTTGCGTGATCTGAAGGAAGGGCGGCGGGCAGAGGGTGGCGAGATGATGATCGCCGTCGCGGGCTGCGTCGCGCAAGCCGAGGGTGTGGAGATCGCCCGCCGGGCGCCCGCCGTCGACCTGGTATTCGGCCCGCAGAGCTATCACCGGCTGCCGGGATTGCTGGAACGGGCGCGCAACACGAGCCGGACGGTCGTCGACACCGAGTTTCCCGAGGAGGACAAGTTCGAGCACCTGCCGAAGCGGACGCCCAAGCGGTCCGTGTCGGCGTTCCTGACCGTGCAGGAAGGTTGCGACAAGTTCTGCACTTTTTGCGTCGTTCCCTATACGCGAGGCGCCGAGGTGTCGCGGCCGGTCGATCGGCTGCTCGAGGAAGCCCGGCAGCTGGGGGAAGCGGGCGTGCGCGAGCTGACGCTGCTCGGGCAGAACGTCAACGCCTATCATGGCAGGGGACTCGGTGGGGAGAGCTGGTCGCTCGCGCGGCTGCTGAGGGCCTTGGCATCGATCGAAGGCCTCGAGCGGCTGCGCTACACGACGAGCCATCCGCGCGACATGGGCGAGGACCTGATTGCCGAGCATCGCGACAACACCAAGCTGATGCCCTACCTGCACCTGCCGATCCAATCCGGCTCGGATCGCGTGCTCGCGGCGATGAATCGCAGGCATACGGTCGATGAGTATCTGCGCCTGGTCGAGCGCGTGCGCGAGGCCAGGCCCGACATCGCGTTGTCGACCGACATCATCGTCGGGTTTCCAGGCGAGACGGACAGGGATTTTGCCGCGACCCTCGCGCTGATCGAGCGGGCGCAACACATCCAGGCGTTCACCTTCAAGTACAGCCCGCGACCCGGAACACCGGCAGCCAGCCTCGATGGCCAAGTTCCCCAACAGGTCATGGTCGAGCGGCTGGCACGCGTGCAGGAGCTGATCGATCGGCGGCAGGCTGCGTTCTGCCAAAGCATGGTCGGGCGGACTTTGCCGGTCCTGTTCGACAAGGCCGGTCGCAGGGCGGGGCAGATCGGCGGGCGCTCGCCCTATTTGCATGTCGTCCACGCCGAGGGTCCGCTGGCAGCGCTCGGTCAAATCCGTGATGTGACGATCAGTGCAGGCGGGCGGGCGAGCCTCGAGGGTGTCATAAAGCCAGCTCGAGGGGCTAATATGTCTTGACGTGGCCGGGCGATTCGCCGGGTCGCGTTCGTCGAACGTACGACAGCCAAAGGAGGTCGCATTTGGCAGGGATTCGTGGACCGGCCGTTTCTGGTACGGCAAAAGCGATGAGATCCCAGAAGCCTGAGAAAAAGCTGACGGTTCCCTTCGAGGACAACCGTGCGGCCGCCGAGCTGTTCGGCGAGTATGACGCCAATCTGGCGGTGCTGGAGGCGCGCCTGGGCATCGCGGCGACGGCGCACGGCAACATCCTGACGCTGTCGGGTCCCGAGGCGAGCTGCCAGCTCGCGCGCGAGGTGCTGGAGGAGCTCTATGAGCGAGCTTCCCGTGGCGAGCGGATCGCGCCCGGCGATATGGAGGGCTCGATCCGACACATGCAGGCCAAGGCCGAACGGCGCGATCCGGTCGACGGCGTAGGAACCGCGGCTTCCGGCATGGCCCAGATCCGCACGCGCAAGCGTCATGTGATGGCGCGAACACCGATGCAGAGCACCTATCTGAAGGCAATGGAGGAGACCGATCTCGTCATCGCCGCGGGGCCCGCGGGCACCGGCAAGACCTATCTGGCGGTCGCTTTCGCCGCCGCCTGCTGGGAGCGTGGCGGGGTCGAGCGGATCATCCTCTCGCGGCCGGCAGTGGAAGCGGGCGAGCGGCTCGGCTTCCTGCCCGGCGACATGCGCGACAAGGTCGATCCCTATCTGCGGCCCTTGTATGATGCGCTCTATGATGTGTTGCCGCCCGAGAAGGTCGAGCGTGGCCTCGAGACCGGCGAGATCGAGATCGCGCCGCTCGCTTTCATGCGCGGGCGCACGCTGGCGCATGCGTTCGTCATTCTGGACGAGGCGCAGAATTGCACGCCGATGCAGATGAAGATGTTCTTGACCCGGATCGGCGAAGGCTCGCACATGGTGGTGACGGGCGATCCGACCCAGATCGACCTCGCCAAGGGCCAGGCTTCCGGGCTCGACGAGGCGATGGCACTGCTGCAGGGGGTGGAGGGCATCGCCATGGTGGCCTTCACGCAGAAGGACGTGGTGCGGCGCGAGCTGGTCGCCCGGATCGTGGCAGCCTACGAGCGGGCAGCCAAATCATGAGCCCGGGGCGAAATACCGGGCCGCGGCCGGCGCGCCTCATGGTGGAGACCTTGCACCTGTCCGACGATTGGCGCGAGCCAGGACTGGATCGCCTGATCGAAAGCATAGCCGTGATCGCCCATCGGCTCGCCGCCGCGCCAGGCTTGGGCAAGCCGGATTCCGTCTGCATCTGCCTCACGTCGGATGCCGAGGTCGGGGACCTCAACCGCCGGTTCCGCCAAATCGACAAGCCGACCAACGTGCTATCGTTTCCTGCCGCACCCGAGCCGGCGCAGGATCTGATGACCGAGCGGCCGCTCGGGGATGTGATCCTCGCGCGCGGGACGATTGTCCAGGAGGCGAGGGAGAGCGGCATTCCGGTCGAGCACCACATCGCCCATCTGGTCGCCCATGGCGTGCTGCATCTACTCGGCCACGATCACCACGGTGAAGCCGAGGCCGAAGCGATGGAAGCGCTCGAGCGGCAGGCGCTCGCCGAGCACGGCATTGCCGATCCCACTGCAGCCCTCGACCCGGCGAGCGCGGTCGGAGCCGCCAACCACATGGCGATCGTGACCCATGGCTGACGATCAGCAATCCAGAAGCGACGCTGCCGCGAGCGGCGGCGAGCAGGCTGCTGCGGCGGCTGCGTCCGGCCAGCCCGGATGGCTCACGCGGCTACGCACGAGGCTCGGATTTGCCGAGCCTCGCAGCGCGCGCGAAATCCTCGAGCATGCGATCGGAGGCGAAGGGCAGGGCCAGGAGAACTTCGCGCCGCAGGAGCGCGAGATGCTGCTGCGAGCGCTCAGGTTCGGCGAGCTGCGGGTCGACGATGTGATGGTGCCGCGCGCCGACATCATCGCGATCGACACCGCGGCGCCTCTGCACGAGCTGCTCGACATGTTCAAGCGCGCCGGCCATTCGCGCGTGCCCGTGTTCAACGAGACCCTCGATGACCTGCGTGGCATGGTGCATATCAAGGATCTGGTCGGCTGGATGATCGAGCGGGCGTCCGAGGATCCGGCAATGACGGGCCGCCACAAGGCCGAAGCCGCGGAGGCCGCGGAGCTTGCCGGGCTCGGCTCGATCGACCTCTCCCGCATCGATCTTTCGATTGAGATCGGAGCGGCCAAGATCCTGCGACCGGTGTTGTTCGTGCCGCCCTCGATGCCCGCGCTCAACCTGTTGCTGCGGATGCAGGCGACGCACGTCCATCTGGCGATGGTGGTCGACGAGTATGGCGGCACCGATGGCCTCGTCTCGATCGAGGATCTGGTCGAGCAGATCGTCGGCGATATCGAGGACGAGCACGACGACGCCGAGGACGATTTGATCGTCGGCGATCCGGCGACGGGGCTCGTGGCATCCGCGCGCGCTCCCATTGCGGACCTGGAGAAGATTCTCGGCGTCAAGCTGATCGAGGAGGAGGATGCGGAGGATTTCGATACGCTCGCCGGCCTCGTCTACTCGCTGGTGGGGCGGGTGCCGGTGCGTGGCGAGGTCGTCCATCATCCCGCCGGCATCGAGTTCGAGGTGCTCGAGGCCGACCCGCGGCGACTGAAGAAGCTGCGGATCCACGCGCGGCCAGCTGTAGCGCCAGCCGCGGCGGATACCGCAGCCGTCAAAGCGCGCGAACAGGGTCCGTCGGGTTGAGCGGGACGCAGGTCATGGGGACCGGGTCGCCGACGCGCAGTTGGGCAAAATGGGCCATCGATCCCAAGGGGCCTTTGGCCGGGCTCGGCGTGGCGGCGCTTGCCGGCGCCGTGTCGGTGCTGGCGATGGCGCCGACCTTCTACTGGCCGCTGCTCTGGCTGACGTTTCCCGCACTCGTGATGCTGCTCGACAGGGTTGCCCGCCGGCTCGAGCGGGCGAGCGCGCGAGGCCGTGCTGCAGGTTTTGCTGCCGTCGGCTGGGCGTTCGGGTTCGGCTATTTCGTGCCTGGGCTATCCTGGGTCGGGGAAGCGTTTCTGGTCGAAGCCGACAAGTTTGCCTGGATGATGCCGTTCGCCGTGACGCTGATGCCGGCGGGGCTCGCGCTCTTTTTTGCGAGCGCGGCGGCTGCGGCTTCGCTGGTTTGGCGCCCGGGAGCTGGGCGGATCCTAGCGCTGGCGCTCGCGCTGTCGACGACGGAGTGGTTGCGCGGTCATGTTCTGACGGGCTTTCCCTGGAACGATCTCGGGCTCGCGCTGACCGGCAACCAAGCGCTGATGCAATCGGCGTCCGTGGTCGGCGTCAGCGGGCTCGCCTTCTGGACCGTCCTCGTGTTCGCCAGTCCGGTGCTGCTGCTGGGCGCCGGCCCGATTGCCGTGCGCGCAGCCCTGCCAGCGGTCGCAACCGGATTGCTCGGGCTCGCGGCACTGCTCGGATCCTTGCGCGTTCCCGCAACGCCGGTCGATAGCGTCGCGGGCATCAGGTTGCGCCTCGTCCAACCCAACATTCCCCAGCGTGAGAAATGGCAGGGCGAGAACAGGGAGCGCATCTTCTCGACCTTCGTCGGGCTGACGGAAGCGGGTGAAGGGGGAACCGGTCCGAGCCTCGCAGGGATCACCCATGTGATCTGGCCGGAATCCTCTCTTCCCTTCCTGATGCTGCAGAGCGGGGAAGCGCTGGCGCGGATCGGCGCGTTGCTGCCCGACGGGCGGGTGCTGATTGCCGGCTCGCTCAGGGCTGAGGAGGGACTGCCAGACGCGGCCGGTGTCCGCCAACCCAGGTACTACAACAGCCTCGCTGCGATCGATGCGCAAGGCAGGCCGCTCGCCATCTACGACAAGCGCCATCTGGTGCCGTTTGGCGAGTATCTGCCCTTCCAGTCGACACTCGAAGCGATCGGCTTGGAGCAACTCACGCGCCTGAAGGGCGGATTCGAAGCGGGTGTCGGGCCGCGCCGGCTCGAGTTGCCGGGGGTTCCCCCGCTCATTCCTCTGATCTGCTACGAGGCGATCTTCCCGGGCGAGGCCAATGACGGCGTCGAGCGCGCCGGCTGGCTGCTCAACGTCACCAACGACGCCTGGTTCGGGCACAGTACGGGGCCATATCAGCATCTCCATCAGGCCCGGCTCAGAGCCGTCGAGACCGGGTTGCCGCTGGTGCGCGTCGCCAATACGGGGATCAGCGCGGTGATCGATCCCTACGGCCGTACGCTCAGCTCGCTGGCACTGGAGACGCGTGGCATCATCGACAGCCCGTTGCCGGTTGCCATCGGCACGCCACCCTACGCGCAGGTGGGAGATCTCGCTCTGCTGTTGCAATCATTGGCCGGTCTACTTGTGTTGCTCGCGCTGCGGCGCTATGTCTCGCTCTAGCGACGACTTCGAAATGCAAACGTCCGCGGACGGGGGCAGTCAATCTGGACACACTATTCGCGAACGACTGGGGACAGGATGCACGTGGCCGGAAGCGAAACAGACAAACGCAATGACGAAACTGGCGAGGCGGCCGTGAGTACCAAGCGGCCCAATCCAGTCGATGTCCACGTGGGAACACGTGTCCGGTTGCGGCGGATGCTGATCGGCATGAGCCAAGAGCGTCTGGGCGAGTTGATGGGCCTGACGTTCCAGCAGATCCAGAAGTACGAGAAGGGCGTCAACCGGGTCGGGGCAAGCCGGCTGCATCGGCTGTCCAAGGTGCTGAGCGTGCCAGTGCAGTTTTTTTTCGAGGAGCTGCCGCAGTCCGTGGGCGCCGCCGAGGCCGGCGGTTTCGCCGAGGCGACCACCGAGACCTACATCGTCGATTTCCTCAACTCGCGCGAAGGTCTCGAGCTCAACCGGGCTTTCGTCCAGATCAGCGATCCGACGGTCCGCAAACGGGTGGTCGATCTCGTCAAATCGCTTGCCGGTGTCAGCGAGCCGCCGAACTCCATCCTGCCAGCCTGATCACGAGCGCGGCCTATCCGCAGGCATTTTCGACCGCGCCCCGACGAAAGCTTGACCCTCCGAGGGATCGCTGCAACAAGCACGCCCCATGAGGGTATGGGGCCCATCCAACATTGGGGAGGCGCGCGTGGCACGCGGAAGCTATCTCTTTACGAGCGAGTCGGTATCCGAAGGGCATCCCGACAAGGTCTGCGACCGCATCTCGGACGAGATCGTGGATCTGTTTTATCGCGAGGGCCCCAAATCGGGGATCAGCCCCTGGGACATCCGGGCTGCCTGCGAGACGCTCGCGACCACCAATCAAGTGGTGATCGCCGGAGAGACGCGCGGGCCGCAAATCGTCACCAAGGACTGGATCTCCCATGTCGCGCGCATGGCGATCCGCGATATCGGCTACGAGCAGGACGGATTCCACTGGGAAAAGGCCGACATCAAGGTGCTGCTGCACCCGCAATCGGCCGACATCGCGCAAGGGGTCGATGCCAAGCAGCCGACCAATCAGGAGGAAGGCGCGGGCGACCAGGGCATCATGTTCGGCTATGCCTGCCGCGAGACGCCCGAGCTGATGCCGGCGCCGATCTACTACGCCCACAAGATCCTGGAGACGCTCGCGGGCGCCCGCAAGAGCGGCAAGGGCGAAGCCGCCAAGCTCGGTCCCGACGCCAAGAGCCAGGTGACCGTGCGCTACGAGAACGGCAAGCCTGTCGGCGCCACGCAGATCGTGGTCTCCCACCAGCATCTCGTCGCCGATCTGACGTCGCGCCAGGTGCGGGAGATCGTCGAGCCGTATGTGCGCAAGGTTCTGCCCGAGGGCTGGATCGGCAAGGACTGCCTCTGGCACGTCAATCCGACGGGCAAGTTCTTCATCGGCGGGCCGGACGGCGATTGCGGTTTGACCGGCCGCAAGATCATCGTCGATACTTATGGCGGGGCCGCGCCCCACGGCGGCGGCGCCTTCTCCGGCAAGGATCCGACCAAGGTCGACCGGTCGGCAGCCTATGCCGCGCGCTACCTCGCCAAGAACGTCGTCGCAGCCGGCCTCAGTGATCGCTGCACGATCCAGCTCTCCTATGCGATCGGCGTCGCCAAGCCGCTCTCGATCTATGTCGACCTCTACGACAATCCCAACAGGATCGATCCGGCACGCCTCGAAAGGGCGCTGGGCGAGGTGATGGACCTGACGCCCCGCGGCATCCGCAAGCACCTCGACCTCAACAAGCCGATCTATGCGCGGACCGCGGCCTACGGACACTTCGGGCGCACGCCCGATGCCGAAGGCGGTTTCTCCTGGGAGCGGACGGACCTCATTGACCAGATCAAGCGCGCGGCCGGTTGAGCCACGGGCAAGGCCTGCTCTCGACGGCTCCTGGCCCGAGCGCCAGTTCTTCGGCCGCCAGAAAGGCAAGGCGCTGCGTCCCCGTCAGGTGGCGCGGCTGGAGCGGCTGCTGCCGGGTTTGCGACTGGACCTGAGAGACCCGGCGCCGCGGGTGCTCGCCGAGCTGTTCGGCGAGCCGGTCGACAGCATCGCGCTCGAGATCGGATTCGGCGGGGGCGAGCATCTGGCGTTCCAGGCTGGCGCTCATCCACGGACCGGCTTCATCGGCATCGAGCCGTTCGTGAACGGCGTTTCCTCGCTGCTGCAGCATGTCGAGGACGGTAAGCTCAAAAATATACGGATCTTCGACCAGGAGGCCGGACCCGTTCTCGACTGGCTGCCGGCAGCCTCCATCGCGCAGGCGTTCATCCTGTTTCCCGATCCCTGGCCAAAGACGAGGCATCGCAAGCGCCGCCTCGTCTCCCCGCGGACCCTTGGCCGGCTCGCCCGGGTCCTGATGCCAGGCGCGGAGCTGAGGATCGCAACCGACATCGCGGACTACGCGCTGGGGACCTTGCTGGCGCTGCAGGCCACGCCCGAGCTGACCTGGACAGCCCGCTCGGCCAGGGATTGGCGCGAGCGCAGCGCGGACTGGCCCGAGACCCGCTACGAGCGCAAGGCGGTCGAGGCCGCACGCAGGTGCACCTACTTCCGCTTCAGGCGGGTCTGATCGGCTGCAGTTGCCGGCTCGGATGCTGGCCTGGTTTGGCTTCATTCGGACCATCCTGACTGGCGGACTTCGGGTCCGAGCGGTGCTCGTAACACCACCAGGGCCCTTGATCTGACCGCAAGGGATGTGGATTTGAGCAGCATGACCCCATTTGTTGCCGGCGCAAGGAATCGACAGCCGACACGAGCTATGGACAAAGGGCAGCCAGGCCCGGCGAGGCAACCTTCACCCTCACCACCCGCCCCAACCCCAAAGGGCAGCAAGCCCTCGATTTGATCGCAGCCATGGCAATTCAGCCAGTAGCGGTTCCCCAGTTTCAATCTCAACCGATTGAAACGGCAGGAAAATCGTCACGGGCAGCCGAGGAGATTCGGACTAATGCATCGCCAAACATCGAACGACGCATAGCCATCGCTCTAGAATCACCATAATTTCTTGGCTTGTGGCAGGCTCATCGCCTATGGAGGATGACTTTCCCGGCGAGGCCGAGCAGATCGAGTGCGTGCCGCGATTGTCGAGCTTGCTCGGCCGGGGCCGATGAGCGACAGAAATCTCCCGAGGGGGACTGAGCGAGCGATGCCGATGCAGAAGACCGCGGGACTCGATAGGCTGGCACGCTCATTTGCGATTGCGGCGGCCGTTGCCCTCGCGCTCCCGCTCGCCGGCTGCTCAGGCTCGTTGTTCGGTAGCGACCAGACCTCGAGCATCGAGAACTCCGACCCGCCCGACAAGCTCTATGCCGACGGCGAGAACCTGATGGCGGCTGGCGCCTTCTCCGAGGCTGCAAAGAAGTTCGAGGACGTGGAGCGCAACTACCCGTTCTCCAACGATCCCCAGCGCCCCTATGCCCGCAAGTCGCTCGCGCTCGCGGCCTATTCCTATTACCGCGCTGGCGAGTACGACGACGCCATTGCAACCGGCAAGCGCTACACGTCCATGCACGCTGGGACCGAGGATGCCGCGCTCGCCCACCACGTCGTCGCCATGTCCTATTTCTCGCAGATGAACGACGCCAACCGCGACCAGACCTTCACGCGCAAGGCAATCGAGGAGTTCCACACGCTGATCCGCCTCTACCCCACCAGCAACTATGTGGAGGAGGATCGCAACCGTCTGCGCATCGCCGAGGACAGCCTCGCCGCCTCCGAGATGAACGTTGGTCGCTTCTACATGAAGAAAGCGAACTATCTGGCGGCCATCAACCGGTTCAAGACCGTCGTCGCCGAGCATCAGCAGACCAGCCACGTCGAGGAGGCGCTGATGCGCCTGTCGGAATGCTATCTGGCGCTCGGCATCGCCGACGAAGCCCAGACGGCCGCAGCCATCCTCGGGCACAACTTCCCCGATTCGCCCTGGTACAAGGACGCCTACGCGCTTCTGAGCAAGGACGGGCTCTCCCCCAAGGAAAACACCGAGTCCGACCTGAGCAAGGCTTGGCACACCGCCGTGAAAACGGTTGGCAGCCTCAACCCGCTCTCGTCCTCTTCAGCGCAGTAGCCTGCCGGGTCTGAGACCGCGATGGCGAAAGCCCGCCCGCCCACCTCCCCTTCGATCGAGAGCCTGAGCAAGGCTGCGGCGCGCGCCGAGCTCGAGCAGCTCGCATCCGAGATCGCCGGCCATGACCGGCGCTACCATCTGGAGGATGCGCCGATCGTCTCGGACGCAGCCTACGACGCGCTCGTTGCGCGCAATCGGGCGATCGAGGCGCATTTTCCCGAGCTGGCCCGTCCAGACAGCCCGTCGCGGCGCGTTGGCGCAACGCCGGCGGGTCCCTTTGGCAAGGTCCGCCATCGGGTCCCCATGCTCTCGCTCGGCAATGCCTTTGCCGATGACGAGATTCGCGAGTTTCTCGACCGCGTTCGCCGCTTCCTCGGGCTCGATCGAGATGGGATCGTGGAGACGACCGCCGAGCCCAAGATCGACGGCCTCTCGATCTCGCTGCGCTACGAGCGCGGCCGGCTGATCGAAGGCGCGACGCGCGGCGACGGCGCCGAGGGCGAGAACGTGACGGCCAACGTCGCGACCATCAGCGGTCTGCCCAAGCGCGTCGCCGCCGCCGACTTTCCCTCCCCGTTCGAGGTGCGCGGCGAGATCTATTTCGCCCGCTCCGACTTCCTGAAGCTCAATGCCGCGCAAAAGGCGGACGGCGGCAAGATCTTCGCCAATCCGCGCAATGCCGCCGCCGGCTCGCTGCGCCAGCTCGATACGACGATCACGGCGAGCCGGCCCTTGCGCTTCTTCGCCTATACATGGGGCGAGACCGCATCCTTGCCTGCCACAACCCAGCTCGGCATGGTGGAGGCCTTCTCCCGCTGGGGCTTCCCGACCAACCCATTGATGAAGCTCTGCAAATCGGCTGACGAGCTGATCGCCTACCACCAGCTGATCGGCGAGCAGCGCGCCGCCCTCGACTACGACATCGACGGCGTCGTCTACAAGGTCAACCGTCTCGATCTCCAGCAGCGCCTCGGCTTCGTCTCGCGCTCGCCGCGCTGGGCGATCGCGCACAAATTCCCGGCCGAGCAGGCGACCACTGTTCTGCGCGAGATCGAGATCCAGGTCGGCCGCACCGGCGCGCTGACCCCCGTCGCCCGCCTCGAGCCCGTCAATGTCGGCGGCGTCGTCGTCACCAACGCGACCCTCCACAACGAGGAGGAAATCGCACGCAAGGACATCCGCGTCGGCGACACCGTAACCGTTCAGCGCGCCGGCGATGTGATCCCGCAGGTGCTGGGGTTCATCCTCGAGAAGCGGCCGCGGGATGCCGTGCCCTACGTCTTCCCGGCAACCTGCCCCGCCTGCGGCAGCCACGCCGTCAGGGACGTGAACGAGCGCACCGGCAAATCCGACGTGGTGCGCCGCTGCGCCGGCGGCCTCGTCTGCCCGGCACAGGCCGTCGAGCGCTTGAAGCATTTCGTCTCGCGCAACGCCTTCGATATCGAGGGCCTGGGCGAAAAGCAGATCGAGGCTTTCCACCAGGACGGGCTCATCCGCACGCCAGCCGACATCTTCCGGCTCGCCAAGCGCCAGGGCCAGGCACGGATCGAGATCGAGGAACGTGAAGGCTTCGGCAAGAAGAAGGTGCAGAACCTCTTTGCGGCGATCGAGGCCCGGCGCACCATCACCCTGCCCCGCTTCCTGTTCGGTCTGGGCATCCGCCACATCGGCGAGACGACCGCGCGCGACCTCGCCAAGGCCTATGGGACGCTGGACGCTCTCAGCAAGGCCGCTCTGGCTGCCGTCGACAGCGGCCCCGACGGTGAGGCCTATGCCGACATCGATGCCATCGAGGGCATCGGCGAGACGGTGGTCGACGCCCTCGTCGGCTTTTTCGGCGAAGCCCACAACCTCGCCGTGCTCGACGATCTGGGTTCGCAGATCGTGGTTGAGACGTTCGAGGCGCCGGCGACTGCGGGGTCCCCCGTCGCCGGCAAGACCGTCGTCTTCACCGGGACGCTCGAGCGCCTGTCGCGTGCGGAAGCCAAGGCCCAGGCCGAGCGGCTCGGCGCGAAAGTCTCGGGCTCGGTCTCCAAGAAGACCGACATCGTCGTCGCTGGGCCCGGCGCCGGATCGAAACTCGCCGAAGCCCAGAAGCACGGCGTGAAAGTGCTGAGCGAGGAGGAGTGGCTCGCGTTGATCGGCTCCGCCTGAGTGGATGCAAGTCACCCAGCTTCGGAATATTCACATTATAAATCAATATGTTGAGTTACAAATTGCCTCGCCTCGTTCTGCTCGAAACGAGCAAGCTGAACGAAATGTAGGCGAATGACCCCGCCCCTGCCCTATTCCGTCCCCATCACCGCCCGAAAGGGGAGGCATATTCATTCTCGTTCAAGGGGCGATGGGTTGTCTCCCTGCGAGCCGAAGCGGAGGACGAAAAGTATGTCCCAGTCTTGCGAGCAGATGCCGAGTGTCGCGTTGGGTCGGATCGGGTTGCGTATCGTCCCGGCACGTCGGCTGCCTGCTCGCGGTGTATCGGTCTCCGGCTTCCTGTGGCGTGAGAGTGGCGTTGCGTTGCGTGGACCTGCTGTGAGTTGCGTCGGCGTCGGGTCGAGCTGGTTGCGTCATGCGTCGAAGAGTTCTGCGTCGAAGAGTTCCGCGTCGGTAGCTGTTGCGTCCCCCCGAGCCCTGTTCTCGCGTCTGCTCGAGGTTGTCCGGTCGATGTCGCGGGCGAGGAAGTGTGAGCGTCTCGTCAGACGTTGGTCCGATCCCAAGTCCCAGTTGCGTCGCGTTGGTGTTGCGTCGCCGTGCGTTACCCTGGTTGCTGCTCCCCTCGAGCGTAGGTCGGCTCCCAGCGGGTATCGTCTCCACTAGTTCCCCAGTTGCGTCTGCGTCCAGCTCCGTTGCCTCGAGTTTCTATCAGTTGTCCAGCGTGGCGTCAGCGTACAGTAGCGTTGCGTCGGATCGAGTTGCGTCGCGTCATTGGCCGTAAGCGTCGTTTGTGTTGTCAGCGTCCGTTGCGTGAGTTGCGTCGAAAATCAAGCCTTCCCAATAATAAGTAACAGGTCGAAGCGTCAAGCATCAACGTCTTGAAGACGTGCGCGAGTTCGGAGGAACGTCCAGGGAAGGGCTGAGGATTTCGAGTGGTGCGTTGCAGAGTCGGCGAGTGCTGGATCAGTTGATCGTCCCGGCTCGCTCGCCGGCGGATGAGTACCACGGCAGAGCTTGGCAGGTGTGGTCGGTCGAGAATGAAACAGAGGCTTCGCGTGAACAGGTTTCGCGTAACGTAACCTCTTTCTCCCCCGGGCGCACCTGCCAACCCCCTGCGGCCAACCTGGACGAGCAATACCAATGAAGGAAGCTGCTATGACCCTGATGAGCCCCCGTCCTGTCAATCCGTTGCAGTGGAGCGAAGCGATCGGTCTGGCGCGGCACACCTGCGCCCGCGTGTTCCGAGACGGCGGCTCGCCCTCCGACGCAATGCGCAGCTTCGGGCTGCGTGCCCGCACCGTCGAGCGCGCCGATTGGGACGAGGCGATCCGCTCGATCGCGCAGTCGATCTGCTCGGCCGTCCGCTGACGTTTTGCCCCGGTGCTAGTGTTCTGACTCATTCATTTGGTACCCCAAATGAATGGCCAGCCCACCAGGCAACTCTTTGTTTGTGTTCCGTCTTTCCATTCATTGATCCAGCTTCGCCGGAATCGAATGAATGGGACGGACCACTACCGCTCCGACTGCCTGTCATGCCGACGGTAGTGCAGGTAGGCGCCGCGCAACGCCAGCCGGCGCGACCAGGCCCCCAACGGCGGCATCCGGGTCGGCAATCCGCGCCAGACCGCAGGAACGATCGGATCGCCGGAATTCGATCCGGCGATCGCATGAGCGAGCGCCCGCCCCGCCCACGGCGCGGAGTTGACTCCGTTGGCGTGGAACCCGAAGG
>JANPDA010000285.1:0-4218 GCA_031431235.1 Hyphomicrobiaceae bacterium
TGGCTCCCGTCCCCGGCTCGCCGGGTGCGGCGGCGTGACTCATCGACCCGAATCGGATGGTTCGATTCAAGCGGCCCATGGTGCTCGAACCGCTGATCGCTGCTTTCAAGGGCCTGTGCGCGCGCTTCCCCGACCATCGGACGGGCGAGAACACCGTCTATGACATGACCGACGCCGGCACGGCGGCGTTCGCGACGTTCTTCATGCAGAGCCCGTCGTTTCTTGCGCAGCAGACAGCGTTGGAGCGGGGGCGGGGGACTTCGAACTGTCAGACGCTGTTCCAGATGGCGCGCATCCCCACCGACAATTGCATCCGCTCGCTGCTCGATCCCGTGCCACCGCAGCAGCTGTTTGCGATGTTTTCGGATATCCTCGCGGCGCTCGTGGCCGGCGGCGGATTGGCGCCGTTCCAGCGGCTCGGCGGCCATGTTTTGATCGCGCTCGATGGCACCGAGTATTTCTGCTCGCAGAAATTGTCGTGTCCGAACTGTTCGTCGCGCGCTCGCGCCAACGGCAAGACGGAGCATTTCCACCAGATGGTTTCGGCCGCCATGGTTGCGCCCGGACACGATCGGGCGCTGCCGCTCGAGCCCGAGTTCATCACGCCCCAGGATGGCGCCGAAAAGCAGGATTGCGAGTCTCGCGCGACCGCGCGCTGGCTAGCCGCGCATGGAGCGAAATACGCGCATCTGAAGCCGATCTACCTCGGTGATGATCTCGCCTCGCGACAGCCGACCTGCGACGCCGTAAAGGCAATTGGTGCGCACTTTCTGTTCACGGCCAAACTGTCCTCGCACAAGACGTTGTACGAATGGCTCGATGGCGCGGATGTGCCGGTCATGGAGCAGAAGGTCAAGCGGGGCGCGCGTTTCGTGACACACCGCTATCGCTGGCTCGAAGGCGTGCCGTTGCGCGATGGCAAGGATGCTCTCATCGTCAACTGGCTCGAAATCGAGATCGTCGATCCCGCCGGCAAAGTCACGTACCGCAACAGCTTCGTCACCGATCTGCCCGTGACCCAAGACAATGTCGCCGAACTGGCAGCCTGCGGACGCGCTCGTTGGAAAATAGAAAACGAAACATTCAATACCCTGAAGACCAAGGGCTACAATCTCGAGCACAACTTCGGTCACGGCAAAGACCAACTGTCCGCGCTGCTGGCGACAATGAACCTGATCGCCTTCGCCATGCACACGGTCGCCGACCTCGTCGATGCGGCGTGGAAAGCGGCACGCGCGGCGGTCGGCACCCGCAAGCGCTTCTTTGAGGAATTGCGCGTCATCACCACGTATCTGGTGTTCCCGAGCTGGTCCCTGCTCGTCGAGACCCTGACCGCCGGCAAACCACCGCCCGCTGTGCTCGGCGGCTGACGCCCGCCCGTCAGCCGCAACCCATAACTTCAGACACGTCCTCTAACGACGACACCGCCAAATTGGTCACATTGAGAATTGCTGTGGCCACGACCCTACCATGGAAAGTACGGCCAGTCGCTGGGCAGGCTCAGCGCGCGAGTACCCACCATCGCCAGTGAGCGACAACACATCCTCCCACGGCATTCCCGCGCAGGCGGGAACCCAGACGAGCAGCTGAAGTCGCGTGGAGCATTGGCTGGATGCCCGCCCCCGGCCTTGGGCCCATACGCGCTAAAATAGTGTTTGACTGTCGGATTCATTTTGTGATTCCAGCATGGAATGACAAACGAATCACTTCTGAATCGCGACTGGCAGAGCATCGTCGACCGGCTCGGCGGGGCAGCAGAGCTTGGTGCAAGCGCCAAGAGTACGAAGGCTTTCGTACGGCCACGCGAGATCAAGTCCGCGGTCGATCTGCTGCGCTTTGTTCTGGCCTATTCTCTGGGCGAGGGGGGCTTGAGATCGACGGCGGCATGGGCGGCATCGATCGGACTGGTCGATATCTCGAACGAGGCGCTGCTCTATCGCCTGCGTCAGTGCGGGGATTGGCTGGCGTTGCTGGTCGGGCAGGTTTTGGCGTCGTGTGCGCCGAGATCGGCCAAGGGCCGTCTGATCCGCATCATTGACGGCACCACTGTTCCCAAGGCCGGAAAGCAGGCCAAGACGGGCAACAAGCTGTGGCGTATCCACGGCGCTTTCGGCATGCCGGGCGAACGCTTCGGCCATTTCGAGTTGACCGACGAAAAAGGCGGCGAGACGCTCGACCGGATCCCCGCCGTCAAGGGTGAGATCCGGATTGCCGATCGCGCCTTTCTGCAGCCCGATCGGATGGCAGCGGTTCTCGATGCCGGCGCCGATCTCATCATGCCGGAGGCGTGCTTCGCCACGACGTGCGGGCTGGTTGGCGCAATGCCAGGTGGCTCGATACCAACGGCGAGCTGGTCGATCTGATCGCCGAGTTCCGCAACGAGGCGGCGAGCGGGTTGATCGATCGGCCAATCTGGATCGGGCGCAAGTCCGGTGCGCCTCTGGCCCTGCGTCTCGTCGCCGTCAAGAAACCGCCGCAGGCCGCCGAAGCGTCCCGGCGCAAGGCGCGCCAGGAGGCTCGTAGAGGCGGTCATCAGATCTCGAAGGGAACGCTCGCGGCCGCCGATTGGGTGATCCTGGTCACCTCGCTCGATGCCAAGGCTTTTCCCACGGCTGATGTGCTCGCACTCTATCGCTTGCGATGGAGAATTGAGCTCGGCTTCAAACGCCTCAAAAGCTTGATCGGGTTGCGGGGACCGCCAGGCAAGGACGAACGCTCCGCCAGGCCGTACATCCTGGCACATCTGTTGGTGATCTTGCTGCTCGAGCCCCTCATTGTGCCGGAGGCGCGCTTTCAGCACGACGACGAGCTCGAGGACTCTCCCCGCTCGGCACGAGCCGCCTGACCCGGCCCGGCGCCTGGCGTCTCCTGCGCCAGCTCGTCGCCACGCTGCTCCAAGCCATCATCCCGCAGCCGACACTGGCCTGCCTCAGGCAATGCCATGCCGCGCTTCAACGCCATCTCCACGAGCCGCCACGACGACGCGGCTACCAGAAAATGGCCTGGTTATTTTAGCGCGTATGGGATTGAATCCGGGGCTGCAGAACGGACTCGATCGCGCGTTCGCCAAGCCGAGCACGCCGGACGCCTCCCCGATCCGGCACACCAACATCCGCGGGCGTGGCTACTTCCACTGAACAGCTCCCGGATGATCGCGTGCTCCGGGAGGCCCGCAAGCGGCGGCAGGCGCAGACCACGTGCGGGTGAAAAAGAAAACGCGGAATGACGCATGCTTCCACATCCCACCCACGATCGGCTGGTGGCCCTCGGGCTCACCGGCATGGCCAAAGCGCTCGAAGAGCAGCGAGGCCAACGCAACGTCGAGGGGCTCGCGTTCGAGGAGCGGCTCGGCCTGCTCGTCGATCGCGAGGCCGCCGAGCGCGAGAGCAAGCGGCTCGTCTCGCGGCTGAAGTTCGCGAACCTCCGGCAGCATGCGACCATCGAGGATCTCAACACGAAAGCCGCGCGCGGCCTCGGCAACGCGCTGCTCGCAAAACTCGCGACTGGCGACTGGGTCGCGCGGCGGCAAGATCTTCTGATCACAGGGAAGACAGACACGGGAAAAAGTTGGCTCGCCTGCGCGCTGGGCCATAAGGCGTGCCGCGACGCTCGCTCGGTGTTCTATCATCGCGTGCCACGCCTGCTCGACACACTCGCGCTGGCACGTGGCGACGGCCGCTATGTCCGCCTGCTCGAGAGCCTCGCCCGTGTCGAGCTGCTGATCCTCGACGACTGGGGCCTTGCGCCGCTGACCTCGCAGCAGGGTCGCGACCTGCTCGAAATTGTCGACGATCGCCATGGTCGTGCCAGCACCATCGTGACGAGCCAGCTACCGGTCGATCACTGGCACGAGGTGATCATCGATCCGACGATCGCGGTGCCGTGCTCGACCGCCTCGTGCACACGGCGCACCGCCTCACGCTCGACGGCGAGACCTTGCGAAAACCGCCGCCGGAAAAAGCGGCCAAACGTGGCAAGCTCGACACGGACCCAGCCGGGTGAGCCCATGAAACCGTCGACGGGGGCCGCTGTCTGCGATCACCGGAATGCTGTCCGCGATGGATCGGAATCGTGTCCGCAATCAATCGGAATGACTGTCCGCTTTCGCCGGAATCCGCAAAGATGCCGATGCGGAGTACATGTCGATCGACTCGACCAGCGTGCGCGCCCACCAGCACAGCGCCGGCGCCAAAAAAAAGACGGCGAGGACCAAGCCAT
>JANPDA010000286.1:0-3362 GCA_031431235.1 Hyphomicrobiaceae bacterium
CGGCCTCGATCGGTCTGTCGGCGCGCGGCTTTCACCGCACGCTGCGCGTCGCCCGCACCATCGCCGACCTCGACGGCTCCGAGCGGGTCTCGCGCAACCACATCGCCGAAGCCTTGAGCTACCGCGGCGAGACCATGCGGCGCCGGCAGGCGGCGTAGCGGTGCTACGTGTGACTTTGAAGGGGCGCTCGAGTGATTCGCTCGCGGTGATCCAGGGGAGGCTGAAAAGATGGCAACCGGAATGGCCGGCGAGGAGCTCCTTCTGCGGGGCACTCGCGTCGGTGCAGACCCGCGGGGCAACATCTGCCTCAACAGTCTTTTTGAAATTGCTGGCCGCCCGGACAATCGCCGGCCAAACGATTGGCACCGTGGCGCCCGTGCGAAGGCACTGGAGCGTGCGCTCGTGGACAGGATTACGGAAGATTCCCGTAATCCCTCGAAAAACTCAGATTTATCAACATATTACACTCATGGACGCGGGGGGGCCGCGCGAACCTATGCCCATCCGGTCCTCGCTCTGGACTACGCCGAGTTCCTCGATCCTGCGCTTGGTGTCGAGGTGCGAGAGGTGTTCCTTCGTTTCCGGTCGAAAGACGTTTCCCTTGCCGTTGAGATCCTGGAGGGAATGGCGGAGCAGTGGGAGTACGACGAGCTGCGCGTCAAGCTCCGCCAACTTGTGAAGGACCATAACAAACTGTCTGCGGGCGCTGCGAAGGCGGCCGGAGTTTTGAACTTCGAAGCCTACAATGGTGCCGGTTTGCGCGGATTGTACGGAGGCAGAACGAAGGCCCAAGTGCTGCAGCACAAGGACTTGCCCGCCGAGGCGCACCATCTTGACCATGCGGGACACGAAGAGCTCGCAGCCAACTACTTCAAGGCAACACAGGCCGAAGCCAAGCTTAAACGCGATGGCATTCGGGGACAGGCTTCCGCCAACCAAGCTCACGAGGAGGTTGGTGCCGCGGTCCGCGGGACCATCAAGAGCTTGGGAGGGACAATGCCGGAGGATGAGCCTGCGCTCGAAAACATCAAGAAAGCGGAGAAACGCCTCAAGGCTTCGTATGCGGTGGAGTCGAAGGTTCTACCAAGCAAGCCATCCAAGAGGGTTGATGAAAAATGAATATAGAATTTGAGCGTTGTTTGATGCTTGCAGTGAGAGGCTTCGTGTCTGCCCTACTCGCGGCTCGAGCGGACGCGGCGAACGCGCAGGCACGGCAAATCGCGGCCCAGCCGTGAAGGATGGGCGGAGAAGGAGTTGTTCCGTTTCGTGATCTGGCTCGCGAGATTTGCTGGCGAGGACACTCGTCCACTTAGCCCTTTGGCAATACCCCTGCTGTATGCCTTTGACGGTCCCATGTCCGTCGAGCAGGTGCAGCCGGTGCGTCGCGCGTTCAAAGCTGTACTCGGATCGGACGCAGCCGCGGGAGCGAACGCAACGGTTGCCGATGCCGGCGGTCATGCCGAGCGCGTGCGTAGTCGCGCCCGCGCCTCGAGCGCGGCGGTCGGGATCGCTCTTACAACCATCGGGCTCGCATGGCTCGCACCCCATACCGAGACGCTGGCCGCGGTCCTCTTTCTCGTGCTCGGGCTTTCCGCTCTCGCAAGCGCAATCTTCTCGGGCCGCCTCCCACAGGCTGCCCCGCTACAGACCCCGGCGACGCCAGCCCCCGCCTACCTCGCCAGCCTGGGCCAACGGCTCGAGCACAGTCTCGAGCAGCTCCGCGACATGCAATGGGAGCAGCGCGAGAACGAGGCGCGCTACCGCAACCTGCTCGACAGCCAGGAGGACGTGATCCTGCGGCGCGACGCGCAAGGCCGCCTGATATTCGTCAACCGGGCCTTCTGCCGCACGTTCGGCGTCGAAGCCTCCCACGTGCTCGGCCGCGATTTCCGCTCCGAGTGGCTGGAAGGCACCCCGCGCGATGCGGCCTTCCCGTGCAATGGCGAGCGCCGGCGCGGCTACGTCGAGCGGATCGCGACCTCGGCTGGCCCGCGCTGGTTTGCCTGGGAGGACATCGTGATCGAGGGCGAGGAGCCTGCCGGCATCGAGATCCAGACCGTCGGCCACGACGTGACCGAGCAGCGAGTGGCAGAGGCCGCGCTCGAGGAGGCGCGCGATCAAGCCGAGAGCGCCAACCGCGCCAAGTCGCGCTTCCTCGCTGTCATGAGCCACGAGATCCGCACGCCCATGAACGGCATCCTCGGCATGACGAGCCTCCTGCTCGATACCGAGCTGACACCCGACCAGGGCAGCTATTCCCGCGCCATCAAGCAGTCGGCGAAAACACTGCTGTCGCTGATCGACGAGATCCTCGACTTCTCCAAGATCGAGGCCGGCCGCCTCGAGCTGGCTCCCCAGCCCTTTGCGCTCGACGAGGCGGTTCAGGCGGTGGTCGAGTTGCTGGCGCCCCGCGCCCACGACAAGGGTCTCGAGCTGGCGGCCTTCATCGATCCACTCCTGCCCAGGCTCGTCGTCGGCGATGAGACCCGGCTGCGCCAGATCCTGCTCAATCTGATCGGCAATGCGATCAAGTTCACCGAGACGGGGGGCGTCGCCGTCGACATTGGTCCGGCCGAAAACATCGCTGGTGGCTCGGCCATCGCCATCAGCATCAAGGATACCGGTATCGGACTGTCGGGTGAAGCGCAGGGCCGCGTGTTCCAGGAGTTCGTGCAGGCCGATTCGACCAGCGCCAGACGGTTCGGGGGAACCGGCCTCGGGCTCGCCATCTCCAAGCGCCTCGCCCGCCTGATGGGCGGCGACATCGTTGTCGTGAGCGAGCCGGGCGAAGGCGCGACCTTCACCGCAACGCTCGACCTGCCGGCTGCCGACGATGCCGGATCACTGAGGGATGCCTGGCCACGCGCTACGGGACGGCGGCGGATCCTGCTTGCCATTGCCCGCCCGATGGAGGCGCGCGCCATTCGCCTGACGCTTGCCGTAACCGGCAACGAGGTGATCGAGCTGGCGCCAGGGGGAAGCGCGGCCGGTCGATACGATGTCGTCATCGTCGACTCGCAAACCCTGACCGGCGCCGGTGCAAATCCGATCGCCCGCGGCGCCGACCAGGCGGCCGGGATCGTGTTGATCGATGCCGCCGAGCGCGGCTCGCTGAAGCAGTTCGCCCGCGCGGGCTTTCCGGCCTATCTGATCCGGCCGGTGCGTCCCTCCTCACTGCTGGCCCAGGTGCGCCGCGGGCACTTGCCGGAAAGCCCGCAGGCACTGCCCCCCCGGAGTGCTGGCTCGGATGCTGCCGGCGCAGCCATTGCTCCCCCGGCCATGGCGAGGCCTCGCCGGGTCCTGCTCGCCGAGGACAACGACATCAATGCGATGGTGGCCGAGCGTATGCTGCGCCTGGCGGG
>JANPDA010000287.1:0-7969 GCA_031431235.1 Hyphomicrobiaceae bacterium
GAGCCGGGCGGAAGCGGAACGGATGTATCCGAGCCTGCGCGCCCATGGTCGATCAGACGGTGTGTATAGTCGAAGGTCGGACCGAGGATCTGCCCACCGGGAATGTCCTTGAAGGTTGCCGAGATCCGCCGCTGCACAGCCATCCGCGCTGTGTCGACGGGCGAGCTGGCCATGAAACGCGGCATGGTCGTGCGTGCGGCACGGATGAGGAAGATCGCTTCGAGCAGATCGCCACGCGCCTGCTTGATGGCGAGCGCGGCCAGATCGGGATCGTAGAGCGAGCCTTCCGCCATCACGCGGTCGACGGCAAGCGAAAGCTGACTCGCGATCTGCGCCGCCGTAATCTCCGGCACCGCCGGATCGCCTCGCCGCTCGGCGGCCAGCAGCTGGTGGGCTGCCTCGATTGCCTTCTCCCCGCCTTTGACGGCCACGTACATCAGGCGCCTCCTTCGAGCTCGATCCGCGTCGAGCGCGCCAGGCCGGCTATCGCGCCGGGCGCCGCGAGCAGGACGTCGAAGCCGAGCGGATAGAGCGCATGATTGTGCCGCAGGGCCTGCCACAGCCGAGGCAGCTCAGGTGTCGTGCCAAGGCTCGTTTCACACTGGATGCCTGGCCCCGTCAGGCGGACGCCGGCTGTCCGCTCGATCCGCTCGACCATCAGGATGATCGTCGCCGAGCGGTCGGGAAACATGGCGGTGCCCACGGCGAGGCGCTCATAGGCTTCGAATTTCCCAGGCGCGCCGATGACCGCGAAGGCAGCGCTCTGGAGGTCTGCGACGATCGGAGCGCCGGTGTGAAAGCGCAGCCAAGCGAGCACGTCGGGCGTCGACAACTCGGGATCGAGGAAGAGTGGCGTCTCGTTGTCGACCAACGTCAGGATCGCCGCGCCGGCGGTCGCCTGGAGTGGCTCCGGGGCCACGAAGTCGGCCGCTATCGGCACGATCTTGCCGGGCTCGGAGAGAGCCTCCAGGATCGCGCGAAAGGCGTGCGCTGCGTCGATCGATGGGTTGGCGAAGGCTGGCCGGATCGTGCCGGACCGCACTGCGGCCTCGCCGAGCAGATGCGGCTCGACCACTCGATTCTTTCGCTCGGCCGTTTCAGTCATCGCCGCGCACCATGGTGAAGAATTCAACTCTTGTCGCGGCACTCCTGCGCGCGGATTGACTGGCGCGTGCCCGCATCTGCGCCTCGAGCGGCCCGATCAGGCTGATGGCGAGCCGGGAGCGATCGGCTGGCCGCTGCATCAGCGCGTCGGCGATCGCAGCGATCTCGGCGTGGCGAGCGCCGGTCCCCATGACATAGGCGTGCCCGACTGTGCCGTCGGTGAGCTTGACCGCACAACGCGTGACGGTCGTCTCCCCGAGATTGAAGGGAGCGCCCGAGCCCCCGGCGCGGCCACGCACCATCACCAGCCCGGTCTCGGGCGCGCGCAAAATCTCATAGGCTGGGGGCTCGCCCTGCAGGCTCCAGAGGCGCTCGAGATTGGCGGCGCTCGCACGGGCGAGCACCGATATCCAGTGGGCGCGCTCGGCTCGGTCGAGGGATGACACGTTTGTGGCCTTCAGGATCAGGGAGATCGAACGTATTAGCGGCGCTCGGCCACGAGATGCCAATGCCACGAGCTGGGCCGGCTGTGCACCTTGTCGACGAGTGAGATCAGCTCGAAGCAATGAAAGAGGTCGACCAGCTCGCCAGCCGAGCAGTAGAAGTGCGGATGGTTCTTGTCGCCTTCACCTTCCCCCACGAACGTATCGGGCGCAATCTCGCGGCCGTCGAGGCGGCTGGTGTCGCGCTTCGAGAGCATGGTGCCCTGGTAGAGCCCACCCGACCTCAGCACGCGCCCGATCTCCGAGATTGCGCGTTCCACGACCGGCCGGTCACCATGATAGATGACGTTGAATGCCAGCACGTAGTCGAAACTCTGGTCCTCGAATGGCAGCTCGGTCATCAGTCCGAGCCGAGTCGAGATCTCGAGCTTGCGCGCTGTCGCTTCGCCGCAGAGATAGGCGAGCCCCGTTTCGCTCGCATCGATCGCGTGGGTCTGGAGGCCGATGCTCGCGAGCACGAGCGCGTGCCGGCCAACGCCGCAGCCGAGGTCGAGTGCGCGCGCGGCTCCGCGGTCGCGCGCCACGCCGGCCCATTCGACCACATCAGGCTCAGGCTTCAGCCAATCGGCGCGGCCTTCGCTCTTGGTCCACTGCTCGTTCCAGGATTGATGAGCGGTGTCGGTCCGTTTGTTCGCCATTCCCAATCCTTTCAGCTCAGATCAATTTGCGTCTGACCCAGCCGCTCGCCTGCTCGACGGCGAGCACGAGGAGCAAGATGAGGATGATGATGGTTGCGGCCTGGTCGTAGTCGAAGAGGTCGAAAGCGACCTTCAGATCGACGCCGATGCCGCCAGCGCCCACGAGACCCAGTGCGATCGAGCCGCGCACTGCCTTTTCGAGCGAGAACAGCGAGGTCGCCATGAACGAGGGCATGGCGGCAGGGATCACCGCCGAGAAGATGATGCCGAGCCGCGTCGCGCCGATGGCGGCAAGCGCCTCCCGGGGCCCCTTGTCGGTCTCTTCCATGGCTTCGGCAAAGAAGCGGCCGGCAAAACCGATCTTGTCCACCATGATCGCCAGCACGCCGGCTGCGGGACCGAGCCCGACCACGATAATGAACACGATCGCCCAGACGAGATCGGGAACGGTACGGAAGATCGCGATCAGCCCGCGAGATAGGATGCGGACGACGGGATGCGGCGAGAGGCCATCGCTGGCGAGGATCGCGAGCGGCAGCGCCAGCACCAGGCCGAGAGCGCAGCCGGCGACAGCCATCTGCAGCGTCTCCATCAGCTTCCAGAGCACCCGGTCGAGGCGCGTCAGGTCTGGCGGAAACATCTGCATGATGAGACCGCTCGGCGCAAAGAGGCGCTGCAGGCCTTTCATCACCCCGTCGAGCGGGGGAGCTGCCGCGCCGAAGCTCCAGACAACCAGCGCCAGTGCGAGCAGCCAAGCGATGTATTCGATCGCGCTCAAGCGCTCGAAACGCGGCACCTGGACGGGTGCCCCTGCCACTCGTGCTGTCATGATCTGCGGACCGAGAAAAAATTTCGCAATTCATCCGGGTCGGCCGTGCGCGAGCTCCTGTCGAGCGTGATCCTGCCATCCCCAAGTCCAACGATCCGGTCGGAGAAGCGCACCGTGTGCTCGAGCCGATGCGAGATGACGAGCAGGGTCAGGCCCTTCTTTTTTGTGAGCCCATAGAGCAGCTCCATCACCTCCTCGCCCACTTGCGGATCGAGGCTCGCATCGGGCTCGTCCGCCAACACCAGCTCCGGCCGCTGCATCAGCATCCGCGCGATCGCAACACGCTGGGACTGCCCGCCCGAAAGGCTGTCCGCACGCTGGCGCGCCTGGGGCCCGAGACCCACGGCCTCCAAGCAGGCGTAGGCCTCATCGCGCACTTCTTCGCGGGCCAGGCACTGCAACCACGTGCGCGGGCCACTTTCCCGCGCCTGCACGCCATGGATGACATTCGAGTGTGCCGACATGCGTGGCACCAGATTGTGCTTCTGCCATACCACGCCGACCCGCGAGCGGAAGCGTCTGAGTGCCGGGCCCCGCAAACCCGTCACTGTCTCGCCAAGGAGGACGATCTGGCCGGCGCACGGCTCCACCAGCCGCACCAGGCACTTGAGCAGCGTGGACTTGCCGGCGCCGTTTGCGCCGATGAGCGCGACGGCTGATCCGGCGTCGACAGTCAAGTCTATCCCATCGAGCACGCGCGCGTTTCCAAAGGACATCGCGAGCCCCGACACGACCAGAACGGGCGCCGCTTTCGCGGCACCCGTCCTCGGTTGCAACGAGCGTGCAGCCGATTGCTCGATCTGCAGCAATTGCTTACTCGCCCAGGAACTTCGTGAACTCGATCACGCCCACATTGGTGTACATGGCGCGCACGACATCGTAGTCGGCATCCTTCACGTCGGGCTTGAAGCCGCCACCGATGAACTTGGCGTTGTCCTCGGATGCAGTGATGGCGGCGAGCAATTCCGGACCCTTGTCGACGAAGGTTTTGCGGACGAGCTCGATGATTTCGGGCTTTACCTTATCGGAGGCGAGCAGCACGTCGTTCGGCAGATCCGCACCCTTCATGATCACCCGGAACTTCTGATCGGGGAACTTCTTGGTGATCTTCTCGATATGGGTCTTGTTCATACCGATCGCGCCGATGTCGCCTTTGATCAGTGCCTCGACCGCAACGTTCAGCTTCAGGAACACGGGCTCGTAGTCGGTGCCGTACTTCAGGCCGCCTTCTGCGAGGATGGTCGAAGGACCCAGATGCTGCGACGTCGAGCCGATCTCGCCGAAGGAGATCTTGGCACCCTTGAGGTCGGCAAGCGCCTTGACGGGGCTGCCATCGAGCACGACGACGTTGGAGTAGTAGTCGGGACGATTCCAAGTGACGACCGGTTGGGCTTTCAGACGGGCGTTGAAAACCACGTATTCCGCCGGGCCCGTCAGCACGAAGTCGACTTGGTCGGCGGCCATGGCCTCGACGGCAATCGTGCGGCCGGAAACCGGGAAAAACTCGACCATCAGACCCGAAGCCTTCTCGAAGGCTTCCTTGAAGGGCCCCATCTCCTTCTGGAGTGCCTCCATCCCATCGATGTCGGTCACGGCAAAGCGGATCTTGTCAGCAGCAGCAGCAGGCAGGCTCGCCGAGAGCGCTATTGCGAGCGCAGCGACTATTCGGGTCAACATTCGAAACATGGATATCCCCTGGCTAATTCAATCTGTCCGGCCTGACCGTCTCGAGGCGTCGGGCAACGCCATTGAGCATGTCTGAGTGACAGCAGATTGACAGCCAGATCGACCCGATCCGGTCCGACACGCGTGATCGAGGGCATCGTGCCAGATCATTCGGAAGCTGCAGCTTATCGAGCAGTGACTTTGTCCGGCGATTTCGATCGCCCCACGAATTGATACTGCGCCGATCCGGGATAGCAGACGACCGCTCCTCCCCAAAGCGTCGGGAGGCTGAGTTGCGCCCCGCCCCTTTCACCTGCCCGACCTGGGCAGGTCCCCGCTGAACCGCGCCAGCTCGGACTGCAATTCGCCGGTGGCCCCGGTCGCGACAGGCGCTGCAGATCCTGTCGCCGATCGGCAGTGTGCTCAGCATGGCGTAAGGCATTGAAGTGGCGCAGCAATTCGTTATCGGAGCGATTTGCGAGCCACCCGAGCCAGTGCCACACCCGCCATGACCGACGATAGCCACCTTCCCCTCGATTTTCCAGCGGTCGGGACCAGGAAGCTCACAGTCGATTTCGCTGGCGGCCGGCTCGCCTCGGACGGGGGCCTGCTTCTCCTGCGCGAGCCCGGCCTCCCTGCCGCGCAAGCGCACAGCGCTCGCCCGCGACACCCCTGGCAGCGGACACGCGACCTGCATCTGGTATGGGACGCTGGCAAGCTCGCATTCGTCGTTGCCGCAACGCCCCTCCGACGCCACGCGGCCCTTGCGCAATCGGGGCGCAGGCGCGATCCTCGCCCGCGAAGGCATGCGGCCCTGCGAGCCGGGCGGAGCGGCCGCGGCGGTCGCGGAAAGGAGTGTCAGTGTTGAGCGAGTATTACGATCTCGGCGACTACAGCCTACCGGTCTCGACGCGTGTACCGGAGGCGCAGGTCTGGTTCGATCGCGGCCTGATGTGGTGCTATGGCTTCAATCATGACGAGGCGATCGACTGCTTCGGCAAGGCGCTCGACGCCGATCCCCGCCTCGCCATGGCGCATTGGGGCATCGCCTATGCGGCCGGGCCCAACTACAACAAGCCGTGGGAAGCGTTTGACGCGCTCGACCTGACGCGTTGCCTCGCCGCGACCCGCGCTTCGATCGAGCGGGCCATCGCGCTTGCCCCGCAGGCGGGCGCCCTCGAGCAGGCCCTGATCCAGGCGCTCGAAGCGCGCTGCCCGGCGACGGCGCCGGCCGACCTCGCGTCCCTGAACGATGCCTATGCGGCGGCGATGCGCGAGGTCTACCACTCGTTCCCCCAGCATCCCGACGCGGCGACGCTCTACGCCGAATCCATGATGAACCGCACGAGCTGGAAGCTCTGGGACCTGCGGACCGGCCGGGCGACCGCCGGCGCCGACACGGGCCGCATCGTCGAGGTGCTGGAGCACGGCCTTGCCGACAACGCGGCGGCAGGCCGCAAACCCCATGCCGGGCTGCTGCACATGTATATCCACACCATGGAGATGTCGCCGACGCCCGAGCGGGCGCTGCGGGCCTGCGATCAGCTGCGCGGGCTCGTCCCCGACAGCGGCCATCTCCAGCACATGGCGACCCATATCGACGTGCTCTGCGGCAACTACCAGTCGGTCGTCGACTGGAACTCGGCCGCCATCCGCGCCGACGAGATCTACGTCGCGCGCGCGGGCGCGCTCAATTTCTACAGCTTCTATCGCTGCCACAACTACCACTTCAAAGCCTATGGAGCGATGTTCCTGGGCCAGCTCGGCCCGGCGATGGCGGCGGCCGAGGCGATGGTCGCGAGCCTGCCGGAGGAGCTGCTGGGGATCGCCTCGCCGCCCATGGCCGATTGGCTGGAGGCGTTCGTGCCGACCGATTTCCACGTGCTGATCCGCTTCGGCAAATGGGAGGAGATCCTGGCAAAGCCGCTGCCGCACGACGCGGAGCTCTTCTGCTACACCACCGCGACCGCCCACTACGCCAAGGCCGTCGCTGCAGCCGCGCTCGGCCGGATCGAGGAGGCCGACCGCCAGGCCCAGCAGTTCGAGGCGGCCTGCGCGCGCGTCCCCGACAGCCGCAAGGTCATGAACAACACCTGCCGCGACGTGCTGGCGATCGCGCGCGAGATGATGCGGGGCGAGATCGCCTATCGCCGCGGCCGCCATGACGAGGCCTTCGCCCACCTGCGCCGCTCGGTCGAGCTCGACGACACCCTGCCCTATGACGAGCCCTGGAGCTGGATGCAGCCGACGCGGCACGCGCTCGGCGCTCTCCTCGTCGAGCAGGGCCACCTCGCGGAGGCCGCCGCCGTCTACGAGGCCGATCTCGGCTTCGACCGGACGCTGCCGCGCGCCTGCCAGCACCCCGACAACGTCTGGAGCCTCGCGGGCTATCACGACTGCCTCACCCGCCTCGGCCGCAGCGCGGAAGCCCGCCTCATCGCGCCCCGTCTCGAAATCGCCCGCGCCCGCACCGACGTGCCGGTGAAAGCGTCGTGCTTCTGCAAGCTCGGCAGCCGGAAGTGAGTTGATCCCGGGCATCCGCCTCAGTGATTGTCCCGCGGCACGCCGTGCTTGCGGGCGATCGATTGGTATTTGACAGCCGGCTTCAGCACCATGCCGCGGTCGAGCTGATCGACGATGCCGCGCTGGATCTCCTGCCAGGGCGTCTGGTGGTCCGCCCACGCCTGCGCGACGACCGGCCAGCCATCGGCGACGAGGCGGCCGAGCTGCGTCTCGTTCGGCCCCAGGTCCTGCTCGATCCTGACCCCGATGATCGAGAAGACGTCCAACCCGCGAAGCAGACCGTGAAGGCAATGGTCGAGAGCGCGAGCGCCTGGGTCTGCTCTGCTCGCGATACGTCAATCGTGGTGGCCATGGCCGTCCCCCTCTCGCGCCGCGCACCGCCTTGATCCCGATCAACGCGGGACGGCGCGAAAGCACGGCTCAATGGCAGGAGACGCGCAAAGGCGCACCGATGGAGGCCCAGCCATGAGCGACTCACCTGCCGCCGGATACCGGCATTGCCCCAAGATCGGCCAGCTCGTCGCGACCAGCCCGAGCGAAGGCCAGTGCCGCGATCGGAACCGCTGCGACGCCGGCCCCTGCCCGCTCGAGGGCGAGCTCGGCAAGGGCAGCTTCGACCGGGTGATCGCGCTGCTCGGCAGCTCCTTTGCGATCCGTCTCGGACGGACCGCTCGCGAAGTGTGTGACTGACACCACTCCGACCACCG
>JANPDA010000288.1:0-2863 GCA_031431235.1 Hyphomicrobiaceae bacterium
CTCACAGCGTCAGCGACGACGGCACCGGCGCATTCATCTCCGCTCTCAGCCGGTGCATCGTTGCCAGATCGCGCACCCACTCGAAGTAGATGCCCTTGGTGCTCGTCACCGTGATGCCGGCGTCCGCCATGCGGCGCAGCCCGTGGGCGTGGTGCGGTGGGGGCGAGAGAGTGGCATCGTCGATCACCACCGCCCGCTTTCCCGCCGCCTCGATGCCGAGCGCCGAATGGCAGATGCAGACATCGGTCTCGAGCCCGATCAGCACGAAGGTGTCGCGGCCCGTCGCCTCGATGTCGGCGCGGATCGCCGGATCCGCCATCAGCCCGAAGATCATCTTGTCGTGGACCTTGGTGCCCTTGGGCAGCTCGGCGGAAAGCTCGGGCAGCAGCGGCCCGTTGCGGGCGATGTCCTCGGCCGTCGCAACGATTGGAATTCGCAGCTGCCGCGCCACCTTCAGCAGCCAGACCAGCCGCTCGACCAACGGCCGGCGCTCGGCGAGCGGCAGCTTCTCGATGAAGTACTGCTGCACATCGATCAGCACCAGTGCGGAGCGCTTGGCATCGACCAGCTCACGGCGTCGATCGGTCATCGTTTGTCACTCCCTCGGGCGCGGCCAGCCACGCGGCGACCGGAGTGAAGATCAACGGCAGCACAAATGCAATGGCGAGGAAGCGCGACAGCTGGTGGGCCGCGACGAAAGCCGGCTCGAGGCCCATGGCATAGGCCATGACGATGGACGCATCGATGCCGCCTGGCGCGAAGGCGAGCAGCGTCTGGGCAAACGGCAGGCCGAGCGTGACGGCAACGCCAGCCGCGATGACGGCCGAGACGGCCAGCGCAATCAGGAAGCCGCCGAGCGAGCCGACGACGACCCGGCGAATCGTGGCGAGGTCGGCGCCGGCGAAACGACTGCCGATCACCGCGCCGACCACGACCATGGCGGGAAGTGTGATCGCCGCCGGCAGCTGCGACGCAACCAGCCCGCTGGCGTGGAGAATGGCACTCGCCAGCAGCCCGCCCATCAGCAAGGGGGCTGGCATCCGGATCCGCCCCAGCAGGAGCGATGCCGCATAGCCCGCTGCACCCAGGAGCATGACAGTCGCCAGATCGGCGACCCCGGGCGAGGGGCGCACATGGCCGCCGGCCATGCCCGAGCCGACCATCAGCGAGGGGAGCAACGCAACCATCAGTACCAGCCGCAAGGTTTGAGCGATCGCGACGCGCGGCACGTCGAGACCCGCGTGCTCGGCCGTCGCCACCACATGCTGGAGCGCGCCTGGAACCGAGGCGAGAAAGGCTTCCTCTGGCTTCCAGCCCATCACCCGCGTCAGGAAGAGGCCGGACGAGCCGACGATGAGCGGGATCGTGAGCATCAACACGGCAATCGACAGCGGCCAGCGGGCGATGCCTTGCAAGGCCTCGGGGGTGATGCCGCTCCCCATGGAGACGCCGAGGATCAGATAGCACAGGTCGCGCAAGTGAGCTGGCACGACCGAGCGCTGCGTCGTGAGCGTGAGTGCCGTGGTCGCGACCGCTGCGCCCGACAAGAAAGCTGCCGGCGCCCCGAGCAGAGCGAAGATCACTCCGCCGGCTGCCGCCAGGGACATCGTCAGGCCGACATCGCCCCATCGCAGTTGCTCGACGACCCTGCCCGGCTCCGGCATCGCCGCTCCTCGAACCGCACAGTCCGACCTGAGTTCAGCCGCGCGGGCGCGATTTCTCGGCCGCGGCCGCCATCAGGCCCGTCAGCTCCTGGGCTTGAGTTGCATAGGCTTCCATCTGCTTTTTCGCGAACGACTGCTGCAGCTCGAACGCCTCCTTCAGATCGCGCACACGGGCGAGATCACGGGCAAATGCAAAGCTCGCCTCGATGTTGGCGGCGGTGTAGCGCATGGCGCGGTCCTGCACGTCGCGCGCGCTCGTAGTCATCACCTCCGAGGAGTGGGCAACCATCTCCTGGGCCTTGCGGGCTGCGTCCATGAACTGGGCGTAGGCTTGATGGGCCTGCTCGACATTGCGCTCGGCCAGATCGCGGACAGGGGCCGGAATCTCGAATTGCGGGTTCTGCGCCATGGGAGGTCCTCCTCGACAAGGCCCAACCATGCGGCAGACGGGGCTTCGTGTCTACCCTTGCGCACAACCGATCATCCGCCGCAGGCCGGTCCCTTGGGAGCTTCCCCCGCCAGTCGCTCGAAGCCGGAGCCGAAGGGAACATCGAGCTGCAGCGCCTTGTTGGTGGTGCGGGTCGCCTCCACGAAGTCACGCAGCACCGGAAACCCCGAGCGCGCATAGGGCGAGAAGAAGCGCTCGACCGTGGCGGCATCGCACAACCCGGCCGAGCGGCAGGCTTCCACCATGTCGAACATCTCGATGTAGGTCGAAAGCTCGGTCTCGGAGAGACCAAAGCTCTGGAAGGGCTGGCCATCGCAGCTCCAGCGCGCCTGCACATAGGCGCGGACCTTGTCGCGGATCGGCACGAAGTCGCGGCCGAGGAATGTCCCGACCTGGGCAAACGCCGCCTGCTGACGCTCGTCGACGCGCTTCCTGGTGTCCTCCTGATAGCTGTCGAGGGCCATGTAGCCGCCAGTGACGGCCGAGAGGACGCCGACCCATGTGGCAACGGCGTTGGAGAGGCTCGCTATCCTGCTCATGTGGACCCGGACTCCCGATCCGATCTGGCCGACGGATGGATGGCTAGTGTTCCGTCCCATCCATTCGATTCCGGCGAAGCTGGATCAATGAATGGAGAGACGGAACACAAACATAGAGTTGGCTGGTGGGCTGGCCATTCATTTGGGGTACCGGATGAATGCGTCAGAACACTAGCAGGTCCGGGCGGCGCAACCGTGTCAGCCGCAACGCC
>JANPDA010000289.1:0-3377 GCA_031431235.1 Hyphomicrobiaceae bacterium
GCGGCGAGGTCGAGATCACCAGCCAGCTCGGCCAGGGCACGACCGTGCGCATCCTGTTCTCGCAGACGGCCCCAGCCAGCGAGCTCGAGGCCGAGCCGTTCCTGACCTCGGATGCGCTGGTCTTCACCGGCCTTGCAAGGCAGCCGCTGCAGAGCATCTGATCCCTGACCCTTGATCCTTGATCCCTTGGCCTGGCACACACAAAAACGGGCCAACCCGAAGGTTGACCCGCTTTCGCTGCTGCTATCCCTTCGCGGCCGTGAAGGCGCGAGTGGGAGTGTGCGGCAGATTACTCCGAGTTGGCCGACGTCAGGGCGCTCTCGACCGACTCGAACGTGTTGTTGAGCTCGGTCTTCATGGTGCCGAGCGCCGTGATGATGCCGATGCCGACGATGGCGGCGATGAGCGCGTACTCGATCGCGGTGGCGCCGGACTCGTCCTTGCCGAACTTGGCGATAAGCTTGTTCATTCGAATTACCCTTCTCGTGTTCCTGGTTGTGTAGGAGGCTGTCATTGCAGTGGACACTTCGGGACACCGACTTGGGTCCTGAACGCTGGATGAGCATAGGAGCAAGAAGTTAACGCCCGATGTTGAGAACAACTGCCTTGCCGCAACGCCAGCGGATTGCACGGACATGGTCTCCCAATCATGAAGACCGGGCAGCGCAATTGCCCCGATATCGCCGGCTCATTGCCACCCACACGCCGGTGGCAAGCCGCCGGCAGCGCTTTTTCGAACGCAAACGGCGGCCGTGCCTTGACAGCACGACCGCCTGACCGATCAAACATCAATCGCTATTGCTTACAGACCTCGTAGGCTGTCTCGGTATCACGCGTCGTGTTGTCGATCACGACGCTGAACTCATCATCGGGATTCAGCAGCCAGTTGCACCGCGTGCGCAGGTCTGCCACGTTCTCGCACACCGAATTGCCACCGAGATCGAGCACTTTCAAGGTCAACTCCTCGTCAACGGAGTTGAGGATGAGGGTCGCCCGTCTATCTGTGCTGTTCTCGCGGAAATTCTCGCTGAGCTCGGCGTAGTCCCGCGCTTCCACATGCCCTTGGAGGCAGGAGGTGTTGGACTGGAACTCGGCCACCGCCGGTGCTGCCGGGAGTGCCACCACGAGGGTCAGTGCGACCACCGATGCGCTGATGCCTGAGAATGAGACCGTCTTGATCATGATGTTACTCCCGATGGGCCGAACTCAGGCAAGCCTAACTGCTGAATATTAACAGCCACCCCGTCGGTAACACCACAATTCGACACAATATTTGCAGATATTCTCTCGATTGGCTGAGCGTTTTTCGATAGCTTGCTGTGCATACGCACGGGGAATCGTTTGCTCGCGGACTTCGATGGGCGCTCTTATTGCTGGCACGCAGTTTTCAATATTTCGGCAAATTTGACCAAATTTCTCACGTCAGTTTTGACTGGCCGTGAGTTCTTCTGTCGTACAACCGTGATGAAGCGGTGTGTGGACCGCGTGACAGGAATGGTGGAGCAATCATGGTCGTTCGCAATTGGCTTCGAGCTCTACGGAGCGACGAGCGCGGCAACATCGGCATCATTTTTGGTGCCATGATAGTGCCAGTCATCATGCTGATGGGCAGTTCCATCGATTTTGGCAAAGCCATGCAGGCTAAGTCCGAGCTTCAGGGTGCCGCCGACGCCGCGGCACTCGCGGCCGCCATTCTGGTTGACGCCCAGACCGAAGTCCGCGTCGCCGAAGCCAATACCGTGTTCGCGGCCAAGCTTGCCGGGTCGAACCTGCGCGGCACCAGCCCGACGGTGACGATCTCCGACAACAAGATCACGGTCGAAGCATCAGCCCGCGTCGATACGGCTTTCCTAGGCATCATCAACATGAAGCAGCTCGAGCTCGACGCCTTCGCCCGCGCCCAGAGCGGATACGCGGCTGCCGACCCCGATGACGACGATGACCTCGGTAAGGTCTGCCTGCTGGCGCTCGATCCCGACAGCACCGACGGCATCCACATCCAGGGCAACAACGCAGTCAGTCATCCGAGCTGCTGGGGCTATACCAACTCGAATACCGCAACGGCGATCAACGCTGTGGGATCGCAGGCCACCGCTGTTGGCGAGGGCTACTGCGCGGTTGGCGACTACGACGCCGAACACGACAACTTCTCGCCCGATCCGAGCACGGGCTGCAGCACGGCCGCCGATCCGTTCGCGACAGTCGGCGCCTACGAGGCGGGCGCCTACACACCCACTTTCACCGCTCCCGTGATCCCGGCCATCTGCAAGGCGAACAACCTCAACCTGAAGAAGGGCACCTACACGCTCGAGCCGGGCCGCTACTGCGGCGGCATCTCGCTGCAGGCTCAAGCCAAAGTGACGCTGCTGCCGGGCATCTACATCATCGACAATGGGCTCTTGAACGTGCAGTCCGGCTCATGGCTGCAGGGCAGTAACGTGATGCTCTACTTCTCCGGCGCCAATGCCCGCATGACCATCATCGGCGGCGGCACCATCGATCTGAAGGGACGCAACGCCGGATCGACCTACGGCGGTTACCTCGCCATCGCCCATCCCGACGCTTGGCGCGACGGAGAATCAAACATCCAGGGCGGCGGGACCTTCAACATGGAGGGCGTGCTCTACATGCCGACGCAGCGGATCGAAGTCTCCGGCAACGGCAACGTCAACGGCTCGACCAAGTATTTCGGCATGATCGCCAAGGATTTCTACTTCCGCGGTAACGGCACGTTCACCCTGAAGGGCCACGACGGCACCTCGGCGCTGACCGACCTCCTGCCAGACATGCCGCGCCAGCAGCGTCAGAACGCCCGCCTTGTCAAGTGATCGCTACTGGATCAGATGGCTGGAGCAAGCAGAAGCGCGGTGGCTACACCGCGCTTCTGCCATAATAGAGCATCGAGACGTGCTGGGCCTCGGCGAACAGCAGCCAGCGCTCGATCGTGACGCCGACCCCGCCCGACAGCACGGCGAGGCATGCCGCCAGCCCGGCGATCGCGGGAGGGGCCGCGAGCGTCAGCAGGGTGAGGCCGAGTGGCACGCAGAAAAGTGTGATCCAGGTGACGAGTCGCAGCTTGCGCGCGTGCTTGCGTCCGACCTCGTAGCCCATCTCGCGCATGATGTAGTTCGGCTGGGTGTGCGGCGGATCGAGCGGGCGGACGCGGCCCAGATGACCGAGGCCGGTCGCCTGCCCGGCGGTGAATTGCGGCTTCAGGCGGTCGATCCGCATCCAGTAGAGCGTCTTGGTCGCGAGCGCGGCGAGCACCAGGAGCACCGTCAGCCAGCTCGCGCCCTCGCCGCCCGCGCCGCGCATCAGCAGAAGAGCGTTCAGGATCAGTGCACCCGTCGCGAGCCCGAGCGTCAGGTAGACCGGCG
>JANPDA010000290.1:0-8027 GCA_031431235.1 Hyphomicrobiaceae bacterium
TTCTCGCTGCCGATGGCTGAGTTGAAGGAGTGGGTCGGTGCCCGCGCTCAAGCCGGCCAGATGGCCCCACGCGGCTTCCCGAAGTCGAACAAGTTCGGGAAGGCGTTCTGATCGCTCACGCGTCATGCCTGTGGCGGTGGAATTCGGCTTCTCGGCCTATCCCACCCTACTTCGGAGAGCCCTCGAAATCCGCGTCCATCGAGGTGATCGTGGCGAGCGTCGAGCGGGCAATGAAGCCGACGAAGGGGTGCGCGTCGCCCGCGTCGGCGAGCCGCAGCGTCGTCAGGTACTCGGCCCTGTCCTCGTTGCGGATGACGGTCGGCGGCAGCCCCGCCCGCAGCAGGACGAGGTTCATCAACAGGCGGGCACAGCGCCCATTGCCGTCATCGAAGGGATGGATGCGCACGAAATCGTAGTGCGCGAGCGCCGCCAAGACGACGGGCGCGACTTCGGCCTGCTGCTCGATGAATGCGCACAGCGCCTGCATTTCGGACGAGACGTGCAGCGGATCGACGTAGGTATGGAGTGAGCTGTCCGGCTGGATCACGTGATTGGGGAGGGACTTGTAGGCGCCCGGCGTTGCCGGTTTGTCGAACACCCGGCCGAATTGGTCGAGCGCAGGGGTCGAGTGAACGCCGCTCAGGATGAGGGCATTCAGCTCTTTCAGCAGGCCAACCGTCACCGGGCGCCGGCTCGCCACCGCGTCGAACGCGATTTCGATCGCTTGCGTATGATTGCGGGCGTCGAGGAAGTCCTTCAATGGCTTGCCCTGGACGGTCAGACCCTGCTCGAGAAAAAACAGCGTATCCGCAAAAGACAGGCTCGAGCCCTCGATCGCGTTGCTGTCGGTGGTCCAGCGGATCTTCAGTTTCTTCAGCACGGTCGGCCACAGATCGGGCCGATCGAGCTCGTGCCGGGCGAGACTATCGGCGCGGCCGGCGATGTCGGTCAGCAGGCCGGTCAGCGGCGCGTCGGGCTCGAGCCTGTAGATGGCGCGGTCCTCGGCACGGCTGCTGCCACTGGTGTCGTTCGTGCTGCTCATGCAATGAATGATAGAGCTTGTCGATGGCAGCGCAAGGTTGCAACGCTGATTTGGGGCTGCGGGTCCGACGGTAGTTTGCGGAGCCTATCCGTGCGAATCCGCCTTCTCCCTCGCCTCCTCCTCAAGGCGCCGATCCTCGCCTATCGCTATACGCTGTCCGCCCTGATCGGGCGCGAGTGCCGCTATCTGCCGACGTGCTCGGAGTATGCGCTCGAATCGATCGACCGGCACGGTGCTCGGCGAGGGTTCTGGCTCGGCTTTGCGCGAGCATGCCGATGCAACCCGTGGGGCGGCGCAGGCTTCGATCCGGTGCCCGATCTCGAGGGCGAGCATCATCCCTGGTGGGCACCGTGGCGCTGGGGGCGATGGCGCATGCCGGCTGAGGATCAGTGAGTCGAGAAGACCCGGGTCGTGCCGTCCGCGCCGAACAGCGTCACGTCGAACCTCTCCGCCGGCTCCCCTTCGACCTCCATGCCGGGCGAGCCGATCGGCATGCCGGGAACCGCGATGCCCTTGGCGGCCGGCCGCTCGGCGAGAAGCTTCGCCACGTCCGCCGCCGGCACATGCCCCTCGACCACGTAGCCCTCGACGACCGCCGTGTGGCAGGAGGCGAGCGCGTCGGGTACGCCCAATCGCGTCTTCAACTCGCTCATGTTGGCGACCTCGTTGACGACCACCACATGACCGGCGTCGCGCAGGTGCTGCGCCCACTTGCCGCAACAGTTGCAGCCTGCCTGCCGGTAGACGGTGATGTCGGCGGCGGAGGCCAAGGCCGGCACGAGGGAGAGCAAGAGCAGGGCCAGCAGGCCGAGAACGGGACGGAGCGACATCTGGAGCCTCGGGAGTTGGGAGCTTGTCATTCGGCATAGGCCGTTCGCGGCCAGCGTCAAGCCGCTTGCCTCGTAGGTTGGGTCGACGAAGGAGACCCAACGTCGCTCGTGCGTGTGGTGTTGGGTCTCGCGAAAGCTCGACCCAACCTACGAAACCGACGTGCCTTTCCTCTTCGCCGCCTCCTCCGCCTTCAGCTCCTTCTTCGAGAGCTTGCCGATCATGGTTTTCGGCAGGCTCGCACGAAACTCGATCTCGGAGGGCAGCTCGAGCTTCGACAGGCGCGGTCGCAGGTGCTCCATCAGCTCCTTGTCGGTCGCGGCCGCTCCGTCGCGCAGCTTGACGAAGGCTTTGGGTGCCTCGCCGCGATACTCGTCGGGAATGCCGATCACGATCACCTCCTCGACAGCGGGATGCTCGTAGAGCACCTCCTCGATCCGGCGCGGATAGACCTTGAAGCCCGAGCAGTTGATCATGTCCTTCAACCGGTCGACGATGAAGATGAAGCCTTCGGCGTCGATGTGACCGATGTCGCCGGTCCGGAAGAACTCCGCCGTGAACACGGCCTCGGTCTCCTCGGCACGCTTCCAGTAGCCGGGCATCACCTGCGGACCGGCGATGCAGATCTCGCCGTCCTCGCCGATCCCCAGCTCGCGCGTCGGATCCTCCAGCGCGCGGATCGAGATGCTCGTGCCGGGCAGCGGTTGGCCGATCGAGCCCTCCTTGACGGGGCCGAGCGGGGGATTGCAGACGGCGACCGGGGATGTCTCCGACAGGCCATAGCCCTCGACCACCTTGGCGCCGGTCAGGGCCTCGAACCCACGCTTCACCTCGAGTGGCAGCGCGGCACCGCCGGAGATGCAGAACTTCAACGAGGAGAGATTGTACTTTGGTGTCGAGCGGTGATTGAGCAGCGCGGTGAACAGCGTCGGCACGCCCGGCATCATGGTCGGTTTCAGGGCGTGCATCTGCTTCAAGGCCTCGACGATCTCGAACTTGGGCACCAGAATGAGCTCGGCGGTGCGGCTCACCCCGACATTCATCACGACGGTCATGGCGAACACGTGGAAGAAGGGAAGGATGCCCATGATGCGCTCGCCCTCGGTCACGAAATCGCCGGCCCAGGCGGCGACCTGCTCCACATTGGCGATCAGGTTCGAGTGCGTCAGCATGGCGCCCTTGGGCGTGCCAGTGGTGCCGCCGGTGTACTGCAGCACGGCGATGTCGCGCTGCGGGTCGATCGTCACGGGAACGAGCTGGCCGTCGTTCGTCATCAGCGCGCGCTGGGTGACGACCTTCCCAGCCACCGGCGAAGCTGCCAGGTTGGCGAGCTCCTTCGACCTCGCCATGCGAAAGATCGTCGCCTTCATGGGTGGCAGCAGCGAGGGGAACGAAGCGACGATCGCCTTGGCGAGCAGGCCCTTCTGCAAGAGCGCTTCGACTTTGCCGAACAGCGCCTTCAGATCGAGCGTCACCATGATCTCGGTGCCTGAATCGCGGATCTGATGCTCGAGCTCCTCGGGCGAGTAGAGCGGGTTGAAATTGACGACCGTGCCGCCCGCCTTGAGGATTGCATAGTAGGCGACCAGGAAGGTCGGGGTGTTGGGGAGGAACAGGCCGACCCTGCTGCCGCGGCCCACGCCCATCAGCTGCAGGCCCCTTGCTGCCTGGTCGACGAGGATCCTGATCTCGGCATAGGTCATGGTGCGGCCGAGGAAATGGGTGCAAATGCGCTGCGGCGCCCGCTCCGCCGCCTCCTCGATCAACCGATGGACGGAGCGTGGTGTGAACGATAGATCCCAGCTCACCCCCGCCGGGTAGTTGGCGCGCCAGGGCTCGCCATGGCCGTGACCCAGCGCAGGGAGAGCGGAATCGCGGCTCGTCATGGTTGACCTCTGCTGATCGTGCCCGTCGGCCGCGGCAATGCGACTGGCCGCTGCGCCCGGCACTATATCATGGTATGGTAAAGGCGGCACCGGCACGGCGAGCCAGCGCTGCGTTGTGCCCCAACCGGTGGTTTGCCGGAGGCAGCGGGCTGCTCTCGCCCGCGGCTTTCCCAGCAAGCGAAGCTTGCCCTCTGGCGGCGTCTGCATTAGCAAGGGGATGAACGTATGAGCGCCGCGGGGCTCGCTGGCGAGCGCTGAGGGAGACCGGCATGGAAAACGTCGCACCGAAAATCATCGAGATCCTGAAGAAGCACATGAAGAGCCCCGACAAGGAGATCGCTCTTCAGACCAAGCTCGAGGATCTCGATATCGAGTCACTCGACCTCGCGATGATCGTGTTCGACATCGAGGATTCGTTCGGCATCGAGATCCCCTACAATGCCAATGAGGAGATGGAGGACTTCAAGACCGTCGGCTCGGTCGTGGAGCGCGTTTCCGACATCGTCAGGAAGGCTGGCGCACCGGCGTGATGGACGCACGTTCGACAGTCGTGCCGCGGATGAGGGATCATGGCTGAGAGTAGCGGCATGAAGCGTGTGGTCGTGACCGGCATGGGCGCCGTGACGCCGATCGGCCAGAGCGTCGGCGACTTCTGGGGCTCGTTGCGGGCGGGGCGTTGCGGCGTCGGCCCGATCACGACCTTCCCGACCGAGGACCTCTACATCACGATCGCGGGCGAGATCAAGGATTTCGACGCCAAGGAGCGGTTCAAGAACCTGAAGCGCGAGAAGGTGCTGCCGCACGCCGATCGCTACTCGCAGTTCGCCGGTGCCGCCGCGATCGAGGCGATGACGATGGCGGGCTTCGATGGGGTGGTGCCAAACGGCAATCGTGCGGCCTCCATCATCGGCTCGGGAGCGGGCGGCCTCACCACCTTCGAATCCGCTTATCGTGACCTCTTCATCCATAAGAGGAAGGCGACCCATCCGCTCACGCTGCTGCGCATCATCGGCTCGTCGGCGTGCGCGCATGTGAGCATCGAATATGGCATCAAGGGGCCGACCTTCGGCACGGTCAGCGCCTGCTCGACGGCGGCGCATGCGATCGGGCTCACCTTCCAGATGATCCGCTCAGGCGCGATCGATCTGGGCATTGCGGGCGCTGCCGAAGCCGTGCTCGACTATGGCACCATGCGCGCCTGGCAGGCGATGCGGGTGCTTTCGCCCGATGGTTGCTTTCCCTTCTCCAAGACGCGCAACGGCACGGTGCTCGCCGAAGGCGCCGGGCTGCTGGTGCTCGAGGAGCTCGGCCATGCCAAGGCCCGCGGCGCCAAGATCCTGGCGGAGCTGAAGGGTTTCGGCATGACGTCGGACGCCAAGGATATGGTCAATCCCGACATCGAGGGGCCGAGCGAAGCCATGCGGATCGCACTCGCCGACGCGCGCCTGGCGCCTGCCGATATCGGCTACCTCAATGCCCATGGCACCGCGACCGCGATCAACGACGCCAACGAGACCCGCGCCATCAAGGCCGTTTATGGCGGGGCAGCGAAAGATCTCGCTATTTCCTCGACCAAATCCATGCACGGGCACCTGTTGGGCGCAGGCGGCGGCATCGAGGCGATCGCCTGCATCATGGCGATGCAGGAGGGGTTCCTTCCCCCGACCATCGGCCTCGCCCGACCGGACCCCGAGTGCGACCTCGACTATGTACCCAACAAGGGGCGCGAGAAGCGCGTCACCTACGCCATGTCGAACTCCTTTGCCTTCGGCGGCCTCAACGCCGTGCTGGTGTTCGGCCCGCCGCCGGGTTGAACACGACTGCTCAGCTTTCCCCGTCCTCCCGTCCCGCGAGCGCCGCGTCCTCGAGGGCGATCTTCGCCCGGATGACCGTGATCCAGATCGCGGTGAAGATGGCTGCAATCGCGACCTGACCGAACACGAGCGGCAGCAGGGCCGTCTCGGCGATCGTCACGACGTAGTTTGGATGGCGGACGAGGCCATAGGGTCCGCTCCGCACCACGGGAGCCCCAGGCAGCGTGATGATGCGGTGGGTCCAGTAGCGCCCGAGCGACCCGATCACCCAGTAGCGGGCGATCTGCAGGGCGAGAAAGGCGCTCGCGAGCGGCCAGATCACAGCCGCGCTGGGCGGGATCAAAAGCGCGATCGCCGCGATCCAGCCCAGATGCGCGCTGGCGACGACGGGATAGAGATCGCTCCCTTCCTCGTGCGCGCCCTCGGCCAGCAGCCGGCGCGTGTTGCGCATGGAATGGAGCTCCTCGAGGCCGCGCTGGGCGAGCACGAGGGCCGCGGCGAGTTGCGGGGGCCCGAGCCAATCGGGAAGCATCAGCCGAAATCCAGCATGGCGAACGAGACGGTGAAGCCGGGGCCGAAGGCTGTCAGCAATTGGCGTCCGCGTGGCTGGCCCGCCATGGTGCGCTCGAGCACGAACAACACCGTTGGCGAGCTCATGTTGCCGTAGTCGCCGAGCACGTCCCAGGCATGCTTGAAGGTCTCACGGGGCACGCCGAGCGCTTGCTCGGCCGATTCCAACACCTTGCGTCCGCCCGGGTGCAGCACGATGCCGTCCAGGTCGGCGAGCCCGAGGCCTTCGCGGGCGAGGAACCCTTCGAGTGCCGGCCGCAACTTGTCGCGTGCAAAACGCGGGATCTCCGGGCTGATCACCACGCCAAAGCCGTCGGGCTCGATCGACCAGCCCATCACATCCTCGGTCATTGGCCACATATGCTCGCCCGTCGCGCCGAGCAGCGCTCGCCCGGCCCGCGTTTCGCCCGGCTCGAGGCTGCGCAGCAGCACCCCGGCCGCGCCGTCGCCAAACAGTGCCGCGGAAATGAAGTTCGCCATGCGTCGGTCGCCGATGCGGCAGTTGATGGTGCAGAGCTCGACCGCCACGAACAGCACATTGCGGCCCGGATTGGAGCGCGCGAGACCTGCCGCTCGCGCCAGCCCCGTCACGCCGCCCGCGCAGCCGAGCCCGAACAAGGGCAGCCGCTCTACTTCTGGCTTCAGGCCGAGCCGGTTGGCGAGGCGTGCATCCAGGCTCGGCACCGCGATGCCGGTTGTCGAGGCGACGACCACGGCATCGATGTTGCGCACATCGATCCCGGCCGTCTCCGCGCAGTCGCGTGCCACCGTCTCGATCAGGCGCGGCGCTACCTCGGCGAAGACGGCGTTGCGCTCGACCCAACCATGGTCCTGCATCATCCACGCGGGTGGGACCGCCGTATAACGGCGCTCGATGCCGGTGTTGGCAAAGAGCTGCTCGAAGCGGCGGAACTCGGGCGCCACTCGAAGCGTCAGCTGCAGGAACTCGCTCTGATCGATCGCATGCTCGGGCACCGCGGTCGCGACGGCCGCGATCACGACTTCGCTTGCAGCCGTGGCTACGGCATGCTGGCGTGCTTGGGCTAGGCGTAGGCGCTCCTGCATCGGGCTCTCCTCGGATCCGCCGTCATTGTACCCGAGAAACGGGGAATATCACGCGGGATTGAACGCTCCGATGAACAGGCGAGTTCCGCGAGGCTCGTGTGCCTGCCAACTCGGCGTACCGTTGCGTCGCCCGCCCAGGTCTGCTGAAAGTCAGCGATGAACGAGCTCATCATCCAATCAGGCACCGTCCGGCTCCGAGCGCGGCTGCTCGCGACCCGCACCGCCGACATCATCTGGCTCGGCCTGCCGCTGCAGTCGACGGTCCGGTTCTGGGGCAGGATGATCTGGATCGATACGCCCTTCGAGGCCTATCGTGAGCTGGGCTCGCGCGACGTGATCGAAAAGGGCGAGATCGCCTTCCTGCCCGACAAGGACGACATCGTGCTCGGCTATGGCGCGACCCCGATCGCGCGCAATGGCGAAATCCGCCTGCCGAGCCTGGGCAACGTCTTTGCCCAAGCGATCGACGATGTGGAATTGCTCCGCGACATGGTCGATAATGCGATGGTGACGATTGCCCGTGCGCCCAGGCGCGAACGTGGCGATACCGGCCTGAAGCACGCTCCCTCGCGCGTCGGCAAGCTGAGAGTAGGGGATTGACCCCCTTTGCTGGCGTTCGCCGACGCGGTTGGGCGCTGGCGGTGATCGAATTGATCGAGAGCGGCAGGGAGTGGAATTCTGCTAGGGCCTGTCGTCAGTTGAGCCAGAACAGTACGCAAACCAGCGCCACCGCCGCAAGGAAAGTGTTCGCGAGCTTGTCGTAGCGCGTTGAGATGGCGCGGAATTGCTTGATTTTGCAAAAGAACCGCTCGACGAGGTTGC
>JANPDA010000291.1:0-11705 GCA_031431235.1 Hyphomicrobiaceae bacterium
CTCGGGCGCCGCCACGATCGCCGTGATGCCGATCCCGCTGGAGGGCCTGGGCGCGGCGATCAACGATCGGCTGCGACGTGCGGCGGCGCGCTGACAGGGGATCCTACTCGTACGATTTTCATGACGTCTGCTGCGCGCATATGCGTGCAGAAGCTCGATCGTGGGAGGCGAACAGCTACCCGTGACCTCGAGCCGCCCGAGGCCAACAGATCGTGCCGACACCGCAGTACGCGGAAAACGTAGGTACTTTAGACAGGACTCACGGACGGCTCTTGTCCGCTTGACCCTTGACTACGGTTGAAGATGAGGAGCGGCCCCACAGCCCGTTGACCCGAACCGGTCCAAGGGGCTGTTCGCCACGTGTGTAGCCACCGTATCGCCCTAGTCCAGGGATAAGTCGCTTCCCGATCTCTTTCAGACAATACACTATGCAAACAGATCTATCCAGGCATCGATGAGGCCGCACACCCAGCAACCAGCTTCGTATCCGGCTCACCACGCCGCGCCTCGGATCGGGCGCGAAACTCCGCGTATGCTCTGCTTCAGAGGTGAGCACGCGATTTGCCCGGACGTGAAGTCCGCCGCCATGCATCGGTTCGCACAACGCCGAGGCCACAATGAATTGGCTCATCGAGATCCAGACAATCATCCATGACACTCTCGGGCGGGATCTCTCGCGCTTCGCCAGCGACCGGGATTGGCTTGCCCTCGCAGCGGTCCTGCCGTTGGGGGCCCTCTTCGGCGCCGTCCATGCCCTGACGCCCGGCCACGGCAAGTCGCTGCTCGCCTCCTATGTGCTCGGGGCACCCATGGCGGCGCTGCGCGCTGCTTGCGTCGCCGCCGTCCTCGCCTGCACCCATGTCGGCATGGGTGTCATCCTGGCGCTCGCGGCAGCGCCGCTGGTGACGCGGACGCTCGCTGGTGTCGGGCGGGCGCCAGCCCTGGAGCAAGTCAGTGGCGTCCTCCTCGTCGGAGTGGGACTGTGGCTGCTGGCGCGCTCGCGCGTTGCCCGGCATTCGCATGGCCACGACGGCCTGCTGATTGCCGTTTTCGCCGGGCTGGTGCCCTGCCCGCTCACGCTGTTCGCAATGATGTTCTCCCTGTCGCGCGGTGTGCCCGAGGCCGGATTGACCTTTGCCTGCGCGATGGCTCTCGGGGTTTCGACGACCCTGGCGCTGGTTGCCGTGCTCACGGCCCTGTCACGAACCCGACTGATGCTGCTGGTCGAGCGGCATGGTGCATCGGTCGCCCGGCTGTCCGGGGCGCTCGACGTGCTGTCCGGCCTTCTTGTCGTCACCTTCGGTGTCCTGCAGTTCATGCGTTGAGCTGAGGCTCGGGATCCAGCGATCGAACAAAGGGCTTGTGGACATCCCCTCCCGGAGGATAGGTAGTGGACATGGAGCATCTGAGCCATCCTGAGATCATGACGCGACTGAAGCGGGCGGAGGGTCATCTGCGGACGATCATCGAGATGATGGCCGCGGGACGGAGCTGCGTCGAGCTCGCTCAGCAGTTGCGCGCGGTGGAGAAGGCGATCGTCAATGCCAAGCGTGAGTTGATCCACGACCACATCGATCATTGCCTCGAGAAGGCTATTGGTCCCGCGACGCGCGAAGGCCGTCAGCCCTTCGAAGAGTTCAAGCAGATCACGAAGTATCTCTGAAATGCCCCCCATGTTGCGCAACGTCCTGGACTGGTTTGGATTTGGCGACGGTCCAGGTGCCCACGCCGATGGGCACCGCCATGGGCATGGCCACCACGATGGAGCCGGTTACGGCCACTCCCATGGCGTGATCGACCCGACGATCGCCACCACGGAACGCGGCATCTGCGCGGTCAAATGGTCATTCCTGATTCTGGCGGTCACGGCGCTGCTGCAGCTCGGCGTCGTTGCCGTCACCGGCAGCGTGGCGCTGCTCGCTGACACCATCCACAATGTGGCGGATGCGGCGACCGCCATTCCGCTCTGGATCGCATTTGTCCTGGCGCGGCGCAAACCGAACGCCCGGTTCACCTACGGCTATGGCCGGGTCGAGGATCTGGCGGGCGCCGCCATCGTGCTCATCATCGTGTCGAGTGCGCTCGTCGCCGGCTATCAGGCGATCCAACGTCTGCTCGATCCCCAACCGATCCACCTGCTGTGGGCGGTCGCGGCTGCAGGGGTGATCGGCTTCATGGGCAACGAGGCGGTCGCCGTGCTCCGCATCCGGGTGGGGCGCGAGATCAACAGCGCGGCGCTCGTCGCCGACGGCTATCACGCCCGCACCGACGGATGGACGAGCCTTGCCGTCGTGGTCGGCGCGCTCGGCGTTTGGCTCGGCTTTCCGCTGGCCGATCCGATCGTCGGACTGATCATCACGGTCATGATTCTCGGCATCGTCTGGCAGTCTTCGATCGCGGTGTTCACGCGCATGCTCGACGGCATCGAGCCCGGCACGATCGCGAACATCCGGCACGCGGCCGGGCATGTGACCGGCGCCCACGTCACCGATGTGCGCGCCCGCTGGATCGGACATCGCCTGTATGCCGATCTCGATGTGATGATTCCAGCCACAGCGACGCTGAGCGAGGCCGATGCCGTGCGCGTTGCGTTGTCGAAGGCGCTGGCGAGCCACATACCGGCGGTTGCCGAGGCCCGCATCGTGATCCGTTCCAGCCAGAAGGCCGGCGCATTGGCCGATCTGCTGCCCGCTTCGACCACGCCAGCACAGCGGGCGGATGATCACCTGGATGAACACGTCCACGATCAGGGGCACCAGCATGCACACAAGGCTCGCAAGACGTGAGTGGCAACCCAGGCACCAGCTCCCAATCTCGCACTATCAAGATAGTTGACAACAGTCATTATACCATGCGGCCCCTCGATCAACCTGAGCCCGTCGGGCGATCTCCGCGAGGCCGCTTCCCGCCTGTTCGCCGCCCCGCGCGAGCTCGACGCCTCGGGCGCCGCCACGATCGCCGTGATGCCGATCCCGCTGGAGGGCCTGGGCGCGGCGATCAACGATCGGCTGCGACGTGCGGCGGCGCGCTAGGCACCCCCACTTCCAGCCACCTCAACGCCCCGCGCCCGGCTGCGGCGCCGGTCGCGAAGGCCGCTTGCAGCAGATAGCCACCGGTCGGGGCTTCCCAGTCGAGCATTTCGCCTGCGACGAACACGCCAGGCAACCGGGTCAGCATGAAGCCCTCGTCGACCTCCTCGAACGCGACCCCGCCGGCGGTCGAGATCGCCCGCTCGATCGGCGCGATGCCGGTGAGGCGAACCGGTACGGCCTTGATCAGCCCGGCGATAGCCTCAGGAGACATGCCCGCGAGCCGCCCCGGCTGCTGCATGGTCGCCTCGTGCAGCAGCCCGATCGCAACGGGTGGCAGGCCCGCGGCCTTGCGCAGGAAGGTCGCGAGCGATTGCTTGCCGCGTTGGCCGGCGAGGCGGCGAGCGAGATCGGCCTCGGTCAGATCGGGGCGCAGATCGACGCCGAGCATGGCAACGCCAGTCGCGTGGATCGCGTCGCGCAGCACGGGCGCGAGCGCGTAGACGCCGCCGCCCTCGATCCCCGCCCGCGTCACGACGGCCTCGCCCTTTATAGTCACATCAGCGAATGTGAGCGCGATCCGTTTCAGCGGCGCGCCGGCAAAGCGTGAAGCGAACAGCTCCGACCAGGGCGCGACGAAGCCGCAATTGGCGGGCTGCAGCGGCGCGATCCCGATGCCGGCCGCCGCCAGCGGCGCGACCCAGGCGCCGTCCGAGCCGAGCCGCGGCCAGCTCGCGCCCCCAAGAGCCAGCACGGTTGCGGCAGGCTCGACGGCGAGCGTGCCGGAAGGAGCCGCGAATGTGAGCCGGCCTTGCTCGTCCCAACCCGTCCAGCGATGGCGGAGCTGGAACCGCACCCCCGCCGCATCGAGCCGGGCGAGCCAGGCCCGCAACAGGGGCGAAGCCTTCATCGCCCTGGGGAACACACGTCCGCTGGAGCCGACGAACGTCGTCTGTCCGAGGCCGTCAGCCCAGGCCCTGAGCGCGTCCGGCGGCAAGGCCTCGATCGCCTGCCGCAAACGCGGCGCCGCTCCGCCATAGCGCGTGACGAGCCGATCCAAATCCTCGCTGTGGGTGAGATTGAGGCCGCCGCGACCAGCCAGCAGGAGTTTGCGCCCGAGCGTCGGCATCCGCTCGTAGACCGTGACCGTCGCATTACCGGCGGCCAGCACCTCGGCTGCCATCAGCCCGGCCGGCCCGCCACCGATGATGGCAATCGCAAGGGGAGGTCCGCGCAAGACCTATTCGCTCTTCATCACCGAGATGTCGGGCGCTTCCTCGTTCTTCATGCCCTGGACGTGGTAGCCGGCGTCGACGTGGTGAACTTCCCCGGTGACGCCACGGGAGAGGTCGGAAAGCAGATACATGCCGGCGGAACCCACCTCCTCGATGGTCACGGTGCGCCGGAGCGGGGAATTGTACTCGTTCCATTTGAGAATGTAGCGGAAGTCCGAGATGCCCGAGGCCGCCAGCGTCTTGATCGGGCCGGCCGAGATCGCATTCACCCGGATGCTCTGCTTGCCGAGGTCGGCCGCGAGATAACGCACGCTGGCTTCGAGCGCGGCCTTGGCGACACCCATCACATTGTAGTGAGGCATCACCTTCTCGGCGCCGTAATAGGTCAACGTCAGCAGCGAGCCCCCCGCGGACATCAGCTTTTCGGCCCGCTGCGCCAGCGCCGTGAAGGAGTAGCAGGAGATCAGCATCGTCTGGGTGAAGTTCTTCTCGCTCGTCCCGACGTAGCGGCCGTCGAGCTCGGCCTTGTCGGAGAATGCGATCGCGTGCACGAGGAAATCGAGCCGGCCCCAGGCCCGCCCGAGCTCGGCGAACACCGCATCCATGCTGGCCGCATCCGTCACGTCGCAGGGCAGAATCAGCTTGCAGCCGATCTCGGCTGCGAGCGGGCGCACCCGCTTCTCGATGGCGTCGCCCTGAAAGGTCAACGCAATCTCGGCGCCCTGTCCGGCGCAGGCCTTGGCGATGCCCCAGGCGATCGAGCGATTGTTGGCGACCCCCATGATGAGGCCGCGCTTGCCCGTCATCAGATTGCCTGTGCTCGTCATCAGTCGGGTTCCCATCCTCGTTCCGGGGCGCATCCTACACGAACCCGGACACTGGTCCAGCGGGGGCCATCGTGTCTCGATTGCGTGTCTGGCGGCGGCGGGGCATGGTGCCGGGCATGGCGACCCATCGGGACATCATCGGCGTGTTGCTGGCGGGCGGCCTGTCGCGGCGCATGGGTGGTGGCGACAAGAGCCTCAGGCTGCTCGCCGGTCGGCCCATGCTCGCCCATGTGATCGAGCGCCTGGGTCCCCAGGTCGACAGCCTCGTCATCAATGCGAACGGGAATCCCGCGCGGTTCGCGGGCTTCGGCCTGCCAATCGTCGCCGACCCGATCGAGGGCTTCGCCGGCCCGCTCGCGGGCGTGCTCGCCGGGCTGCGGTTCGCTGCCGGGCATCATCCCCATGCCCGCTTTGTTGCGGCCGCCGCGACCGACACACCGTTTCTGCCGCGCGACTTGGTGGCGAAGCTCGACTTGCGCCGCGAGGAGCGCGACGGACGAGTCGTGCTCGCGGGCTCGTCCGGCGGGCTGCATCCGGTCTATGGCCTGTTCCCGGTCGTGCTCGCCGACGATCTGGACGCCGCGCTGAAAGCGGGCGTGCGCAAGGTGCTCGACTGGACCGACCGGCACGATCGCGTGGTCGCCGACTTCGCGGATTTCGTGGTCGCGGGCCGGGCGGTCGATCCCTTCTTCAACGCCAACAGCCCGGAAGATCTCGCCGACGCCGAGGCCATCGCCGCGGACCTTGCCGTCCCATGAGCGGGCAACGCCCATTCGTCATCGGCATTGCCGGCTGGAAGAACTCCGGCAAGACGACGCTCGCCGCGCGGCTGATCGCGGCGCTGTCCGCCCGCGGCCTGCGTGTCGCCAGCATCAAGCACGCCCACCACGCCTTTGAAATCGACCATCCCGACACCGACAGCGCCCGCCATCGCGAGGCAGGAGCCCGCGAGACGGCGATCGTGTCGTCGCGACGCTGGGCGTTGATGCACGAGCTGAACGATGAGACCGAGCCGAGCTTGCAGGAGATCCTGACGCGGCTATCGCCGTGCGACGTGGTGGTGGTCGAAGGCTACAAGGGCGAGGCGATCGACAAGATCGAGGTCCGGCGCCGGGCCAGCCTGGAGCAGCGGCCACTCCATCCGGCCGACCCGCACGTCATCGCCATTGCCGCCGATCATCCTGTCGAGGAGGCGAGCATTCCGGTCTTGGACCTGGACGATATCGCCGGCTTGGCCGCGCTGGTCATACGACGCGGCAAGCTCGACACGGTTTGACGCGCACTGCTCCCCCGCTCACTGCGTCTCGAACAGGATGCCCCGGCCCTTCACCTTATCGGTGATGCCGGCGAGCCTCAGTGCGTGCCAGGCGACCGCCTGGTTGCTGGTGACGACGGGCTTGCCGATCCGCTGCTCGAGCCGCTGCACGACCGGCGAGGTGTAGAGGCCAGTGCAGGAGAGAAACAGCGCGTCGCTGCGCGGATCGAACACACGGGCACCGGTCTCGATCAGGCTCTCCGCGCTCACCCGGTTCATGTCGGGATCGCCGCCGAGGTTGAACGTCGCCTTGGCGAGGATCTCGAATCCGCCCTCCTCGAAGAAGCCCGAGATCAGGTTCGCGGTGTCGATGAGATAGGGCACCATCAGCGTGATCCGCTTGGCGCCCAGGCGCCGGAGCGCCTCTGCTCCCGCTTCGACCGGTGTCGCCACCTCGATGCCTGGGCGCGCCTGCCCGATCGACTTGCGAACATTGCCGCAGCCGATCGCGACCGTTCCCGAGGTGCAGCTGAAGGCGATCGCATCGAGCTTGGAGCCGGGAATGATCCGCCGCGCGGCCTCCTCCAGATGCGGCCCCATGGCCGCGAGCGATTGGGGTGTCGCGACCTCGGCCATCGGTATGCGGGTCGTGAACATGGCGACGCCGTCGATGCCCGAAAGGAACTCGCGGGTGTCGATCTCGCCGACCTTGTCGGTGCCGAGCGCGATCAGGCCGATCGAAGCGCGGGCGCCCAGGCCCGGACCATAGGCGGGCTCCACGAGCTGCCATTCGGCGCGCGACTTCGCCGGGCGCAGCTTGGATACGGGACTTGCCATTGAGGCTCACTCCTCCACGATCTCGACGGATGGCCGATCTGGCCATTCTGCGGCACGGCGGGCAAGTCGCCAGTTGCGTGACAGCCCTGCGTCCAGTGACTTGCCCGGCGACCGTCCGCACATAACATCGCGGGCTGGATCGAACGCTATCGTCGCAATCCCCGAGAGGACCCTCATGAAGCTCGACAAGGACCGAGACGTCATCGATGTCGCCGAGCACACCGAGCACGTGACATTCCAGAAATCGACGCGGCGCACGGCATCGGGCTACGAGCTGCCGATGATCCTGCACGACCGGCTGGCGTTCTCGCCGGAAGAGTATGTGCGGCGCTACGACGTGATCCAGCAGGGCATGGAGAAGCTCGGTCTCGATGCGGTGCTCGCACGCGGCCCCGAGAACATCACCTATGTGGGCGGCTACGAGACGCCGGGCTACTACAAATATCATTGCGTGATCGTGCCCAGGAACGGCGAGCCGGTGTTCCTCGTTCGCGACTTCGAGTGGATCAATACGCCCGAGTTCGCCTGGTCGACCAAGATCGCCAAGGTCTACGACTGGGATCATCCCCCGAGCGTGACCGTCAACGTGCTGCAGCAGCTCGGCCTCGGCTCCGGCAAACGCATCGGCGTGGAGAAGCAGGGATTCTTCTACACGGTCGACGAGCACGAGACGCTTCAGCGCGACCTGCCCGGCAACACCTATCACGACGCCACCGGCATCCTCTGGGACAGCCGGATGATCAAGTCGGAGGAGGAGGTCGCGATGATGCGCCGCTCGGCCGCGCTGGTCGACAAGGCGATGCTCGCGGGCTACGAGGCGACGAACCCCGGCACGTCGGCGGACGAGATCAACGGCATCGTCAACAAGGTGCTCTTGGAGAATGGCGGGGAGTACATGGGGCTCCCGCCGTTCGTGCTGGCGGGTGAGCGCACCTGCCTGCCGCACCAGACGGGCGGGTCAAATCGCCTGAAGCAGGACGACTTGATGTACTTCGAGATCTCCGCCAGCCAGCGCCGCTACACGGCAGCGCTGATGCGGACGATCTTCGTCGGCAATCCGAAGGACGAATGGCTTCGCGCGGCCGAGGCCTGCATCGGCGCGGTGACGCGGGCGATGGAGGTGATCAAGCCGGGCGTCACCCCGCACGAGGCCGATACGGCCGCCCGCGCCGTCACCCAGCAGGCGGGCTTCGGCGACTATCACCGCAATCGTCTGGGCTACTCGATCGGCGTCAGCTATCCGCCCGACTGGGGCGAGGGCGAGATCATCTCGCTGAGGCAGGACGAGCACCGGCCGCTGGAAGTCGGGATGACCTTCCACATGCCCCCGCTCTGCCTCAAGTACCGCGAGTACGGCATCGGCTTCTCGGAATCGATCGTCGTCACCAAGAAGGGCTGCGAGCGTTTCTCCAAGCTGCCGCGCGAGGTGGTGATCAGGAAGTGAAGTGCGGATTGGTCTGTCCGGATCATCGGGGCGCGGATATGGGAAGGCTTGGACGGTCGACGGGCACGGCCTGTCCAGGCGATGGGTGATGGAAGGGGGACGGCGGTGGCATCGGGAGATTTGGGGCAACAGGGAGCTTTCGCATCTCCTCGGATGGTACGCCGCACAAAGTTGCGTCATCCCAATCCTTGACCGCTGGGCCCTGGCCCAAAGGACGATACATAGACCTCACAGTGTTTGGCTCGGGATGGCAGGCAGGCGCAAAGCGCACACGATTGGCTGCGCAGCCAGGCTTTCAAGCGATTGAAGTGGGTTCATAAATAGCATATTAACGATTCGTAAGAATATGCTGCTTCACACTCTGCTTCACAGGGCGCTATGGTATGCGCCGAGAGGCACCGAATGACAAAGATTCCACCACCCTTCAGTGGCGCTCCGCCCGACGAAGTCGCGTTATCCCGCGCACCGTTGGTGCGTGTTCTCGGCCAGATCATGTTTCCAATCATCGCCAAGCTGGCGCAGCAGGACGAGATCGCGGCATTCCAGGATCAGATTCGAGCGAGCTATCCGCTGCTCAACCCCGAGCAGGTTCACCACATCGAAATCACCCCTGGCGCCGAGCCGCGCGTTCGCGCCGACGTGATCTGGCGCTTTGCGTCCGCCGACAGGGTCTGGCGGGTCTCATTGTCGACGAGTTTTGTGTCGCTCGAGACGACCGCGTACACCTCGCGTCAGGAATTCGTCGAACGGTTGACAGCTGTCGCCCGCGCGCTGGAGGCTACAGTCGACCCGAAGTTGGTGCTCCGTGTCGGCGTGCGCTACATCAATCGGATCGAAGGCGAAGCGCTTGCTCTCCTGCCCAAGCTGATCAAATCCGAGGTCCTTGGTGTCCTGCAGACACCCTTCAAGGACGCGGCCCAGCATCTCATTACCGAAAGCCTGTTGCGGACCGAGGAAGGACAGTTGCTTGCCCGATGGGGAAGTTTGCCAGCCGGGGCGACGGTCGACCCGCAAGCGCTCGACCCTATTGCAACGCCAAGCTGGATTCTTGATCTCGATCTCTTCGCGATGGAGCAGGAACCCTTTGCAGCCGATGCGATCGGCGCACGGGTTCTGGCGTTTGCCAGGCGCCACTACTCGGTTTTCCGGTTCGTCGTGACGCCCGCCTTCCTTACCTACTATGGAGGTGAAGTATGAGCGCGCTGGTCGCCTACGACAACTCCCCCTTCATGGGAGATCGGCGGACACGGGATGCGGCGACGATTGTGTCGGGTGCCCTGATGCAGTTCCTGTTCTTGCGGGGACAGACGCCAACGAGCAATGGCTTTGCGCAGCCGGTGCAGGGATCATCGACGCGCTCGGCGCCGGCGCTGGTGATCGAGCCGATGGGCGTGAGCACGGCTGAGGCGATCCTTGAGCTGCGCCGTCTGTCTGGACTGACGTGGGATGAATTGGCGAACGCGTTCGGTGTCAGCCGCCGCGCTGTTCATCACTGGGCGAGCGGCAGCACTCTCACGCCAGAGCATCTGAAGAAGGTTCATCGGGCACTTCATATGGTGCGACGCCTGTCGCAGGGCGCATCAGCAGACTTGCGCGAGCGCTTGTTGACGCCATTGGTGTCCGGCACGACCGGCCTCGATCTGTTGCGCGCTGGCGACTATGACGGGGTCGAATGGGCGATCGGCGGCGTGCAGGCACCAACGGCCTTTTCAACGGTTCCGCCGAGAGCATCCGGCTCACAGCCGCCACTGTCGGCCGCCTTGGCGACGCTGGAGGATCGTCCTGTCCGGTCCGTGCGTTCGTCGCGGGTCGTGAAAACGGTGCGCATCGGGAAGGCGACCGATCCGAGATGACCGCGGCGAAGTCCGAACCGTCCCCCATCGATACGGCGCTGCAGAACTGGCGCCAGGGCGACGTGATTCTTGGATCAGAACTTGCCTTCGTTCACGTAGCGGATCTGGCGCAGCCGGTATCACCAGAGGCAAAAGCACAAACGGCGGCGATGGCGCCAGCCAACGAGGCCACGGCAGGCCGCTCAATCTTGGAAAGCGACGTCGACGGCTTCATTGTCGTCACGCAGACCTGTGATGTCGTGCGCGAAGCAGAAAAGCGTCCCTACGTCGAGGTGGCGCCATTGGTCGGGGTGAGTGAGGCGGATCTGGTTGCGGTCAAGGGATTGTTGCGCCCGGCCTTTGCCTATGTGCCGGCATTGGCGGCAAAGCGCTTGGTCGCTGATCTCGATCGGGTGATGACGATCGAGAAGTCTGTTTTGGTGGCCCTACCGCGGCAGGCCGGCATGACAACCGATGCGGAGGTGCGCGCGTTCGCGGCGGCCTTGGCACGCAAGTGCTCGCGGTTTGCCTTTCCCAACGGGTTCGTCGAGCTCGTTCGACCGTTGCAGAAGCGGATGGTGAGCCGTTACGGCAAGACGAGTGTCGAAGGCCAACACGTTTCGGCGCTGCGCGAAATTCGCGTGGCAGCGTCACCCTCATGGGACGCCAAGCGCGCGGAGCTATTCTTCTGGTTCGTGAAGCAGAGCGAGCCTTCGAGCCCCGATTGGCCGAGGTGGCAGGCCGAATGGCTGGGACTTCTGACGCCAACGGCTGGCTATCCGACGATCGAAGGTCTCGTCAGCCGGCTCGCCGACATGACAGCCGACGACTACACGACGAGTGAGCATCTCGATCTCGATCAATTGTCCGCCGGTGAAGACAACGCGTAGTGCCAAGGCAGCGGGGCGCTGAAATTGCGGCGGCGCCGCCAGCAGCTCAATCATCTCCGTTGCGGAGTTCAATCGTGATCGCCAGAGCTTGCCACTCCTGTTCGCGGCAGCTTGGTGCGGTAATGCGGACAGGGGTTCGTCGGCATGTAACCCGGCACTCAGTCTGTCGATGGCGAGCAGGCAGACCGCCCGCTCGTGCACCGACTCCGACATTCGCTTCACTCCTGTCGGCCCGGTGCGCCAGCCAACCCCTCGGTGGTGCAGCGACTAGGCAAAAGGATAGCGAATTTCATCCCTACGATCCGTTTTCGTCGCTGCCCAACACCCCCCGCACCCCTTCGATCCCCACCGCGCGC
>JANPDA010000292.1:0-7893 GCA_031431235.1 Hyphomicrobiaceae bacterium
GAACGTCGTCAAGCGCTTCGGGGATGTCCTCGCCGTGGCGGATATGGACATCGAGATCAGCCAGGGCGAATTCCTGTCGTTCCTCGGGCCTTCGGGCTGCGGCAAGACCACATCGTTGCGCATGATCGCCGGCTTCGACCAACCGACCTCGGGCGACGTGCTGTTCGAGGGTGTGAGCGTGGCTGGCGTGCCAGCCTATCGGCGCCCGGTCAACATGGTGTTCCAGCACTACGCGTTGTTCCCGCATCTGAACGTTTTCGACAACGTCGCCTACGGGCTGCGCCAGCACCGACCGCGCATCGATGCGGACAACATCGGGAGGCGCGTTGGCGAGGCGCTGGCTCTGGTCCGGCTCGAAGGCTACGACAAGCGGCGCAGCTACGAGCTGTCAGGCGGCCAACAGCAGCGCGTCGCGCTTGCCCGTGCCCTCATCAACAAGCCCAAGGTGTTGCTGCTCGACGAGCCGCTCGCCGCGCTCGACAGGAAGCTCCGCCGCGACATGCAGATCGAGTTGCAGAACCTGCAGCGGACCCTCGGCATCACCTTCGTGCTGGTGACCCACGACCAGGAGGAGGCGCTGTCCATGTCGGACCGCGTCGCCATCATGCGCGACGGCCGCATCGTCCAGGTGGGCGCGCCGCGCGAGCTCTACGACGAGCCGGTCAACCGCTACGTCGCCGATTTCGTCGGCAAGACGAACTTCCTGGATGGCCGGCTCGAATCGATCGCCGGGGACATCGCGACAGTGGTGCTGGCCGACCAGAGGAGGATTGCGGGCCGCATGCCGCGAACAGCGACGAGGCCGGCGCCCGGCTCGGCGGTCTGCCTCGCTGTCCGCCCCGAGCTGATCGTCATGGCTGCGACGGCTGACTCGGTCGGCCCCGGCCATGTCGCCGAGGCTCGCATCAAGAATCGTATATTCCTCGGCGAGCATTCCGAGTATCTGGTGGAAGCCAAGGGGCTCGGCGATCTACTCGTCCTGACGCCGAAGCGCCTCGAAACCGAAACAGGTGGATTTGCTCCCGGTGACACGACCTATATCGGCTGGCCCCACGGCGCAGCCCTCGTACTGACAGGCAACTAGGAGGAAACGAGAATGAGCAAGAAGCATCCGGCCAACCAGGACATCACCGCCAGCCGTTTCATCGACGAGCTGATGCGCTTCAAGCGTGGCTCGGTCACGCGCCGTCATTTCCTCGGCGTCACCGGCCTCGGCGCGGCGACCGCCGTGCTCGGCTCGGCCATTCCCGGCCTCAGGCCCCGCAAGGCCTACGCCGCACTCTCGGGAACGGTCAACCTGACGACCTGGCCCAACTACCACAGCCAGCAGAACCTCGATGATTTCGCCGCCAAGACCGGCGTCAAGGTCAACATGAGCGTGTTCGGCTCCAACGAGGAGATGCTGGCAAAGCTGCAGGCTGGCTCGACCGGCTGGGACGTGCTGGTGCCGACCAACTACACCATCTCGACCTACAAGAAGCTCGACCTGATCGAGCCGCTCGACATGGCGAAGCTCCCCAACTACGACGCCAGCACCCAGGATCCACGCTTCACCTCCGAAGGCGCGGTCGAGGGCACCGTCTATGCCGTGCCGAAGGATTGGGGCACCACGGGCTTCGTCATCAACACCAAGAAGGTCACGCAGAATCCTACCACCTGGAAGGAATTCTGGGAGCTGGCCAAGGGCCCCCTCACCGGCCGGGTCATGGTGCACGACTACCAGCTGACCACGATCGGCAACGCGCTGAAGTCGTTCGGCTACTCTTTCAACTCCAATACCGAGGCCGAGCTTGCCGCCGCCGAGAAACTGCTGATCGAGTCGAAGCCGCATCTCTTCGCCATCAACTCCGACTACCAGCCCTCGATGCGCAACGGCGATGCCTGGGCGTCGGTCTGCTGGACCGGAGATGCGACCCAGCTCCACCGCGACCTGCCGGAGATGCAGTATGTGCTCGGCAAGGAGGGCGGAGAGATCTGGACCGACTACTACGCAGTCCCCAAGGGCGCGGCCAACCGCGAGGCGGCCTATGCCCTGATCGACTACCTGTTGACACCCGCGATCAATGCCAAAGAGGTGCAGGCACACGGCTATCCCTCGACCGACAGCCGGGCGAATGCGCTGCTGCCGAAGGAAATCCTCGAAAACCCGATCCTCTATCCGGCACAGAATATGCTCTCCCCGCTCGAGTTCGGGGCGGCGGCGACGCTCACCAATCCGCTGCGCGCCGAGATCATGGCCCGCTTCAAGTCGGCTTGATTTCCCTAGGCTGGGCCGAGACCGGCGCTTGCCGGTCGAAGCCCAGCCTACGCCGCGGCGGAGGCTGGCGCACATGGTTGACCGCCGCTCCCGCCTCACGACCGTGCTCCTCGTCGCGCCGGCCGCGATATTCTTCTTCTTCCTGCTGGTGCTGCCGCTCATCATCGTCGTCGTCTACTCGTTTGGCGAGCGCGCCGAGGCGGGCGGCTATCAGCCCGGCTTCACCTTCGACAACTATCTGAACCTGCCGGCGCGCAGCAAAGCCTTCACCAATACGCTGACACTCGCCCCATTCGCGACGCTGCTGACGGCGCTGTTCGCGTTCCCGATGGCCTATTTTCTTGCGGTCGTCGCCAGTCCGCGCTGGCGCATTGCCCTGCTTGCGCTCGTCGTGGTGCCGTTCTGGACCAGCCAGCTGCTGCGCTACTATGCCTGGATGATGATCCTCGGCTCCAAAGGCATTCCATCCTGGCTGGAATGGATCGGCATCACCGACATCCGCATCATCAATACCCCGCTCGCCGTCATGATCGGCGCGGTCTACGGCTTCCTGCCGCTGATGGTGCCGCCGATCTATGTGAGCCTCGAGAAGCTCGACAAGCGCCTGCTCGAAGCCTCTGCCGACCTGGGCGCCACACCCTGGCGCACGTTCCGGCAAGTGACGCTGCCGCTTTCGCTGCCAGGAGTGGCAACCGGCTCGATGCTCGTGTTCATCCTCCTGATGGGCGACTACATTCTTCCCCAGTTCCTGGGTGGCGGCAAAGTCTTCTTCATCGGCAATGCGCTCGTCGACTTGTTCCTGCAATCGCGCAACTGGCCGTTCGGGGCGGCGGTCTCGGTCGCCCTGGTCGCCATCATGTTCGTGACGATCGTCGTCTACATGCGCTTCGTGCTCGGGCAGAGCGGTCAGCGCAAGGCTGCGCTGGTTTGAGGGGGCAGGCATGAAAATCTATGCGAGCCTGATCTATCTCTTCCTCTACGCTCCGATCGCGCTGATCGTGTTCTTCTCGTTCAACGCGGGACACTATGCCATGGACTGGCAAGGCTTCTCGACCGCGTGGTACGCCAAGGCGTTCTCCAACGAGCTGATCGTGCGGGCGCTGACGACGAGCCTGTCGATCGCTTTCACCACCGCCGTGCTTTCCTCGATCATCGGCACCCTTGCCGCGCTCGGGCTCGAGCGGGTCGAGGGCATCACCGCTCGGGTGTTCGACGCGCTCATCTACGTCGCCATCATGGTGCCGGGCGTCGTCATCGGCATCTCGACGCTGATCGCCTTCGTGACGCTGTTCGGCGTCCTCAATCCCGTGCTGGAAAGCCTCCTCGGCCTGAAGGTGCAGATGGGCCGCTGGACCGTGATCGCCGCCCATGTCCTCTTCAACATCGCGGTCGTCATCCTGATCGTGCGCGCGCGCCTGACCGGCATGGATCGCAGCCTGATCGACGCCTCCGACGACCTCTATGCGACGCCCCTGGGCACCTTCCGCCAGGTCGTGCTGCCATTGCTGGCGCCCTCGATCCTCGCCGGTTTCCTCCTCGCCTTCACCTTCTCGTTCGAGGACTTCATCATCGCCTTCTTCGTTGCCGGCCCCGACACGACGCTGCCGATCTACGTGTTCGCCTCGATCCGGCGCGGTGTGACGCCCGAGATCAATGCGATCGGCACGGTCGTCCTGCTCGGCTCGCTGGCGCTGCTGCTCGTCGCCCAATCGCTGATGAGCTGGAACGAGCGGCGGCAATTGCGCTCCTCGTGATCTCACCCCACCCGCAACACCTGCTCGAGCCGGGCCCTGACCGCCGCTTGCGTGCCCACGTCGTCGAGCTTCCGGCCTTCCACATCGGTCACGTAAAAAACGTCGACCGCCTTCTCGCCATAGGTTGTGATGTGGGCCGAGACGATGTCGAGCCCCAGCTCCGATAGCGCGCTCGTCAGCTCGTAAAGCAGCCCCGGCCGGTCGAGGCCCGCGACCTCGATCACCGTGAGCGCATCCGAAAGCCCGTTGTTGAGCACCACCTCGGCCTCGAGCTTGAACAGCGCGGCCCCACCACGCGGACGCGCGCGTCGCGACAACAGCTTTTCGAGCGTCACCGAGCCATCGATCAGGCGGCCGATCGTCTCGCCGATCCGGGTCGCGCGGCGGCGCTCGTCATCCTCGTCGAACTCCCGCTGCAACAGGAAAGTATCGAGCGCGAAGCCATCTTTCGTCGTCGAGATATGGGCGCCGACGATATTGGCCCCGGCCGCGGCACAGGCGCCGGCGAACAGCGCGAGCAACCCCTTCACGCTCGGCGCCAGCACGCTGAGCTCGGTCACCGCCGTGAAGGCATCCGTCCTGACCTCGAAGCCGAATGTCCGGGCCCGCTGCTCGGTGCGCGCGATCAGGCGGGCATGCTCGGCTTGCCGTGCCGGATCTGTGCGCAACAGATAGGAGCTGTGCTGGCGCGCGAGGAAGCGTTGCAGCTCCACTTCGCTCCAATCCGCGAGCACGCGCCGCAACGCGATCTCCGCCGCCGCGAGCTGCTCCTCGTGACCCTGGCGCGAATGCCCGCCTGCGAGGATCGGCTCGGTCTCGTAGTAGAGGTTGCGCAGCAGCTGGCCTTTCCAGCCATTCCAGACGCCAGGGCCGACGGCCCGGATGTCGCAAACGGTCAGGATCAGCAGCAGCCGCAACCGTTCCGGGCTCTGCACGATCGTCGCGAAATCGCTGATGGTGCGGGGATCGGCAAGGTCACGGGACTGCGCGAAGGTCGACATCACCAGATGGTTCTCGATCAGCCAGGCGGCCGTCTCCGTCTCGGCCTTGGTGAGGCCCAGCCGCTCGCCCAGACCCCGCGCGATCCGCGCGCCGACGATCGAATGATCCTCCTTGCGCCCCTTGCCGATGTCGTGCAGCAGCTGCGCGACATAAAGCGCCTTCCGGCTCTGCACGTCCTTGATGATCTGGCTGGCGAGCGGATGCTCCTCGACGAGCCGGCCCACCTCGATATCCGACAGCACGCCGACCGAGCGGATCGAATGCTCATCGACCGTGAAATGATGGTACATGTTGTACTGCATCATCGCGACCACCCTGCCGAAGGCGGGGAGGAACCGCCCGAGCACGCCGGTCTCGTTCATCGCGCGCAGAGTGCGCTCGGGCCCCGCGCGCGCCGTCAGCAGCTCGACGAAGATGCGATTGGCCTCCGGGTCGCTGCGCAGCCGCTCGTCGATCAGCCGGAGCGATTGGCGCACCAGCCGGATCGCATCGGGATGGAACTCGATATCGTACTCTTCCGCGATCTGGAACAGCCGCAGCAGGTTGGTCGGGTTCTGCCGGAAGACTTGCCCTGTCACCGTATTGAGACGGCCGTTCTCGATACGAAAGTCCGTCCGCCGCCGGAGCCGCGCCCGCTCCTCCCAGGAGAGCCGGGCGAGCACCTTCTGAGTCAACGGCTCCGCCTTCAACTGTTTCAGCTCGAGCGCCGCGCAGACGACCCGCGTCAGGCTGCCGACCTCGCGCGCAATCAGGAAATAGTGGCGCATGAAGCGCTCGACGCCTCTGAGGCCCCCATGCTCCTTGTAGCCCAGGCTTTCGGCGAGCATCGGTTGCAGGTCGAACGACAACCGCTCCTCGGCGCGCCCGGCGATGAAATGGAGCTGGCAGCGCACGGTCCAGAGGAAATCGTCGCACTTGCGGAAAGCCCTGAGCTCGGCAGGTGAGAAGATGCCCTTCTCGACCGCGCGCTCGCCCGGCGTTGCCTCGTGCAGATCCTTCATCAGCCAGTGCAGCGTATGCAGATCGCGCAAGCCGCCCTTGCCATCCTTGATGTTGGGCTCGACCCGGTAGCGGGATTCGCCGGTGCGGCGATGGCGCTCGTCGCGCTCGGCGAGCTTGGCGGCAACGAACGCCCGGCTGGTGCGCCGGATCACCTCATCGCGGAACCGGCGCTGCAGATCGCCGAAGAGGGTTTCGCTGCCCAGGATCATGCGGGCATCGACGAGGGCCGTGCGGATGGTCATGTCCTCCTCGGCCAAACGCAGGCACTGCTCGACGGTGCGCACCGCATGCCCGACCTTCAGCTTCATGTCCCAGAGCAGATAGAGCATGTGCTCGACCACGCTCTCGCCCCAGGGTGTCTGCTTGTAGGGAATGAGGAACAGCAGGTCGATGTCGGAGCGCGGCGCGAGCAACCCCCGGCCATAGCCACCCGTTGCGACCACCGCCATGTGCTCGGCCGACGACGGATTGCCGGACGGATAGGCGTGAAAGACGGTGTAGTCGAACACGAGGTGCAGGAGCTCGTCGGCGAACCGCGACAGCCCCGCCGCGCAACCCCGCCCATCGCCGTCGGCATCGAGCTGCTGTCGCGCCGTCTCGCGGGCCAGTTTCAACAAGGCCTTCAGCCGTGCCAGCACCGCCGGACGCGCCCCGCCCGGCTCGCCGTCTTTGGCCATATGCAGTTGCGTCAGCTCGCGCCGCAACTCGGCCGGATCGAAATAGGGGGCGGGGTGGGCGATGCGCTGGTCCATGACATGGCTATCTTCCACGAGCCGCGCGCCCGGAACAAGCCATGGTGGTCGGACTTCCGCCGGGTGTGGCCCGGAGCCGGTCCGCGTTACGGGTTTGCGGCTCCGAGCCTGCCCTTTGGCTGACGGTAGTACCAGTCGAAGTAGTCGCCGTTTGGCTGGGCAGCCAGCGCGGCGATCTCGCGGATCACCTCGCCCGGGAGTCCATCCGAGGCGCGCAGCCGCAATGCATCTGGATTATCGATCCTTTGTCCTCGACGCGTCGCTCGCTCGATCAGGAAAAGCCCATAACCGGGCATCAGGTCCGCCATCTCCTGGCCGAGCGCAATCTCGACAATGAGCGCCTGTGCTGGCGCGTGATCGGCCTGCGCGAGCCAGCCGAGGTCCATGAGAGCGTGGTTCCTATCGTCCACTGCGGCCGGAATCGTACCGGCCTGACCTGCCTCGATTGCCTCCCGGAACCCGGGAAAGGGCTCTGCGTTCAAACCCAGCCGCTCCATCTCGGCGAGCGCCGAGCGCAGCTTCACTGAAGCGGTGCAGAAATAAAGATCATGCCCGTTGCGCTCGATGATGTACCGCATCCAGTCGGTGCCTTCGAGGGCGAAGGGCAATTCGAGCGGCAACCTCGGATGACGGCGCAAGAAGGCGGCAGTGTAGATTTCGCGTGCTGCTCGGCAATCCTTGCTCTGGTTCAGTTGACGGTACCGGCGCAGCTCATCGAGGTTCATGACCTCGATCTCGGTTTCGTAGCAGCGTTCCAGCCAGTACGGAATCACCGTCGTCGTCAGTACCTCCAAGTCCGATTTGAGGCACGATTTCGCGTTGACTTGTGGCGGCATGAGCAGGCAAAGAAGAGAAACAACGTAAACTATAATGAGTATTTTTTCACGATTCATTTATCCCCACCCCCTCTTCAGCATGAGATTGTCAGTGTTGACAACACCAACCATGAGCCACTCGATGGACGAAGCACTGCGCAGGGAACTCTGTAGGCGAGTATCAGATAACATAGGCGACTTTGACGCCGGACTCAAGGAAAAGAGGCCGGAGCTTGCTAATGTGCGCTCTAGCATACGGCTGAGCGAGCGTCGAATACAGGAACTCGAGCGCGCTGTACGCGATCATTTGG
>JANPDA010000293.1:0-3585 GCA_031431235.1 Hyphomicrobiaceae bacterium
TGGGGGGACGTCGACCCGCCTACATGCCCGGATAGACCGGTCCGCCGCCGCCCTCGGGCACTGTCCAGTTGATGTTCTGGTTGGGATCCTTGATATCGCAGGTCTTGCAGTGGACGCAGTTCTGGGCGTTGATCTGGAAGCGTTTGGCCCCCTTCTCGTCGTCGACCCATTCATAGACACCCGCAGGACAATAGCGGCTCGAGGGTCCGGCGAACTCACCAAGCTCGCTTGCAAGCTGGGTCGTCATGTCGGCGACCAACAGGTGCACCGGCTGATCCTCCTCGTGGTTGGTCCCTGAGAAGGCGATGTTGGTCAGGCGATCGAAGGTGAGCTTGCCGTCCGCCTTGGGATAGGCGATCGGCTGGAAGCTCTTGGCGGGCTTCAGGGTCGCGTGGTCGGGCTTTCCGTGCTTCAGGGTACAGCCGAGCCCGATGCCGGGAATGATGGTGTTCATCCACATGTCGAGGCCGCCGAGTGCAACGCCTGCGACAGTGCCGAGCCTCGACCACAGCGGCTTCACGTTGCGGACGCGCTTCAGGTCGTGGGCGATCTCGCCGGTGCGAACCACTTGCTCATAGCTGTCGAGGCGGTCGTGGCCGCGGCCTGCACCGATGGCGGCGAAAGCTGCCTCGGCAGCCGCGATCCCCGACAGCACCGCGTTGTGCGAGCCCTTGATGCGGGGCACATTGACCATGCCAGCTGCGCAACCGAGCAGCGCTCCGCCGGGAAACACCAGCTCGGGCATCGACTGCCAGCCACCTTCTGTGATCGCGCGGGCGCCATAGGCGATGCGCTTGCCCCCTTCGAACAAGTCGCGAATCGCCGGGTGGGTCTTGAAGCGCTGGAACTCCTCGTAGGGGAAGAGGTAGGGGTTCTGGTAGTTGAGGTGGACGACGAAGCCGACGGAAACGAGATTCTGCCCGTAGTGGTAGAGGAACGAGCCGCCGCCGCAATTGTTGGGGAGCGGCCAACCCATGGTGTGCTGCACGAGGCCGGGCTTGTGCTTTTCCGGGCTGATCTCCCAGAGCTCCTTCATGCCGAGCCCGAATTTCTGCGGGTCCTTGCCCCGGTCGAGCTCGAAGCGCCGGGTCAGCTGCTTGGCGAGCGAGCCGCGCGCGCCTTCGCCGATCAGGGTGTACTTCGCACGCAATTCCATGCCGCGGGTGAAGCTGTCCTTGGGCTCGCCGTCCTTGCCGATCCCCATGTCACCGGTAGCGACGCCGACCACGTTGCCCTTCCCGTCATAGAGGATCTCGGTCGCCGCAAAGCCCGGGAAGATCTGCAGGCCGAGTGCCTCGCCCTGCTCAGCCAGCCATTTGCAGACGGCGCCCAGGCTCGCGATGTAGTTGCCGTGGTTGCCCATCAGCGGCGGCATGGCGAAATTCGGCAGCCGCAGCGAGCCGGCGGGCCCCAGATAGAGGAAGCGGTCGTCGGTGACGGGCGTCTCGATCGGCGCGCCCCGCTCGCGCCAGTCGGGGATCAGCCGATCGAGCCCGACCGGGTCGATCACGGCGCCCGACAAGATGTGGGCGCCGATCTCCGCGCCCTTCTCGATCACGACGACCGAGATTTCCTTGCCGGCCTCGCCCGCGAGCTGCATCAGCCGGATGCCGGCCGCAAGCCCGGACGGCCCGCCGCCGACGATCACCACGTCGACCTCCATTGCCTCCCGCTCGGGCAGGTCACTCTTGCTCGTCGCCATGCTCGTTCTCTTCCTAGCCAATGGATGCGGGCGCCAGCATAGGGGGCGGGCGCGGATTGTCGATCAATCGAAGCTGATAGCCTTCGGTTGAGCTGCCACGGCTTCCCCGGCGCGACATCGCTTGGCTCGCCTCCGTCGCAAACGCATTTGACCTGCCGCGTCTCGCCTGTACCATGACCGGAACTTGCGACGAGTGATCGAGATGAGCCAGCAGTATCGCTACACCGTCAAGCTCAGGCCCGAGCCTGAGGGCGGTTTTACCGTGCGGGTGCCGGCATTGCCCGAGATCGTCACCTACGGCGAGAGCGAGGACGAGGCGCTCGCCAATGCCCATGAGGCCATCGAGCTCGTGATCGAAAGCCGCACCGAGCGCGGCGAGAGCATTCCCGAGTCCGACGTCATTCAAACGCACTCGATCGCCGTCTCCGTGCCGGCATGAGTCGGCTGCCGGCGATGCAGCGACGGGGCACGATCCGAGTGGCATCTTGTGCGCGCAAGCGCTGTGGCAAATCATTCTGGCGGCGGGATCGCGCCGGTGCGCTCGGTGATCAACCGATAGTGCTCAGGCCGGCGATGGGCGGCGAAGTTGAAGATATCGGCTCGATACGGCTTGGCAAAATCCAGGTCGCACTTACGAACGACCAGCTCATCGCCCATGGTGGCGCACTGCGCTACGATCTCGCCCGATGGCGCGATGATGCAAGTCTGCCCGATCATGTTGAAGCCTTCCTCGTCGCCAGCCTTGGCCACGCCTACGACCCACGTCGCGTTCTGATAGGCGCCTGACTGCATGACGAGGTGGTTGTGGAAGGGCTCGAGGGCATCGAGCTCGTAGGGATCACCCAGACCGACCGGCGAGTTGTAGCCCAGCAGGATCATCTCGACCCCTTGCAGCGCCATCACCCGATAGGTCTCTGGCCAACGTCGGTCATTGCAGATGCACATGCCGAGAATGCCATTGAAAGCCCGCCAGACGGGAAACCCCAGATCGCCGACCTCGAAGAACTTCTTCTCCAGATGCTGACCGGGTCGATCGAGCACTTCGGCATGGCCGGGCAAATGCACCTTGCGATACTTGCCGACGATAAGACCCGTCTTGTCCACCAGGATCGAGGTATTGAACCGGCGCTTGCGTGCTCCTTCGACGGCCAGCTCGGCATAACCGAGCGAAAAGCCGATTCCGAGCCTGGCTGCTTCCTCGAAGAGGATCCTGGTGTCCGGGCCAGGCATCTCGGTCTCATAGAAGCTGTCGATCTCCGTTTCGTCGGTCAAAGGCCAGCGCGGGAAGAATGTCGTCAGGGCGAGCTCAGGAAACGCCACCACATCGCAACGCATGAAGTGGGCTTCGCGCAACAGTGCGAGCAGGCGCCGCACGACCTCGATCCGGCTCTCGTCGCGGGCGATCGGACCAAGTTGGGCTGCACCGACGATCACTGACCTGGACATGCACTCGCTTTCCATGCTGCAGCCGTCGGAATACTGCTCGCTCGCCGCTTGGTGGGTCTCGGGGTCTGGCCCACGCAAAGCCTTCGATCCGCAGGTGGAAACCAGTGGCGGGCCGGACCTCAGCAGTCGATGGAGGCAGCATTGTCGGTATCGGCGGCGCTGTCAAATCGACGAGGAGGTCGTGTTGCCGACTTGCGCATGACGTTTGGCCAGCGAGCAATGGTGACAGGCAGTGGATGGCCGCTTGCAACACGTAGCACGGCTCCACCGTGCCGGGGTCAGGACGGAGCGAGGTGACTACTGCCCCTCCACCGCCGCCGCCTCGCCACTGTCGCCGAGCACGTTGTCGAGCAGGCCTTTCAGCTTCTTCTTGGCGTTGGGGTCCTTGGTCAGCTTGTCGAGGGCGGCGCCGATTTTGCCGGAGCCCTTGGCTTTCT
>JANPDA010000294.1:0-32368 GCA_031431235.1 Hyphomicrobiaceae bacterium
TGCCTTCGCCGAGGCCGGATGCGGGCAAGACGTCGGTCGCGGCTGGCGCTGGCACTACGGCGCCGGCCGACCAGCGCATGATTTGCTCTAGCGCTGCGCCGAGGCCCGCGTGATCAGGCTCGAAAGCACTGTCCTTGCCGAGATCGGTCATCTGCTGCGCGTGCTCCCGGCGAAGGCAGCCCTGCGGGGGCGCCCATGCGGTACTCCCAAGCACGGATGGCATGTCACGGCAATCAGCCAGGCAGGCTCGCTTCCCGGCTCAACTGACCAGCTCGTGCGCCGGCTCCGGATCGAGGCGGCCCGGCTTGCGCGAGCGGAATGCGACCACGTTGCCGGTCGTGATGGCAACGGTGGAAGCGATCGACGCGGCAACCTCGGCCGGCTCTGCGGCGTGCGCCTGCCTCGACTGCCCGAGCTGATCGAGCACATCGAATTTGTGCTTCATGTCGAGGAAGCGGATCTGGCCGGCATGGGAAAGGCAGCAGGTGGCGCCGATGCGGCCATGCTCCAAGCGGTAGTCGCCAATCAGGCCGAAGATCCGCATCTGGCGCAGCGTGTTGTTGGCATCGTCACGCGTCATCGCGCACAGCTGGTCGAGCCGACTGATCTCGATCCCGCGGCCATCGTTGTTCTTGATGCCCTGCACGATCACGGCTGCGAGCTTCATCGAGTTGTTGGTGGCCCAGCGGGCATTGCAGGCGTCATCCAGCCAGATCTCGCAAGCGAGCGAGAGCTCGAACCGGTCCTTTGGTGTGAACTCGGCGAACACGAGGCAGTCGGTGGCGCTTCCAGCTGTCGTTTGCATGTCATGCCTGTACCGCGATGTCGTCGGCAGAGCCGTTGCTCCGCCCACTTCATATGACATGAGGGTGTTAAGGCTCTGGCCCGGAGCACACGAAGATTTTCCTCGAATTTTTGCAAGCTCGCTCAGTCGATCTCGTCCGGCCTGAACCGGTAGAGGGTGCTGCAGAACTCGCAACGCGTCTCGATCGTGCCTGCTGTGTCCGCCATCGCGGCGACCTCGGCGCGATCGAATTGGCCGAGCAGGCGCCGCAGCCTATCGCGCGAGCAGGTGCAGCGTGCCTCGACCGCCTTGCCGCCGTAGGCCCTGACCCCCTCCTCGTGGAACAGCCGCACCAGCAACCGGGAGGGAGCCAGCGTCGGATCGAGCAACTCATGGTCCTCGACGGTCGAGGCGAGCACCCGCGTCCGCTCCCAATTCTCGTCGGGCTCGTAGCCGGTGCCATCGCCCTTCAGCCGATCGTACTCGGGCGGTGCCGTGCCGCCTTCCGGCGACAGCTGCTGCACCATCAGGCCGCCTGCCCGCCAGCGCCAGCCGTCGCCATCCTCGCGCGCGACCGGACTGTAGTGGCGGGCGACCGCGATGCGCACGAAGGTGGGCAACTGCACGGATTGGCGGAAGTAGGTGAGCGCAGCCTCGATCAGGCCCTGGCCCTCGAGCGCTACGATCCCTTGATAGCTGTTGTTGTCGCCGCCGGGATCGATGGTCATGGCGAGGTGTCCGGTGCCCAACAGGGATGCGCTGCCGACCTGGCCTACCCCAGCGAGTTGAGCGATGCGCTGCCGATCGAAGCTCGCGTATCCCCTGAGATAGCCAGGATTCTCGTTGATCACGACTACGAGCCCGACCGGGCCATCGCCCTTGGTCTGCAGAATGAGCTTGGAGCCGGTCGCGAGCGCGGCGCCCAACAGTGACGATAGCACCAGCGCCTCACCCAGCATGCGCGAGACCGGCTCGGGATAGTCATGCTTGCCGAGCACGGTGTCGACGCTGGCGCCCAGCCGCACCAGTCGCCCCATCACACCCGACGCCTCCGCTCGGAACGGCAGCACCAGATCGTCGTCGCCCGGAGCGAGCCCGAAGCCGCCTGCCTCCACTCCGACTTCGCTCATCGCGGCCCCTCGAGGCACCAGGCAAGTATGGCCTACAGCGCAAGCAAGCGGTTCTCGGCCTCGTCGAACACCACCGATTGCGGCCCGTCGATCACCTCCTCGGTCACCTCGTTGCCGCGGTAGGCCGGCAGGCAGTGCAGGAACACGGCTTTCTTGGCTGCGCACGCCATCAGCGCAGCGTCGACCTGATAGGGCGCGAGCAAGCGCTTGCGGCGTACGATGTCCTTGTCCCCGATCGAGACCCAGGTGTCGGTGATCACGCAGTCGGCTCCAGCTACCGCCTGCCGCGGGTCCTCGGTGACGGTCACGCGGCCGCCCTCCCTGACGATCCAGCTGGCGAGATCGGGATGGGGTGCAAACGCGGCAGGGCAGGCGATCCGCAGCTCGAATCCCAGCCGCACTGCCGCATGGATCCACGAGGTCGCCATGTTGTTGCAGTCGCCGATCCAGGCCGCCTTGACCGAGCCGATGCGACCGACATGCTCCTCGAGGGTCATCAGGTCCGCCATGATCTGGCAGGGATGGCTGCGGTTGGTAAGGCCATTGATGACCGGCACGGTGGCATGTCGGGCCAGCTCCAGCAGTGTCTCGTGCTCGACAGTGCGCAGCATGATCACGTCGGCATAGCGCGAGAGCACCCGCGCGGTGTCCGCAACCGTCTCACGCTCGCCGAGCTGCAACTCCGTCGCGCTCAGGAACATGGGCTCGCCGCCGAGCTGGCGCATGCCGATGTCGAAGGAGACGCGCGTGCGCATCGAGGGTTTCTCGAAGATCATCGCCAGCACCGCGCCCTGCATGTGAGCCGGGCGCAACGCTTTGGGTGGGCGACGGCCGGCTCGCTTCATGGCGTGCGCCGACTGGAGCAGCTCGCCGAGGGTCGCCGCGTCGTGGCGATCGATGTCGAGGAAATGGCGAAGGGCCATGCTGGTCTCGATTGGATAAGAGAGGAGATAGGCGGGCTCGGTCCCGTCGCCTGCTCAGCGTCGCTTGCTGCTCGTCGCCTGCAGGGTCGCCGCTGCCCGGCGCATACGCTCGAGCCCGACGGCGATATCGTCATCGGAGACGATGAGCGGCGGCAGCAACCGCACCACATTGTCGCCGCCCGGCACCACCAACAGCTTTTCCCTGGCAAAGGCCGCGATCACGTCGCCGATCGGAAGCCGGCACTTGAGACCCAGCATCAGCCCTTGCCCACGCACCTCCTCGAACACCTCGGGGAAGGTATCGGGCAGCTCGGCGAGCGCCTGCTTCAGACGCAAGGCCCGCGAGCGCACGGCCTCGAGGAAACCGGGCTTCAGCACCTCGTCGAGCACCGCGTTGCCCACCGCCATGGCGAGCGGATTGCCGCCGAACGTCGAGCCATGCGAGCCAGCGGTCATGCCGGCAGCAGCCTGCTCGGTGGCCAGGCAAGCCCCGATCGGAAAGCCGCCGCCGATACCCTTGGCAATCGCCATGATGTCCGGCGTCATGCCAGCCCACTCATGGGCAAACAGCTTGCCGGTCCGGCCCATGCCGCACTGGATCTCGTCCAGAATGAGCAGAAAGCCTTTCTCGTCGGCAAGCTTACGCAGTCCATTGAGAAAGGCGGGCGAGACGGTACGGATGCCACCCTCGCCCTGGATCGGCTCGACCAGGACCGCTGCCGTCTCGGGCCCGGCAGCCCGCCCGACCAGCGCGAGGTCGAGCTCGGGCAGGCAATCGAAGCCGTCCACTTTCGGACCGAAACCCTCCATGTGCTTCTTCTGGTTGCCCGCGGCGATGGTTGCCAGCGTACGGCCGTGGAAGGCACCCTCGAAGGTGAGAACGCGGAATCGATCGGGCCGCCCAGCCGCATAGTGATAGCGCCGCGCCATCTTGATCGAGCATTCGATCGCCTCGGCGCCGGAGTTCGCAAAGAACACGCGATCGGCGAAGGTGGCCGCGCAGAGTCGCTCCGCCAGACGCTCCTGGCCGGCGATGCTGTAGAGGTTCGACGTGTGCCAGAGTTTGCCGGCCTGCTCGGTCAGGGCCGCGACCAGCCCGGGATGAGCGTGGCCCAGCGCGTTGACGGCGATCCCTGCACCGAAATCGAGATAAGCCTCGCCCGCGGGCGTATAGAGATAGACCCCCTCGCCCCGCTCGAAGACCAGATCCTGCCGGGCGTAGGTCGCAAGAACAGCCGACATAGCGCCACCGAAACTGTGTAAAACCGAAAAAGCCGCCCTTGGCAGGCGGCAGTCGAAACTGTTGATACGTCTGGGACAGGGGGCTGTCAACGACACCAGCCAAGCGAATTCGCTCCGGTCTGCCCCCAACCCCGCCGGCCCGGCGCCAGGCAAGGCAGAAGGCATGATCACAAGATGTGGGCTAGTGCTCCCAAAAAAACTCAACCGATTGTGGACAAATGCCTTTTTGACGCATCTCGACCTGTGCCGCACGCCGCTGATCCGCGCCTGCAAATCAGTGACACTTTTGCAACGTAATTTCGAGTGGGGTCGATCATTCGATTCGCCGGACTTGCCCAACGGAGTCCGATTGTTGTAATGTCCCTCTCGTCGGGCCTGTCCAGTCGCGCTTGACGCGTGGAGTTTCTGGTTCCTGTCCAAGGCCGACGTGTTCCCCAAAGTATGAGTTTCTATCGAGCCGCCGACTGTCTTCGGCACGACTATGTGTTTCTGTCGTGTCGGTTCGTTTTTCGGCGCTTTCGCGCGGGCAGTCTTGCCTGTGGCGTACTCTTATTGTCGGTTGAACGAGGAGAAGTTCATGGCCTGGACTGATGAGCGCGTGGAATCGCTGAAGAAGCTCTGGTCGGAGGGTTTGAGCGCAAGCCAGATCGCAGGGCGCCTCGGCGATGTAACGCGCAATGCCGTGATCGGCAAAGTGCACAGGTTGGGCTTGGCGGGACGCGCGACCACGTCGCGGGTCAAGACCGTGCGGCCCCGCAAGGCGATCGCACGGGCAAGACGGCAGCGGCCGATGCGGTTTGCGGCTGGCGGCGGGGCGTCCCACCGCGACGCGTTCGGGCATCCGGCGCTGGAGCCTGCCAACGATCACAACTTCCGCCAATTCGAGGAGCTGGTCATTCCGCTCGAGCAGAGGAAGACCATCCAGACGCTGGTGCAGTCGAGCTGCCGTTGGCCGATCGGGGACCCGCAGCACGATGACTTTTATTTCTGCGGCCACGACCGGATGTCGGGGCTGCCCTATTGCGAGTTCCATGCGCGCCGCGCGTTCCAACCGGCACAGCAGCGTCGCAAGGATATCCGGGTCGGGCGCGATCATCGCGTGATCGGGATAGGTTGAGCCACACCTTCGAGGGCGTTGGTGAGGCGGGGGAGCGCCGGGAGCTGCTGCGGGGCAGTTTCCGGCGCTGTTTTTCTGTGAGTTGCGAATTGTGAGTTGTGAGTTGAGTTGACCAACAAGCCGCTACTCACCACTCACAATTCACACTTCTATCGCCGCTCGCCGATGGAGTAGCCGGCGCCGCGGACGGTGCGGATCGGATCCTTCTCCTTGCCGCGGATCAGCGCTTTGCGCAGCCGGCCGACATGAACATCGACCGTGCGCTCGTCCACATAGACGTCGTGACCCCACACGCCATCCAGCAATTGCGTGCGCGAGAGCACCCGGCCGGGGCTCGACATCAGGTGCTCGAGCAGGCGGAACTCGGTTGGTCCGACCCGGACGTCACGGCCACTGCGGGTAACTCGATGGGCCTCACGGTCGAGCTCGATTTCGCCGACGGTGAGCACGGCCGCCAGGCGCTCCGGGCTCGAGCGGCGCAGTATCGCGCGCACCCGCGCCATCAGCTCGGGGAGCGAGAAGGGCTTCACCACATAGTCGTCCGCGCCCGTCGAGAGACCTCGAATGCGATCACTCTCCTCGGCCCGCGCCGTCAGCATGATGATCGGGATCTCGCGCGTGTTGCGCCCCGAACGCAGCCGCCGGCAGAGCTCCAACCCGGAAATGCCCGGCAGCATCCAGTCGAGCACCAGCAGATCCGGGCGCCGCTCCGCAATCGCAACCTCGGCCTCATCGCCTCTGGCGACGACGTCGACAGCAAAACCCTCGGCTTCGAGATTGTATCGGAGGAGGAGCCCGAGCGCCTCCTCGTCCTCGACCACCAGAACCCGCGCGCTCATCAGCTCTCCCCGCCGGGCCGAGAGGAGCTCGTTGTATCTTTCTTCGGACGCTCCTCCGTCAGGTTGGTGCCTGTCACCAGATAGTAGACGTTCTCGGCGATGTTGGTCGCGTGATCGCCGATGCGCTCGATGTTTTTGGCCCCGAACAGGAGGTGGGTGCACAGCCCGATGTTGCGCGGATCCTCCATCATGTAGGTGAGCAGCTCGCGGAAGAGCGAGGTATGCATGGCGTCGAGCTTGGCGTCGCGCAGCCAGACCGCGACCGCCTTCTCGGGATCGCGATCGCTGTAGGCATCGAGAACGTCCTTCAACTGCTGCAGCGCCGTATCGACCATGTTGCGCAGCCCGAACATGACGGCCTTGGGCGGCGCCTCGTTCGAGATTGCGAGGGCGCGCTTGGCCGTGTTCTTGGCGAGGTCGCCCACCCGTTCGAGGTCGGCCGCGATCTTCATGGCCGTCATGATCTGGCGCAGATCGAGGGCCATGGGCTGGCGCCGTGCGATCATGGAGATCGAGATTTCCTCGAGCTCGCGCTCGAAGCGGTCGATTGCCACGTCGGTGGCGATCACCGCTTCCGCAAGCCGGGGATCGCGGTGCTCGAGGGCGTCGAACGCCTTGGCGAACTGCTGCTCGGCGAGGCCGCCCATCTGAGCGATCTTGGCGTCGAGGTTACGCAGCTCCTCCTCGTAGGAACGGACGATATGGACGTTGTCGGTCATTGCTAGCTCCGCGAGGATCTGATCCGGCCGCTCATCAGCCGAAGCGTCCGGTGATGTAGTCCTGCGTACGCTTGTCCTTGGGGTTGGTGAAGATCGTTTGGGTCTCGCCAACCTCGACCAGATTGCCCAGATGGAAGAAGGCGGTGCGTTGTGAGACACGGGCAGCCTGTTGCATGGAGTGGGTGACGATGATGATCGTGAACGATTTCCGCAACTCGTCGATCAGCTCCTCGATCCGAGCCGTCGCGATCGGATCGAGCGCGGAGCAGGGCTCGTCCATCAGGATGATCTCGGGCCCGACCGCGATCGCACGCGCAATGCACAATCGCTGCTGCTGGCCGCCCGAAAGCCCCGTGCCGGTATCGTTGAGGCGATCCTTCACCTCATCGAACAGGCCGGCCTTCTTCAGGCTCGAGACGACGATCTCCTCGAGATTGGCTTTCGATTGGGCCGAGCCGTGGATGCGCGGACCATAGGCGACGTTCTCGAAAATCGACTTCGGGAACGGATTGGGCTTCTGGAACACCATGCCGACGCGTGCGCGCAATTGCACGACATCGAGGGACGGGTCGTAAATGTCGAGCCCGTCGATGGTGATCCTGCCGGTCACCCGGCAGATCGGGATGGTATCATTCATGCGGTTGATGCAGCGCAGAAACGTCGACTTGCCGCAGCCCGACGGGCCGATGAACGACATCACCGAGCGCGGCGGGATCTCGACACTCACCTCCTTCAGCGCGTGCTTCTCGCCGTAGTAGACGTTGACGGCGTTCGCGACCACCTTGGCAACCACGGGTGCGTGCGTGCCATTGCCTTTGGCGGGCGCCTGTAGCGATGCAGTCGTCACTGATTTGAGATCCATCGGGATATCCATCTGCTACTACCACCGACGCTCGAAGCGCCTGCGCAGCACGATTGCAAGTCCATTCATCGTAAACAGGAATGCGAGGAGCACGAGAATGGCGGCTGCCGTCTTGGCCTGGAAGCCGACCTCGGGCAGATCGGACCAGAGGAAGATCTGCACCGGAAGAACTGTCGCGGGCTGGGTCACGCCCTGCGGCACGTCGACGATGAAGGCGACCATGCCGATCATCAGAAGCGGGGCCGTCTCGCCGAGTGCATGCGCCATGCCGATGATGGTGCCCGTCAGCACGCCCGGCATGGCGAGCGGTAGCACATGGTCGAACACCGCCTGCTGCTTGGACGCCCCGATGCCGAGTGCCGCCTCGCGGATCGAGGGTGGCACGGATTTCAGCGCAGCGCGGCTGGTGATGATGATGGTCGGCAGCACGAGCAGTGCGAGCACCAGTCCTCCGACCAACGGCGATGACACGGGCAGGCCGAAAGCGTTGATGAACACCGCCAAGCCCAGCAGGCCGAACACGATCGAGGGCACGGCCGCGAGATTGTTGATGTTGACCTCGACCAGATCGGTGAACCGGTTCCTGGGCGCGAACTCCTCGAGATAGACGGCCGCGAGCACACCGATCGGCAGGCAGAGCACCAGCGTCACCAGCATCGTGTAGATGGTGCCGACCAGCGACGACAGAATGCCGGCGAGCTCGGCCTCGCGGCTGTCGCCGGTCGAGAAGAACAGCCAGTTGAAGCTCGAGCGCACCAGACCCTTCTCGGCGAGCTTCTCGAGGATGGCGATCTCGGCATCGGTGATCTTCCGACTCGCCTCCGGCGTGTCGATCACGATTTTCGACCAGTCCGCGGCCTTGGCCGTCGCCGCCGAGGTCAGCGCCACCAGCACGTCGCCCTCGATGCGGTCATTGCCCACGGAGGTTGCGCGAACGATGCCGCCATTGATCGAGACGAGCAGCGAGGGCAGCGTCGGGTCGAGATTTTCGGAGCCACCCGTGGCCGCGAAACGATCCGCGAAAGTCTTGGCCCGACCAGTCAGATCGAAGACCTGCGCCTTCAAGGATGCGACGTCCGTCTCGAGTTTAGTCACGAGGCTTTGCGCCGTACCGGCCGCCGCGGTGTCGCCGGCTGCTTGCGCGGCCGCGATTGCAGCCCGCGCGGCGGCCAGCTGGCGCTCATAGTCCGCGACGTTGGCGCTCGCGCGCTCGGCCTGGCGTCCAAGCTCGTCGGCGTTGCGGCTCATCACGGATTTGATGAGCTGCAACTCGGTGGCGAACACATTGGCGTCGGTGAAAATCGTGACCTTGCCCGTCGCGCCCGAAGCCGTGGCATTGGCCGTGCCGGCAACGACGTGCCTTTGGGCGCTGACGCCCTTGAGATAGAGATCGGCGTCGTCCGACAGCAGCAGGTCTGTTGCGACTGTCGTACCGATGAGAGACGGCTTCGCCATCACTTGCCTGCGCAAATCATCGGCTGCCCCATTCGACAGCAGCCCCTGGATCACCTTGCGCGATTTGCGGTCCTGGGCGGCCTCCGGGAAGAGCGCATAGAGGCCCTCCCGTATGGACTTGATGAAGTCGCCGCGGCCGATGACGATTGGGTCGCTCGACCCGTTGGGATTGACGACGTTGCCGGCAACGGGAACCTCGAGCTGCAGCGATGAGATCGTGAACGCCGGAACGGCTTTGAATACGATATCGGCAATCAGCACCACCAGGAACAACGCCGCGAATGCGATCGCCGCCAGCCCATAGGCCTTGAAGCGCGCCTCGCTGCCATAGCGCGCCCGCACGTGGGCCTTGGCGGCCGCGGAGGTCGTGTCGATCACGCCGATCCGGTCCAACGGGATGTCAGTCATATTGTTCCCTGTACCTGCGCACGATCCGCATGGCGATGACATTGAGGATCAACGTGAAGAAGAACAGCACGAACCCGAGCGCAAAGGCCGAAAGCGTTTTCGCGCTGTCGAACTCCTGATCGCCGACCAGCAGCGTCTTGATCTGGACGGTGATGGTCGTCACGGCCGCCAGCGGGTTGAATGTCAGATTGCCGCTGAGGCCCGCCGCCATGACGACGATCATGGTCTCTCCCACGGCGCGGCTGATCGCGAGCATGAAGGCCGAGACGATGCCCGGCAAGGCTGCCGGCAACACGACCTTCTTGATCGTCTCCGATTTGGTGGCGCCCAGGCCATAGGAGCCGTCGCGCAACGACTGCGGCACCGCATTGATCACGTCGTCCGACAACGAGGAGACGAACGGGATGATCATGACCCCCATTACGAGGCCTGCGGCGAGCGCCGATTCGGAGGCGACGTCGAGTCCCACCTGCTCACCCAATGAGCGGATCAGTGGGGCAACCGTCAGAGCCGCGAAGAAACCGAACACGACCGTCGGCACGCCCGCGAGGATCTCGAGCACGGGCTTGACCCAGCCCCGCAAGCTCTGGCTTGCGTACTCCGACATGTAGATCGCCGCGAACAGCCCGATCGGGCCCGCAACCAGCATGGCGATCAACGTGATGAGCGTGGTGCCGACGAACAACGGAACCGCGCCGAAGGCTCCCGACTGGCCAACTTGGTCGGCCCGAATTGCGGTCTGGGGCGACCATTGCAGCCCGAACAGGAAATCGTACCAGGGGTATTTGCCGAAAAACCTCAGGCTCTCGAACAGCACCGACAGCACGATGCCGACCGTGGTGAGCACGGCGATCACCGAGCAGGCGATCAGCACGACCATCACGGCGCGTTCCACCAGATTTCGCGCACGGAAGCTGGGGCTCAGCCGCGACCAGGCCCAGAAGAACCCGATACCGGCCAGCACGATGCCGCTGCCCAGGCGCAACCAGCCGCTGATCGCGCTCATGGCGGTCAGTGCGTCGGAGGCGGCTTTGATATCGCCAGCAGGCTCACCGGCAAAATTGCCACTCGCGACGTTGTCGATCTCTCGCATGACAGCGGCGCGTGACAGCTCATCGACCGGCTGCAAGGCCGACGGCAGGCTACTCAGCACCTGGGTCTCGATCAACTGCGGGGCAATCGCCGTCCAGATCGCATAGAGCAGCAACATCGGTGCCGCAGCCGCGATCGCCAGAAACCAGCCGTGGTAGGAGGGCAGGGAGTGAACGAGGCTCCCCGCAGCCCGAAAGCCGAGACCGCGCTGCCGGCCGAGTATGTAGCAGACCACTGCGACAACAGCAACGACGAGGAAATAGATCGCGCTCATGCCTTCGCCTCTACAGACCTTCAATGCCTGCCGTGAAGGCAACTGACTGGCTCGACGACAACTGCCGCCGCGCCAGCCAGTCCGATCGAGCTACTTCAGTCCGTCAGCAGACATGGGGGCGAGATCCGCGCCCATCTTCATGGTCTTCTCAGCCATCTCCTTGGGCAGCGCGATCAGGCCCTTGCCGGTCAGATAGCCGTCCTCGCCCATCGCCTTGTCCGAGGTATACTCGGTCACGAACTCGGCCATGCCGGGAATGACGCCGACATGCGCCTTCTTGACGTAGACATAGAGAGCGCGAGCGACCGGATACTTGCCCGAGGCGATCAGCTCGAAGGACGGCTCGTTGCCGCCCATCTTGGCGCCCTTGATCTTGGCTGTGTTCTCCTCGAGGAACGAGTAGCCGAAGATGCCGACGGCATTGGCGTTCGTCTCGAGCTTCTGCACGATCAGGTTGTCGTTCTCGCCGGCGTCCACATAGGCGCCGTCCTCACGGATCGACTTCCAGACCTTCTCGAAGGCCTTGGCGTCGTCCTTCTTGAGCTTGGCGAGCATCTCGGTCTTCTCGGCACCCTTCTCCATCACGAGCTCGAGGAAGGCGTCACGGGTGCCCGAGGTCGGCGGGGGGCCGAGAACCTCGATCTTCTGGTCGGGCAGCGAGGCGTCGACGTCCTTCCAGGTCTGGTTCGGATTGGCGACGAGCTTGCCGTCGACCACGATCTCCTTGGCGAGCGCCCGGAAGATCTGATCCTGGGTCAGGTCGAGATCGGGACCTGCCTTGGACATCGCCATCACGATGCCATCGAATCCGATCTTCAATTCCACGATGTCGGTAACGCCGTTCTTCTGGCAATCCTCGAACTCGCCCTTCTTGATGCGGCGCGAGGCATTCGTGAAGTCCGGATGATCCGGACCGACGCCGGCGCAGAATGCCTTCATGCCGCCGCCGGTGCCGGTCGACTCGACAACCGGGGTCTGGAACTGGCCACCCTTGCCGAATGCCTCGGCCACAGCCGTCGTGAACGGATAGACCGTCGAGGAGCCGACGATGCGGATCTGATCGCGGGCGAAAGCAGCGCCGGTCGCGCCGATGGCGGCGACCGCCAACGCTGCCGTGAAAGCCACGAGCTTGTTCTTCACGAGATACTCCCTGTCTGGATTTGAGCCCACCAGCCCCACTCACCATCGATTGCCGGCAGGAGGACGCAACCGCGTCCGAACCAAGCTCTAGAGCAGACGGGTAACCCGAATATGACATATTAAACATTTGTTTCTAAACGTAATTATATGATTTTTCCGAGCGCTCAACCGGGCTCTCGCTGCCAGCTCGTGACGCTGGCAGGACCACGGTGAATGTCGAGCCGGCCCCCGGCTTCGATTGAATCTGCAACTCGCTGTCGTGGCGGATCAGGATGTGCTTGACGATGGCGAGGCCGAGCCCCGTTCCTCCCGCGGCGCGGCTCGCGGCCGTATCGACCCGGTAGAACCGCTCCGTCAACCGATGCAGATGCTCCTCGGCGATGCCGATCCCGTCGTCGGTAATCGCTACCGCGATGAGCTGCGGTTTGCCCTCGGTGTGCGGTTGGCGCTCGACCGAAATGTCGACCCGGCCTCCCTTGCGGCCGTATCTGAGCGCGTTGTTGGCCAAGTTTTGGAAGACCTGCGTCAACTCGTCCTCATCCCCGATGACGATCGCTGGCTCGCCCAGCGGCCGAAGTGATAGTGCGATCGTTGTTTCGAGCGCAATCGGTCCAAGCGTTTCGCAGACCTGACTGAGCAGCGGGTTGAGGTCGATCCGGCCGCGCGGACGCACATGCTGGTGCATCTCCACGCGCGTCAGCGAAGTGAGATCGCCAATCAGCCGCTTCATGCGATTGGCCTCCTTGGCCATGATGACGAGGAAACGCTCGCGGGCGGCGGTGTCATGACGGGCAGGCCCCTGCAGGGTCTCGACAAAGCCGAGCACGGCCGCCAGCGGCGTGCGCAATTCATGGCTCGCATTCGCAACGAAGTCGGCACGCATGCGATTGATCCGCTCCTGCTCGGTCAGGTCACGAAAGGTGGCGACGATGCGCGTGCGGCGTCCGGTCTGCTCGGCCGCGGGCACGCACGCGATCACCGTCTCGAAATGGCGGGCGATGGGCACACGCCCAGCATAGCGGGCGATCTCGGGGCCGCCGTGCTGGCGTGCGCGAGCGAGCGCATCGAGAAAATCGGGGTTGCGGATCGCGCCCGAGATGTGGACGCCAACGCGGAATTTCTCCTCCAGCTCCAAGGCCCGCCGGTTGCAGGCAATGATCACGTCGTCGGCATCGAGCAGCAGGGCCGGATCGTGGAGAGCGCTGAGAACCGCCTCCAGAGCGGCAAGATCGCTCCCTGCTCGATCGGCATCATCGAGCCTGGTGCCGAGCCCGTCCCGGCCGGCGAGCCGCTCGCTGAAAAAGGCAAGCGCAAGCAGCGCGACCGCTGCAGCAACCGCCACCCTCAGCGTCAGCGCTCCCAGGCCGTGCAGGATGAGAAACATCGCGCAGGCCGCCAAGGCAATCGCCCATCGGCCTGCCACCATTTGCGCCACTGTTCGGCTGAGGCCCAATCGAGTTTGCAACGGCCTGAACTCTCGCATGTGCTGGCGGTCTGGTCGGCTTGTGTGACGCCTCGCAATTGCCGACCATTGGCTGCCACGAACACGTCGGCAATGCGGGAGCGCGACACCAGCGCGTGTGTTCGAGTTACCAGAAATGGCAGAAGCGTGCGACAGTCGTATGGTCTTGGCGCAAGATCGATGACACCGGCATGAACGCCGACACCGTCGGTGATCGAGTGCGGTAGGGCGAGGGAATTGCGATGAGCTCGAAGAAAGTGAAGGACCGCGCGGGCGCCAAGACCCAGGGGCCGTTCGACTTCGCGAGCTTCGATATCGCCGATCCCGAGCTGCCCGAGGAGATCGCCGACGAGGCGCTGACGAGCGGCGGATTTCCCTATGAGAAACGGCTGAAGCGCAAGGCCTACGAGGCCGAGCTCGAGCCGCTGCAGATCGAGCTGTTGAAGCTGCAGAGCTCGATCGCCAGCCGCAAGGAGCGCCTCGTCGTCGTGTTCGAGGGACGCGACGCTGCCGGCAAGGGCGGCGCCATCGCCCGGCTGACCCAGCATCTCAACCCCCGCCACGCCCATGTGGTCGCGCTGACGAAGCCGACCGACGTGGAGCGCGGGCAGTGGTATTTCCAGCGCTACGTGGTGCAGCTGCCGACCGCAGGCGACATCATGCTGCTCGACCGCTCCTGGTACAATCGCGCCGGCGTCGAGCGGGTGATGGGCTTCTGCACACCCGAGGAGGTGACGCGGTTCTTTGCCGAGGTGCCCGAGTTCGAGGGCCTGCTCGTGCGCGACGGCATCAGGCTCGTGAAGCTCTTCCTGTCGATCAGCCGCGAGACGCAACTGAAGCGCTTTCATACACGCCATCACGACCCCTTGAAGCGCTGGAAGCTGACGGAGATCGATCTCGCCGCGATAACCAAATGGGACGACTATTCCCACGCTCAGGAAGAAATGCTCGCGGCAACCCATACCAAGTCCGCACCCTGGACGGTCGTGCGGGCGAACGACAAGCTGCGTGCCCGCCTCGGCGTCATTCGCCACGTGCTGTCGGTGTGCGACTACGAGGGCAAGGACAAGAAAGCTGCCGGCGCGCCGGACCCCAAGATCGTCGGCTCGGGAGGCGCCTTCTTCAAGGCCTAGACGAGGCGGGCGCTTTTGCCCCGGCGGGTCCGTCCGGGCGAATCTGCTAGAAGGCTCAGCCGGGCCGCGGGTGGCCCGTGACGAAAGGGCCGCCGCGCCGTGGAACAATATCTGATCGCCGCACTTCTCGGCATCGTCGAGGGGTTGACCGAGTTCCTGCCCGTCTCCTCGACCGGCCACCTGATCCTGTTCGGCGACATGCTCGGCATGCGCGAGCGGCTGGGGCCGAGCTTCGATGTTTTCATCGTCATGATCCAGCTCGGTGCGGTGCTCGCCGTCGTCGTCCACTTCTGGCGGCGCATCTGGGAGACGATCGTCGGCTTGCCGAGCGATCCCAAGGCAAGGCGCTTCGCAGGCCTGGTGCTCGCCGCGTTCCTGCCCGCGATCGTGCTGGGCGGCCTTTTCGGCAGCACGATCGCGGAGCTGCTGTTCTCGCCCGCCGTGGTCGGCACGACGCTCATCATCGGCGGCATCCTCATTCTCGTCATCGAAGCCCTCTGCAAGTCGCCGCGCTATCATTCCGTCGACGACGTGCCGCTCAAAACGGGCCTGGGCATCGGCTTCTGCCAGGCGCTCGCCATGGTTCCTGGTACATCGCGGTCGGGAGCGACCATCATGGGTGGCATGCTGCTCGGGCTCGACCGGCAGCTGGCGGCGGAGTTCTCGTTCTTCCTGGCCATGCCGACCATGGCGGCGGCCTTCGCCTACGATGCCTACAAATCGCGTGACCTGCTCGACTGGGGCGACGCGGGCATCATCGCGGTCGGGTTCGTCACGGCCTTCTTTGCCGCGCTCCTGGTCGTCAGGCCGTTCCTCGCGATCGTCGGCCGCATCGGCTTTGCCCCGTTCGCCTACTACCGCGTCGCGCTCGGCACGCTGGTGCTGGTGCTGCTGTTTCTCTGACGCCGGGCACGCAGGAGGCCAAAGGCGCCCAGCGCAATCAGCACGAGCGGCACCGCCCATTGGGCGATTGCCGCCGCCCGAATCGTCTTCATAGCGCTCGCCATGTAGCGGTCCGGGGTGACGAGCTTGTTGTCCTGCGGGCCGTAGATCCTCGCGATCCTGCTGGCGTTTTCCGGGGTGAGCCCGGCCGCCAGGTAGATCTTGGTCAGCTCCTCCGGGCGCTGCTCGGCTTGGGCGAGCGCGAACGGCAGGACCACGTTGAAATCGGGATCGGCGATGAAGTGACGGCCGGCACGCTCGACGGCGGTAACCACGTGTCCCTGGAGGACCGCGATCCGCACCTTGTCGCCCTGCTCGCCGAGATAGTCGGCGATGGCGAGCGCAGCCTGGCTGCACAGACCGACGCCCTTGGCCAGAATAGCCCGGTGGCTGCGCCGCTCCAGCACCACCAGACCGGGCTTGCCGATGCCGGCGGAGAGTTTCGCCACCTCGATACGCTGCAGCAGGGCGAGCGGCCAGCTCTCGAGTGGGCCGTAGAGCACCTGCCGGTCGACCGGACCGGCGATGCCCGGCCAGTAGTGGACGATGGCACTGGAGAAAATTTCGGTCTCGCGCCTGAGCCTCGCCTCGGGATCGGCGATCGACCGTGACTGACCCAGAGCTGCAAGTGCCTCACTCTCGGACAGAGCGGGCATGCCGCGCTTGTGTTGTCGGGTGCCGACCTTCTGCGGATGGGGCTCGGGCAGCGAGCCGAGGCCGGCAAGCGTGAGCAGGAGCAGCGCCAGCCCGGCAACCAGACTGATTGTGTACGCGATACGACGCACCATGACCGAGCCTCGGGACCCAACAGCGAGGTTGAAACCATAGGCGCGCCGGGTCAGGTGCAACAAGCGCCGACTGGCAGCGCCATTGCAGCGCCCTCACCGGCTCGGCTTCGCGATCAGCACGACATCGGCGCCGTCGTGCCCGACTTCGAGGTGCATACCGGCAGTCCGTGCCAGCCGCGCGGTATAGTAGGCCTGCACCGAGAGTGAATCGAGGTCGGCAGGGCTGCTTCCGTCCAGGTAGTCTGACAGCAGCTGCGGAGGCCGTGCGCCCTGGCCCTTGCAGCGGACCTCGAGCACGGGCTGTTCGATCGCGCCGCGCACGCTCACGCTGAGCTCGCCACCCTTGGGCAGGGCCGTCTGTCCGCTCGCAATCATGTTCAGCAGGAGCTTTGCGCGTTCCTTGGCCATCTGCCCCCGTGGGGCCGACCAGTTCAGCGTGTGCTTGCCGGTGCCGATGAAGCCGCGGCTGATCGTCTCGGCATTGCCCAGATCGATGACAGAGCCTGCAGCCCCCGAGGCTCCAAACGCAAGGCGCGCGAATTGCAGCTTGGCGGAGGCCTGCTCGGTGAAATTGCGAATGACGCCGAGCGCATAGGCGCGCGACTGCTCGTCGCTGTCCTCGTCCAGCACCTCGAGCCCATTGTAGATCGCGCCGACCGGGCCGATCACGTCGTGGCAGATCTTGCTCGCGATCAGTGACGCGAGCTCCAGATCATCAATGCCAGTGCCGTCTCGAGCCATGGTGATGTCCCCCTCCGTGTTCCATCCAGACGGTGGTCCCGGCCCACTGACGGACGCCGCGACGAACGGGAGACCGTCTCGCCAAGCTTGCCTCGCGCAACCCCGAGCCACCAACGCCCAGGCCACGCCGCCCGTTCCCACGATTTCAGCGGAAAACAGAAACGAATCAACAGGCCACAGTTTGGTTACACTTTCAGCGGAGCATGTCGAGCAAGCAAGTGAACTCGGCGCGATTCGCGCTTGCGGGGCATGCTGTCCAGCCCCGATGCAGCGAGTGCCCGAACTGGGACAACAAGCGATGAAGAGCCCGATCCGATCGAGCGCGCAGGCCGTGATTATGCTGGCATTGCCGCTGATGTTGCTGACGCCCTCGTTGGCGGCAGCCGAGGAGCAGCTGCCGTGGAGCTCGCAGAACACCCAGGGAACTGGCTCCCAGCAGGATTATGGCGGCTATGAGCCTGAGCCCTACCAGCAGCAACCCCAGCCACAGCCCTACTATGGGCAGGGCTCGGGCACCGGCAGCTCGGGCCAGAGCAATGGCTCCTACGGCTCCTCCTACTATGGCGACGAGCCGGCGGGCCAGGGCGGCTATCAGCCCGATCCTCATGGTCAGGCCGCGCAATTGCCGCGGTCGACGCGGCCCAGCTCCGGCTACGGCACGGGCCAGGACTATGGCAACGGACAGACCTACCAGCCGGTGCCGGCCTATGCCCCCTCGGCTCCCCCCGCCTATGAGCAGCCGCAGGGCGGTTTCAGCATCGATGAGATCAACGGCGCCGGGCACCGATTCTTCGGCAAGATCTCAGGCGGTCTCGCCAATGTGATCGAGCATGCCTTCCAGAGCCAAGGCCAGCCCAATGGCTACATCCTCGGCGAGGAAGGGGGCGGCGCCTTCATCGCCGGCCTGCGCTATGGCGAAGGCACGCTCCACACCCGCGACGCCGGTACCCACAAGGTCTATTGGCAGGGGCCTTCCATCGGCTACGATTTTGGGGCAGAAGGCTCGAAGACGATGATCCTCGTCTACAATCTGCGCCAGCCAACCGACATCTACCAGACGTTCGGCGGTGTCGGTGGGCAGGCGTTCATCGTCGGCGGCGTCGGCATCAACTACCTCGCCGCCGGCAATCTCGTGCTGGCTCCCATTCGGTCGGGGCTGGGATTGAGGCTCGGGGCCAATGTGGGATACCTCAAGTATACGCAGACCCCGACCTGGAACCCGTTCTGACGGAGCATATTGCGGGGATATGGTGGCAGCCGGCCCGATCGTGACCGCGACGCGCGCGCAACTGAGGCGGGCTAATGTCCTTTTGTCTCCGAAATACGCTACAGAGGGCGCTGCGAGGATGAGCGTATTTCGGCGACAGGACACTAGTGCACCCCCGACGTTGGGCCAACCATGATCCAGATGATCATGCTGGCGGCCCTCGGTTTCCTGTTTGCGAGCCTGCTTGCGTTGGTGGTGGCGCCGGCATTCCACGCCCGTGCTGTCCGCTTGACGACCAAGCGCATCCGCGACTCGCTGCCACTCAGCGAAGCCGAGATGCGAGCCGACAAGGACCTGATGCGCGCCGAGTATGCGGTCAAGGTCCACCAGCTCGAAAAGCAGATCGACCAATCCAAGCTGAGCGCCCACCGCCAGTTCATCGACATCAACCGGCGCGATGCAGCATTGAAGCGGCTGCGCGAGGAATCCGAGCGGCTGCAGGCCGACCTGGAGGAGAATCAGAACGCGCGCCGCGTGCTCGAGCAGACGATCAATGACCGGTTGCCCAAGCTCGAAGGCCGCCTCGACGAGGCACGAGGCCTCATCAGAGCGCGTGACCAGGAAATCGGCGCACTCGGTCACGAGGCCGAGCGGCAGGCAATCGCCTTCAACGAGGCCCACGGCATCAATGCCCAGCTGCAAAGCGAGATCGAGCGATTGCAGACCTATCTGAGCGACATGCAGGGCCGCGACCGGCGGCGGGGATCCGAAGCCGGCCACGAGACCGATTTCGCGCTGCGCACCGAGCTCGAATCGTTGCGCAGCAAGGCCCGCGACCAGGCATCGCTGATCGACCGGCTTCAGTCCGCGATGGTGCAGGGCGGACAGCGGCGAGGCAATGGCCGGGCGGCCGTCCAGCAAGACGCCGAGACCGATGTGCCGGTACTGCGCGGCAAGTTGACCGAGCAGGCGGCCGAGATCCGCGGTTTGCAACAGGCAGGGGCTGCGGACGCCCATTCCGTTGCCTCGCACCGTCTGCGTGAGCTCGAGCAGCACAGCCGCGACCAGGCAGACGAGATCGAGCGCCTGAAGGCCGAGCTCGATCTCGCCCGTTCGGCAGCGGCAGGCGATACCGGCGTCACCGTCAAGGAATCGAGATCCTTCCTCAAGTCCAAGCTCGAGCGGTCGCAGTCGGATGCCGCGCGCGAGCACAAGACCGTCATGCGGCTCCGGGCCGAGCTTGCAGCAGCCAACGAGCGGGCCGCGCGCCAAGCCGCGCAGTTCATGGAGGAGATGCGCCGACTGTCCGCGCGCAGCATTTCGCCCCAACGAGGCGGGCCCGCTCCCGCCGCCACGCGCGGCGCAGCTCTGACGGCGACTCGGCCTCGCCCGACCCGCGCCGAGGCCGTCGTGACGATCAATGCCATCCGCCCCGACGCCACGTCACGGGCGAGGGAGCTGCAGCGAACGCTGGAAGCAAGCTTCTCGCCGGATCGGATGCAGCCGGCCAATCGCCACGACGAGGCGGCACCGATGCAAGCTTCCCCTGCGCCCCACCCGCCGAATGCGGCCGCCGAGCCCGATGGCCAGAGCGAAGCAGGCGACCGCCGGCCTCGTCTGCTCGACCGGCTGCGCAACTACGACGAATCCTGACTGTTGCGAGGCCTTGTGTTCCCTCCCATTCAATCGATTCCGGCGAAGCTGTATCAATGAACACTAGCCGTTGCCGAGCACATGCTCGGCCGCCTTCTCGGCTGCCATCATCACCGTATTGTTGATATTGACGGTGACCATGCTCGGGAAGATCGAGGCGTCGACCACGCGCAAGCCATCGATGCCCTTGACCTTCAGATCCGGCTCGACCACCACGTTCGGCTGCCTCGGGTCGCCCATCACGCAGGTTCCGCACGGGTGATAGACCGTCTCGCAGACCTCGCGGATGTAGGCTTCGATCTCGGAATCGCTGCGCACCTCGGGGCCCGGCGAGATCTCGGCGCGCGCGAGCCGGCGCCAGGTCGGCGCATCGCCCAGGCGCCGGCCGAACCGCAGCCCGGCCTTCAGCACCCGCAGGTCGTAACCTTCGCGATCCGAGAAATAGCAGAGGTCGATCAGCGGCTTGTCATGGGCATCGGCCGAGGCGAGGCGCACCGTCCCGGTCGAGCGGGCGCGCGTGACGTTGGGCGAGGCTTTGACGCTGTTGGTGCCGCCCGCGAAGCGCAGATGGTCGCCGTACTTCTCGCGCACACGCAGGCCGAAATGGAAGAGGATGTCGGGCGCCGGCGCATCCGGATCGACCTGCATCATCATGAAGGGCTCGAACGGCGTCTGCGTCCAGGTCCCGACCGGCTCGTGCAGATCCCAGACGATCGCCGCCGCAACGTGATCGAGCAGATGGCTGCCGACGCCGGGCAAGTCGGCCGTGACGGAAATGCCGTGGGTGCGCAGGTGCTCGGCCGGTCCGATGCCGGACAACATCAGCAGCTGTGGTGTCTGGATCGACCCGCACGCCAGCAGCACCTCGCGGCGGGCCATGATCCGGCCGCGTGACGTCTGCGCGCCGACCGCCCGGCCGTTCTCGACGATCAGCCGGCTCGCCATCGTCTCCGTCCAAACCTCGAGATGTTTCGGCAGTGCGGCGAGCGGATGCAGATAGGCGACCGAGGAGGAGTGGCGCACGTCGCCCTTGGCGTTGAGCGGGAACCAGCCGGTGCCAGGCCGGATGCCACCTTTCCTGAAGTCGTGCTTGGGCAAGCCCAGCTCGGTGCAGGCCTCGATGAACGCCGCGCTGACGGGATTGGTCCTTGCGATAGAGTCGACAGAGGTCCGCTCCTCGACGCGGGCGAAATAGGGACGCACCGCATCCGCGCCCCAGCCTTTGGCGCCGAGTTGCTCCCAGGTGGTGAAATCGCAGTCGGGCGGGATCAGGAAGGCGCAGTCGTTGTGGTTGGCGCAACCACCCAGCATCTTGGCCCGGCTGTATTTCAGCGTCCGCGGCCCGCCCGTCAGCGGCGCCGCCATGAACCCCCATTCGGTGTCGGCCGTCTGGTCGTCCAGGCGCGACATCAGGATCGCCGCCGGGTCTCCTTCGTCGGCCTTGCCGGCTTCGATCAGAAGGATCCGCCCACGCGTGCGCTCAGCCAGACGCCGGGCGAGAATGCACCCGGCCGAGCCCCCGCCGATGATGAGGAAGTCGCAGTGCTCAGTCCGCTCTGGGGTCGTCACGCGTCGCAACCTCTTGGCTGGATCTCAGGGCCTGATCACCGCAATTGCCGCCTGCACGATCAACCGATCCTTCTCCTTCTCCTCGACGGACAGGTCTTGATAGGGCAGCTTCTGCTCGGGCAGCGCCCAGGCTCCATTGCGCTCGACCCATCTCGTGTGAATGGCGGCGGATGCAGCTTCGACGAAGCCGGCGTCGAGCGACTTGCCGCGTGCCAACGCATCCCCGACGACTGCAATCGCAACCTCGGCAGACGCCCTGTTCTCGGCCTGCCACTCGCTCGGCAGGTCCTGGTATGGCGTGTTGGCGATATCGACCTCGGTCCGGCCGGCATGTGCTGCAATCCAGGCCGCATCCTTCGTCGCCTTGAGGCGCGGCTCATAGTCCCCGGTTGCAGGACGCCTACGCGGCGTGCGCCAATCGTCATGCAGCACCGAGGCCAGCGCCTCCACCATCTCGGCATCCGACTTGCGTTTTCTGCTCACACTACCACCTCCATGCAAGATGTCCGCGACCACGAACACCAGGCCCGCCAGCGCAGCAGCGCCTAGGATCCAGAGCCCTCGCCCAGCACCCGACATGAGAAACTCCTGTCCTCGAATCCCGGTTCCCAATCTCACCCGGGCATTCGCACGATCGTCAGCCCATCGCTGATCGGCACCGTGGCCGAGCTGGCGGTCATGTCGGCCTTGATCATCTGCGTCACCTCGCGGATCGCAACCGTCTCGGCGTCTTGCTTCGAGGGGTCCGCCACGTCGCCGCTCCAGAACACGTTGTCGACCAGCACCAGCCCTCCCGGCCGCACCAGACGCCTCGCACGCTCGTAGTAGAGCGGATAGCGCGGCTTGTCCGCGTCGATGAAGGCGAGATCGAAGCTTGCCGCGCCACCCTCCCCCAACAGCCGGTCGAGGGTCTCGATGGCTGGACCCATCCGCAGATCGATCCGGCCAGAAAGCCCCGCCAGCGCCCAGTGGCGTTTGGCGATCTCGGCAAAGCGCGGCTCGATCTCGCAGGTGACTATGGTGCCGCCCTCGGGCAGCGCGCCCGCCATCCAGGCTGAGCCGTAGCCGACGAAGGTGCCGATCTCGAGGCAGCGGCGCGCGCCCGAGATCCGCACCAGCATCGCCATCAACTGCCCCTGCTCGGGCGACATCCGCATGTCGCGCTCGCGCTCCGGCAACCGGTCCGCTTCCTCGCGCTGCGCGCGCAACGCCTCGGGCTCGCGCACCATCTGCTCGGTGAAATAGCGTGCGAGCGCAGCTGGTAGACCGAGGGTGGCAGTCGACATCGGCGATCTCCTTGCAAGGCTCAGCCGATGCCGAGCATCAGCTTGATGTTCTGGACGGCCGCGCCTGAAGCACCCTTCCCAAGATTGTCGAGGCGCGCAACGAGAACGGCTTGAGCGTGCCGGTCGCTGCCGAACACACGTACCTCCAGCCGATCGGAATTGTCGAGCGCCTCGGCCTCGATCCGACCGCCCTTCAGCACCGGATCATCGCTTTCCACGACATCGACCAGCGCCGAGCCACGGTAGCGCTCGGCCAGCACAGTGCGCAACCCGCGCGCATCCGGCCGGCCGGGCAGATCGTCGAGATGCAGCGGCACCGACACCAGCATGCCTTGGCGGAAACTCCCGACGGAGGGCACGAAAATCGGGCGCCGCGTGAGGCCGGAATAGCGCTGCAGCTCCGGCACATGCTTGTGCTCGAGCCCGAGCCCGTACAGCTCGAACGCGGGAGCCTCGCCCGCCTCATGGGCTTCGATCATGGCGCGCCCGCCGCCGCTGTAGCCCGACACGGCGTTGATGGCGAGCCCGTGATCGGGCGCGAGCAAGCCGGCATCGACCAATGGCCTCAGCAGCGCGATCGCGCCGGTCGGATAGCAGCCGGGATTGGTGACGAGCCTCGCCTTGGCGATCGCATCGTCGTGACCCGGCGCCAGCTCCGGGAAACCATAGACCCAGCCCGACGCCACCCGGTGGGCGGTACTCGCATCCACGATGCGCGGGCCCCCGCCGGGCAGGCTCGCAGCCAACGCGACCGTCTCCTTGGCCGCATCGTCCGGCAGGCACAGGACTATCAGGTCGACCTCGCCCAGCAACACGCGCTTGGCTTCGATGCTCTTGCGATCCCCAGCAGCGATGCTCACGAGCTCGATGCCGGCAATAGCCTGGAGCCGCTCGCGGATGCCGAGCCCGGTGGTGCCCGCTTCGCCGTCGATGAAGATGCGGGCCGCAGCCTTGGCGGGACGCTTTGCCATGATGAGGTGTTCCTGTCTCGATCAGGCTCCACCCATAGGCAGGAGCGGTCGGCCAATCAATGGCGACGAGTGATCGCCCTTGCCGGATTGCCGGCAACGTTGGCGTCCTCGGGCACGTCGCGGATGACGACGCTGCCAGCTCCCACGATCGCATGCGCGCCGATCTCGATGCCGGGAATGATCGAGGCCCCGGTGCCGATGAAGGCGAGCGTACGACACCGTACGCCTCCGGCCGACCGCACGCCCGGACAGATCTGCACGCCATCCTCGAGCACGTTGTCGTGGTCGAGCGAGGAAGCAGTATTGACGATGCAATAGCGGCCGATCGAGCTGTTGGCATTGACGATCGTGCCAGCCATCAGCACGCTCCCTGCGCCGATGCTTGCGGTTGGCGAGACGATGGCTGCCGGGTGCACGAGCGCGGCGACCTCATAGCCGAGCGCGGCGGCTCCTTCGAACAGTGCCTTGCGCCGGTGATTGTCACCGACTGCAATGAACACCTGGGCCTGGTCCGGCGGATGGGTGTTGCGGATCTCACCCAGGCTGCGGCCGAGCACCGGAAGCCCGTTGACGATCTCGGCTGCGGGTTTGCTGGCATCGAGGAAGCCGACGACGGTCCAGCCAGCCGCTGCAGCGATCTCCGCGCAGACCCGCCCATGCCCTCCGGCGCCGACGATGACGAGCTCCCCCCTCATGACCCACATCCGTCATCCAGAACTGCCGCAGGCAGATCCGGGATTTCCGTCCAAGGGTCGGCAGAACCTGATTCCGGGAACTCCATCAGATCGCCCTCGCAAGCTTGCCCGCCTCGTAGATCGCCATCGAGGCCGTGCGTGCATGCACGCTGTCGCCGATCGCATGCACTGTCTTTGTCGATCCTGCCAGCTCCCTGGTCAGATGGTCGACGGCGTCGTTGGTCGTCGCCATCACCAGGCTGTCGAATGTGCGCTCCTCGGTATCGCCGGTGTAGAGGTTCATGATCCTGGCCTTGCCCTTGTCCCAGGAGACGAGGCCCGAGGCGAGCAATACCTCGATCCCGAGCTTGGCGAAGCGCTCACGCGTGGTGTCGCCGGTCGCGGAATAGTCGAGCTGGGCGGCGGCCTTCTCCGATGAGGTCAGCACCGTCACCTGATGGCGCAGCTTGGCGAGATGGATGGCGGTGCCGCTCGCCGGCCACCAGCCGTTCAGATCGTCGAGCAGAAGCACGTTGGTGCCGGGCGTGACGCGCCCTTCGAGCACGTCGTGGATGGTCGAGACGCTCGGGTGGTCGGCGCCGGGCAGCCGCTCGATGTGGGGAAAGGCACGCTGGAAGCCTGAGCGCGAAGGCTGCGAGCCGGTTGCGAGAATGACCACATCGGCGTTCGAGGCTTCGATCTCGCTCGCGCTCATCCCCTTGCGGAGCTCGATCCTGACCTGCATCCGCTCGAGCTGGGTGCGGTACCATGTCAGCAGCTGCCCGATCTCGCCGCGCTCGGGCTGGCCGGCCGCGAGCCGGAACTGGCCACCGAGCTCGGAGCCCTGCTCGACGAGGCGGACGCGATGACCGCGCTCGGCGGCGACACGGGCTGCCTCGAGCCCCGCCGGTCCGCCGCCGACGACGAGGACGTCCTTGGGCTTCGGCGCGGGCGCGGCAGGATCGCCCTCCCAGGCGACCTCGCGCGAGACGCTCGGGTTGACGAGGCAGGAGATGTGGTAGTCACGCATGCGCCGGCCGATGCAGAGCTGGTTGCAGGAGATGCAGGGCCGGATCTCCTCGGCCCGGCCGGCCTTGGCCTTGTTGGCGAGATGAGGGTCGGCGATCTGGCCGCGCACGATCGAGACGAGGTCGCTGCGGCCCTCGCAGAGCACCGCCTCGGCATTGGCCGGCGTCTTGACGCGAGCCTCCATGGTGATCTTGGCGTGTTTGACCACGCTCCTGAAGGCTGCCGCATCGTCGCGGCCGAGCAGCATCGAGAAGTGGAAGCTCGGGACGATCTTGGAGAACTGGTTGAGGTAGCTGCCGGTGCCGACCGAGAAATAGTCGATCAGGCCGCGCGCATCGAGCGCGGCGATGATCTCCTGCTTCTGCTCGATCGAGAGGCCGCCGGGATAGGGCTCGGCGCCGGAGATGGTCATGCCGATGATGAAGTCCTCACCCGCCATCTTGCGGATGCCCTCGGCGATGCGCACGCAGAACCGGAGCCGGTTCTCGACGCTGCCGCCCCACTGGTCCGAGCGCTTGTTGGTCAAGGGCGACCAGAACTGGTCGATCAGGCAATTGTAGCCGGCGAACAGATCGACGCCATCGAAGCCCGCGTCGCGATCGCGGCGGGCGGCCTCGATGAAGGAGGCGACCAGCTCCTCGATCTCGGCGTCGGTCATCGCATGGCTGCCCCAGGGATCGTGCAGCGAGGGGTAGCCCGAGGGCGACCAGTAGGGCTCCCAGGAATTGTCCTGATCGCCGTGCCCGCCCACATGGTAGATCTGGTGGATCATCGCCGTGCCGTGGGTGTGGCACTCCTCGGTGATGCGGCGGAAATGCGGAATGACCTCATCGCTCTCGTGCTTGAAGTTGCCCCGCGTCAGGATGCCGGTGCGGTGGGCCGGCGCCGGCTCGATCACGATCATCGCCGCCCCGCCGCGCGCGCGCTCGCGATAGTAGCCGAAATGCATGTCGCCCGGCAGGCCGCCCGCACTCATGTTGGCTGTATGCGCGCCGAACACGATCCGGTTCTTCAGCGTCTTGTGGCGCAAAGTGAGCGCAGAGAAGAGAGTGGGGAACGTCTCGGACATGTCGGGTGCTCCGGGGTGATCGGACCTGCAGGCTCCGTCGCCGCATCGTGACGCATCCCAGCCCGCTCGCGCAAGCTTGCCACGTTTCCTGTTTGACCGGGATCAATGCCGGCGCGCCTCGGGCCGCGCCACTATGATCTCACGATCGAGAGCGGAGGCTTCCCATGTCGCCTAGAACCATCCTCGCCTATCTGAACAGCGCCAGGCATGCCAAGGGAATCCTCGAGACCGCCTTCGCACTGGCGCGCAAGTTCGACGCGCATGTGATCGGCTTGCATGTCATCCCGCTCGTCTCGGTGCCGGCAATCGTCCCCTTCGAGGTGTCGGGCGAGATCATCGAGATGCAGCGCAAGGTGCTGGACGACGAGGCTCGCCGGATCGCGCAGGCTCACAAGGACGCTGCTGCCGCCAGCATGCTGCGCCACGAATGGCGCGAGGTGCGCGCATCCCACTATGACGTCGCCAGCATCGTCAACACACATGCGCGCGCCGCCGACCTCGTCATCGCCGGCCAATCGGAGGCCAGCAGCGACACCTATCTGCCGACCGACGTCACCGAGGACTTGATGATGGACTCCGGCCGGCCCGTGCTGATCGTGCCGCGCGCGAGCGAAAACCCAGCAGCGACCGGCAGCAGGATCCTCGTTGCCTGGAACGAAAGCCGCGAGGCAACGCGCGCCGTGTTCGATGCCATGCCCTTCCTGCAGGCGGCGGGAGATGTGAGAATCGTCACGGTCAATCCCAGCCACGGCCGCAACGATCCCGCCCTTCCCGGCGCGGAGTTGGCGGCCACGCTCTCCCGGCACGGCATCAAGGTGGAAGCCGAGGTTGCCGTCGCGCCGGGACAGCGGATCGCCGACGAGCTTGTCAGTCGCGCCAAGGAGAGCGGTTGCGATCTGATCGTGATGGGCGGCTACGGCCACTCCCGGCTGGGTGAGCTCATCTTCGGCGGCGCCACGCGGGAGATGCTGCGCCAATGCCCGGTGCCACTCCTCATATCGCATTGATGAAAACTGTGAGTTGTGAGTTGGATCGGGAGTGCCTACTCCCTACTCGCCCTCTTCATGAACGGCAGCTTCAGGCTCCACCACAGCCGCGACGGCGCTGGCGCGGGGAACTCGTCGAGCCCGATCTTCATGCCGAGCTGCCCCTGTTGCGGCTCCACTGTGTAGGTGCCGAGCAGACGGTCCCATACCGACAGGTTGAATCCGTAGTTGGTGTCATGCTCGTGGCGCAGCACCGAGTGATGGATGCGATGCATGTCGGGCGTGACCACGACGAGCCGCAGCACCCGATCGAGCCAGAGGGGCAATCTGAGATTGGCATGGTTGAACATGGCCGAGCCGTTGAGCACGACCTCGAAGACGACGACGGCGAGCGCGGCGGGCCCCAGCAGCAGCACCAGCACGACCTTGTAGAGCATCGACAGCGCGATCTCGACCGGGTGAAAGCGAACCCCCGAGGTCAGGTCGAGATCGACGTCGGCATGATGGACCCGGTGCAGCCGCCACAGCAGCGGGATCTTGTGGGACGCGACATGCTGCAGATAGATGGCCGCATCGAGCACGATCACGGCGAGCGCGATCTCGATTGCCTCCGGCCAAGCGGTCCAGTTGAAAAATCCGATCGAGGATCGCGCCGCGACGATCGCCGCCGCAGTCGCAACGAGTGGCACCGCAATCAGCTGCGCGAGCTGGCCCAGCAGCCGCACGGCGATGCTGCCGAGACCTGCGAATGCGAGGTTGGTCGTCCAACGCGACGCTTTCGACACCGTCGGGTTGCGGCGGGGCAGCAGCTGCTCGAGCATCGCGACCACGACGAACACCGATGCGAATGCGGCGAGCCGCAGCACGCCCTCGCTCATCCCGAATGGCAGCTCCATCTAGCAAGGTCCTCTTCCCGCGTTTGAATTTTCATCGCAAATCCTAGCGCATCCACGCGCTGGCGGCCTTACACATGTTCGTCGATCGGTGTCCGAGCCGACACGGCTCACCACAGCACGACACGCTGAGGCAACTCCATCATTGCATTTCAGGTTCAAAAGTGTAGATCGGCTGCAACGGGTTCTGGACGAACGTCATGGAATCCGTATCTATCCACAGCGTGCCCATCGAAATGCTTGCCGCTTAGGACTAGGCTGACAACGGTTCGATTGATTCGGGCACTACGGAGAAAACTGAAATGGCAAAGATGGCAAAGAGCACAGCGTCGAAGGCGAAGACCACGAAGGCTGCAGTCGCCAAGCCGACCGCGGCGAAGAAGGCACCGGCCAAGGCCGCTGCTCCGATGAAGAAGCGGGCCGCCGCCGCCAAGGCTGCAGCTCCCGCGAAGAAGGCGCCGGCCAAGGCCGCCGCTCCCGCCAAGAAGGCGGCTCCTGCTGCGAAGGCGGCTGCAAAGAAGCCCGTCGCGAAGAAGAAGTAGGACGACATTTCGAGACACCGCGCGACCTGTCGCGCGTCACTCGAGGGCATGCGATGGCCGACGAACCGGCTCTCTCGCATGCCCTTTTTCGTTGCCCCGGCAGCAATCGGCGGTCAGGCCGGCGCGTGACAGACGGCCTCGATGTTGTGACCATCGGGATCGAGCACGAAGGCGCCGTAGTAGTTGGCGTGATAAATCGGCCTCAATCCTGGCGCGCCATTGTCGCGGCCGCCAGCGGAGATTGCCGCCTTGTAGAATGCATCCACCAACTGCCGTGTCGCCGCGCGGAATGCCACGTGCAGATGCGGGCCAGTCCGCGCGCCGCCTTCGAGCCAGAGCTCGCCCTTGCCGTTGCGGCCAAAGCCGATCACGTCACCGCCCCCCTTCAGCGCGGCTGGAATCTCCATCACTACTTCGATCGAGAGAGGCGCCAATGCCCCTACGTAGAAGGCTTTGGCTCGCGCGATATCGCTGACTTGTAGTCCGATGTGATCGATCAGACTGAGTGGTGACAGGCTCATCGGCAATCCTCGCTGACTGGAATGGACCCCAAGCTACTCGTTGCGCCGCGCGACGTTGAGCTTCTTCAGCTCGGCGATCGCCTTTGCCGGATTGAGACCCTTGGGGCAGGCCTTGGCGCAGTTCATGATGGTGTGGCAGCGGTAGAGCTTGAAGGGATCCTCGAGCGCGTCGAGCCGCTCATCCTTCGCCTCATCCCGGCTGTCCACCACCCAGCGATAGCTCTGCAGCAGCACCGCTGGGCCCAGATATCTGTCCGAGTTCCACCAATAGCTCGGGCACGACGTCGAGCAGCAAGCACACATGATGCACTCGTAGAGCCCGTCGAGCTTCTCGCGATCAGGCCGCGATTGCAGGCGCTCCTTCTCAGGGGTGGGTGTGGTTGTCTTCAGCCAGGGCTCGATCGACCGATGCTGCTCGTAGAAATGGGTGAGGTCGGGCACGAGGTCCTTCACCACCTCCAGGTGCGGCAGGGGATAGACGCGCACCGGGCCATCGATCTCCTCCATGCCCTTGAGGCAAGCGAGCGTGTTGGTGCCGTCGATGTTCATGGAGCAGGAGCCGCAGATGCCCTCGCGGCACGAGCGGCGGAAGGTCAGCGTCGGATCGATCTCGTTTTTGATCTTGATGAGCGCGTCGAGCACCATCGGCCCGCATTGATCGAGGTCGACGTGATAGCTGTCGATGTGTGGGTTTTCCCCGTCGTCAGGGCTCCAGCGATAGACCCGCAGCTCGCGCGAGCGGCCTTTGGGCTCGTTCCAGCTGCGGCCGTTCTTGATCTTCGAGTTCCGCGGCAATGCGAGCTGAACCATGGTTGGCTCCAAAGAATCCAGTGAGAATACCGAGTGCTACGACGGGCGTCCCGCTCCAGACCAGTCCACCCTGAGCGTCAGGAACATCGTGGCCGTCAGCATCATGAAGCCGGCGATGGCGCCCATCAGTAGGGCGTAGTCCTCGAGCGTCAGCACGAAGTACAGGAGCCCAAACAGCACGAGAAAGGTGGCGAGCATGATAAGCCCTTTCCGGCCGCTCGCCAGCGTCCTGCCGACATAGAGCGACAGCATGCCGCCGGTCGCGGCCGCGGCCGTCATGTAGGCGGGCGCAAAGCCGATGTGCTCGGCGAGCGAGATCAGCAGGATGTAGAAGAACACCATCGCCGTGCCGACGAACAGATACTGGATCGGATGCACCTTCCGCCCCGACAGGATCTCCATCAGGAATACGACCATGAACGCCATGGCGATGAACAGCAGTCCGTATTTCAGCGACCGCTCCGCCAGATTGTAGAAGTCGACCGGGACATAGAAACGCACGCCGAACTGATAGGGCATCAAGCGTTCGAAGCCCGCCTCGGCAAGGCTCCAGCTCTCCGGCACGCTGCGCGCCAGATTCGGCACCGACCAGCTCGCCACAAAGCCGCTGGCATCGACCCGGCGCTCCCCCGGCAGGAATGCGCCGACGAAGCTGGGATGCTGCCAGGGCGATTCGAGCTCGACGACCGTCTCGCGGGCGACCGGCCACAAGCTGAGCTCCGAGGAGCCCTTGAACACGATACCTGTGGAGAACGTAAAGCCAGGCGCGCCGGCGACGGCTGGCGTCGTCGCTCCCCTCAGCACTGTCGATTTCCGCCCGATCGCCGCATGAATACCGCTCGCCGTCTGGCTCGGGACTCCGACGCTCGGCTCGAATGTGACCTCGCCACCACCATCGATCGTGACAGGGGTGGCGGATTCCAGCCCGGAGACGTCGCTGATGAGGAGAGCGAGCACCGCCTCGCTCCAGCGTACCGCGACCACATCCCCGGTGAAGGCGCTGAGATCGGATGGAGCAAAGCGTCCGCTGAGCTGCAGCTCCGCGCGATAGACCGTCACCTCGTAGATCGAGCGATGCAGCACCTCGGTCTTGGCATTTCCCCTCACCTCGAGCCGCTCGGGCAGGATCACCGCATTCTGGACGGAAAGGCTTTCGACCGTCTTGCCGTCGACGGTGGTGGTGGTCCTGACCGTATAGGGGACGACGAGGAAAGGACCGGAAACGCTCTGCAGCCCGCCCCAGAGATCGGCAATTTCCGCGGACACGCCGCCGGCCCGGTTGCGCCGCTCGTCGACCAGCCCCCAGACCACCAGCAACGGAATGACGAGCACCAGGCCGAGCGCCGACAGCAGCAGGAATTTGCAGGCAGGGCTGCGGAAGAACCGAGCCGCTACGGTCCAGAAATCGCTGCCCATGGCCTGTCACCTTCCGCGCCCGACGTGTCGCCGATCAAAGAGCCCCATTGCGAGACCCCCGCGCTTCTGGCAACCCATTGGGCTGCATTTGCGGCAGTCCGCACATTCACCCTTTCGCAGGCCTGCCTGCCAAGACGCGATCGAGCTGTGTTAGGTGAGGAAATCAGAGGCTACGGGCAGCGCGGCCTCGCATACCGGACGACGAGGGGGAACTCGTGCAGAGCATCGAAACCAAGACCGAGCAGAAGCGCGGCCACGCGGCGTTGAAATACATGCTCGACGCCTGGTCGACCGCAATTCAAGAGGGGCACGACCCCGACATGCTGGCAAACGCCGCGCTCTTCACCGCGTTGACCGATCTGGTCGCTGCCTATGGCGAGGACGAGGTGAAGCGTTTTGTCGGGACGCTGCCCAGACGCATCGAGTGTGGTGAGTTCACACGCGACCGCAAGCTGCAATAACGCGCGGCGCGGCTCACAGCATGAAGTCGCCGCTGTCGAGATCGCCCTTCACGACATTCCGGATCGACACGCTCGTTCCATCCTCGAGCGAAAGGACGACGCCATCGTGCGTGTCCGCCATCGCCCGCTCTACCTGCCGGAACCTGGAGAGGTCAAAGGCGGTCAAATCGATCCTGTCGGAGCCGATCTCGAACGCGACGATGATGTCGTGGCCCCCACCTGGCAGCAGG
>JANPDA010000295.1:0-11448 GCA_031431235.1 Hyphomicrobiaceae bacterium
GCCCGCTTCGCGACCCAGCACTGGCTCCCTTTGACACGGGGCACGACCTGTTTGGCGACGGCAGTCTGGTGATGGTGTCGACCCCGGGACACACGCCCGGATCCAGCTCCTTGATTGTACGCCGTCCCGGGCGACCGACCCTGGCCCTGGTCGGAGACCTCACCTACGAGGCGCGGCTGCTCGCCGGCGGCCACGTGCCCGGAGTGGGTAACCGCCGCGTCCTGCGCCGGTCCACAGCCATGATGAACCAATTGCGACAGGCCAGTCCGGGGCTTGTCGTGCTGGCCGCACACGACCCTGGCGCGGCGGTCGCGCTCGGTGTTGCGACGGACGCCTGAAGGCAAGGAGGTGCGATGAGCAAGGAGCCTTTGTATCGTCGTAGCGATTGACGTGGAGGACTATCAGCGGCTTGTGGTCGACATACTATCCGGGGTTGCCAGGAACCGCGGAAGCAGCGCATTTTATAACGAACTTTCAATAACATAGGTTCTCATTTTTGTCCTGTACGGAGCGCCACGATGTTTCGATGGGTTGACTTGGCAGAGCGTATCAGGGGCAGAACGCCGGGCGGGTGGGGCCTGGCGAAGACTCTCGTTCGACCAGCTTTGTGATCCGGTCTGGCTGGTGGCGGTGGAAATTTCCAACGAAGCGGCCACTGGTCGTCGAAAAAAATGCGACAAAACAGCAGTCTCGAGTGTCCACCAATCCGGGGGAACTTCAAGAGCACCCAAATCTGTTGCAGCATGACAACACTGACCACCGCTCTTGCCGAGCACAGCTCCGCATAGTGCCAGCTTCCCTTGCTCAGTCAGTCGAGACCGCGGCGGGCTTGGTGTGGAACGAGGCATGGGGCCAATCCTTGCCCGAGCCGATCGCGTAGCTGACGATCACGCCCGTTCCGTCATGAAACACGCTTGCTCCTGGGCGCGAAAGTGCGGCGATCTCGGCCATGGCAGCCCCGGTCGGCAGCACGTCGATGAAATAGACCGTGCCTTCGTTCTGGTGTGCCATCAGCGAGCCGGGTCGTTGCTCCTGAGTGCGGATGCCGGCTTTGGCCAGCAGCTGCAGGATCCGCGCCTCGATTGCAGCGGCATCGGTGCGGGCGAGGCGATCGGCAACGTCGCGGTCCATGGCAGTCATCGATCTTCCTTGCCAATTGAATGTGCGTGCTCCCACGCAGCGGTGAGCCGGCAGAAATCATCGACAGAGAGCTGCTCGGCTCTGAGCTCGGGCGTGATGCCGGCGGCGGCGAGCAGCGGCAATGGGTCGGGCAGGAGCTGGCGCAGGCTCGATCGCAGCATTTTGCGGCGCTGACCGAAAGCGGCAGCCGTCACCCGCTCGAGGCTCGCCGGCCGGATCGGGAACGGCTCCGGCCGGGGCGTGAGCCGCACCACGGCCGAATCGACTTTCGGTGGTGGCGTGAATGCGCGCGCCGGCAATCGCATCACGATGCGTGCCTGCGCGCGCCAGCCGGTCAGCACGCCAAGCCGACCATAGGCCTCCTCGCCGGTGCGCGCGACGATGCGCTCGGCCACCTCCTGCTGGAACATCAGGGTCAGCGATCCCCACCACGGTGGCCAAGCCGAGCCCGTGAGCCAGCCGACCAGCAGAGCAGTCGCAACGCCGTAGGGCAGGTTCGCAACGACCGATGCCGGGCCACCGGCGAGCGCCGCCATATCGACCTCGGTCGCATCAGCCGACACGACCTCGAGCCGACCGGGATAGCGCCCGGCAATCTCTGCGAGCGCCGGCAGGCAGCGCTGGTCGCGCTCGATGGCGATGACGCGGGCGGCTCCTTCAGCCAGCAACGCTCGCGTCAGTCCTCCCGGTCCCGGTCCGACCTCGACGACGGTGGATCCGGCAATCGGCCCGGCTTGTCGCGCGATCCGGCGCGTCAGGTTGAGGTCGAGGATGAAGTTCTGGCCGAGGCTCTTGCGGCTGGACAATTCCCAGCGGCGGATGACGTCGCGCAACGGTGGCAGCCCGTCGTCGGCCAGGGTGCTCATGGCGCGCTGCTGGCGAGACGGTCGGCAAGCCGCAGAGCTTCGACAAAGCTCGTCGGTCGCGCCCGCCCGGTGCCGGCAATGTCGAAGGCCGTGCCGTGATCGGGCGAGGTGCGCACGAATGGCAGCCCCAGCGTCACATTCACCCCGCGGTCGAAGGCGAGTGTCTTCAGCGGAATGAGCGCCTGATCGTGATACATGCACAGCGCCACGTCATATCCCCGGCGCGCCTCGGCATGAAACATGGTGTCGGCGGGAAGGGGACCGAACGCGTCGATGCCCTGGGAGCGCAGCGCTGCAATGGCGGGCACGATCACCGCCCCGTCCTCCTTGCCGATCGAGCCGGCCTCGCCCGCATGGGGATTGAGGCCCGCGATCGCGAGGCGGGGCCGCTGCAGGCCAAAACGCTCGGCGAGGGCGTGCGCGACGATCCGGCCCGTCTCCACGATCAGCTCGCTCGTCAGCCGGCTCGCGACCTCGGCAATCGGGATATGGACGGTGACCGGCACCACCCGCAACTCGTCCGCCATCAGCATCATCACCGGCCGCAGGCGTTTGCCCCAGCGCCGCTCGGCAAGCTCCGCCAGAAACTCGGTATGGCCGGGATGCACGAACCCGGCCTCGTGCAGTATGTGCTTGGCGATCGGGTTGGTGACCAGCGCACTTGCCGCGCCATCGGCCACCAGCGCGACACCGAGCTCGATCGCGGCGATCGTGGCCGGTGCGGTCAACGGATCGGGCAGGCCCGGCGTGACCGGCTTCGACAGGGCAATCGCGAGCACTGGCAGGGCGTGCTCGAAGCGGTCGAGCGCGTCAGCGGGCGCGCCGATGCTTGTGATCGCCACGTCGAGGCCCAGCGCATTAGCGCGCGCGCGCATCAGATCCGGGCAGGCGATGAGGAGGAAGCGCGGCAATGCGAGGCGCTGTCGATTGGCGTAGGCGATCAGCGTGATGTCGGGTCCGATGCCTGCAGGCTCGCCCATGCTGACGGCGACCGGTCGTGCAGGCGATATGGGGGCGGACGCTGGCATGGGGGCTCGCCTCGCTAGTGTTCCCTCCCATTCATTCGAGTCCGGCGAAGCTGGATCAATGAATGGAAAGAGGGACACAAACATGGAGTTGGCTCGTGAGCCGACTCATTCATTCAGTGTCCTGAATGAATGAGTCGGGTCACGAGCGCGGGGGCTATTCCGACCCGCAAGAGCGGCCCGCCTTGATGCCATTGCGATACTCGATGAAGGCACTGCTGCAAAGGTCCGACAGCAGGCCCTTCGATAACGCTCCGAGCTTCTGGCTCTCGATCTTGGAGCGCGCGCTGTCGCGGGCGGTGCCCGACGACTTGCCCACGACCTTGTCGCAGACGGCGTAGATCTCGATTCCAGAGGCCGTCAGAATGGGTGGGGTGACATCCCCCTTCTCGGCGTTGGCCAGCATCGGGCGGGCCTGCTCCGGCAGGTCACCAACCGCTTTGCGTCCGAGATTCTCATGGCGGGCGCCTTCGATCGACTTGGCGAGGCTCGCGAGATTGTCGCACCCCTTGATACGGCTACGGACTGTTTCAGCCTGCTCATAGCGCGCTGCCATCACGGCTTGATCGACCTTGCCCGACATTGGCATGGAGATCCGCTGCAACTGCAACTCGACCACCTCCGCCACGACCTCCGTATTGCCCTCGGCCACGTGTGTGGGAGCCGTCAACAAACTGTCGATCTCGGCTTGCCCGACCGACACCTGACCGCGAAACCTGCGCGACAGCACGCGCCGCCAGGCCATCTGAGCCCGGATCTGCTCGCGGAAATGCCCGATGCTGATGCCCTGGGTTGCGAGAAACTGTCCGAATTCCTTCTCGCTCTTCTCGTTGCGGCGAGCGAGCTCGAGGATGTAGGCATCGACGTCAGCTTTCTCGACCAGCACGTCGAGGCGCTTGGCCTCTTGCAGCTTCAACAGGTCGCCGATCAGCCCCGCCAGCGCCTTGTCACGCTGGACTGGCGAGACCTCGCCCGTCAGGCGTGACCGGAGGCTGTCGGCGTAGGCCCGCTCGCGCGTGACGAACTTGTCCTGCAGCGCTTTCACCTCCTCCGCCGATGGCTTGCGCGACTGCAGAGTGGAGTCCTGCTCGATGGCGTATTTGAGGAAGCGCTCGCGCATGGAGGATTGGCGCTTCTGCATCTCGGCCTTGAACTTCGCCGCGGCTTGGGGGCTGGCGCCACCTCCCTGCATGCGCATCAGCTTTACGCGCTGGCTGACGTCGAAGGCGGAGATCGGCTCGTCGTTGACGAGGACATAGATGGTCTGGTCGCTCTCGGCGCGCGCTTGCGGACTGGCGAGGACGACGGCGCAGGCAACAGCAATCGCGACAAGCATGGCCGTGAGCCGCGGCATGCCAGGGCAGGGCCTGCATGCGGTCCGGCGAGCCATCGACCGGTCTCGATCCGGCATCGTCATGGGCGTGTCTCCGATGCGCTGAGCCTCGACTGCGGACGTTGGCCGGTGCGGTTAGCTCGAGGAAGCCCGCATCTGCCGAATCGGTTCCTCATGCTAGCGCACGCACCATCCGTGGCGAACCGGAAATGGTTTCCAATCCCGTGAGCGGCTCCTGCCATCCACTGCGGCCGTCCCGGACTAGGCCACCGTGATCAATGCCAGCGATCGATGGCGCCATGATGGCGATGCAACCGAGGGGGTCGAGGCGCTCTATTTCTCTTCGCCGAGCGCGGACTTGTCCTCTTCGGCCGATGACGAGCCGAGGTTATCCGTCTTGAACGACGTCCCGCCGAGGGTCTTCAGCTCGAAGCGTACCATCACCGACTGGTCGGGATCGACGTCACGGTCCCGGATGTAGGACTCGGCGTAGGTGACCGACAGTGCATAGCACTCGTCTGCATATTTCAGCCCGAGCGAGTCCGATATGAATTGGCTGCCGTCGATATCATACCGTGTGGTGCCAAACGCCGTCCAGTTCTCTGCAAGCCTGAGGCTGAGACCGGCCTGGATCTCCTGATCCTGGCGGACATCGCCGACCTGATCGGTCGAGCGGTCGAAGGCATAGATCAGCGTGCCCGCGAACGGGCCATAGCTGGCGCTGGCCGAGAGATCCTGGCGCACCAGATCGAAGGTCTCGCTGTCGAAGCGGGACTGCGCAACGAAGCGACTGTTGCTGTTGGGCGAGTAGTAGAGGCCCGCCACATAGTCTGATGAATCGGTCTCGAGACCAGTCCCCGGCGCAAACGGGTTCTCGCCAGAGAGATGCTCGCTGCGCCCGATCACTGCGCTGAACGAGCCGCCGTCATAGCGCTGCATCGTGTACTGCAGGCCGTAGTTCAACCGAACACCGGTTTCGATCCGGTCATAGCCGGAGAATTTGTCGATATCGAATAGCAGCGTGTCGTCGAAAACGAGGCTCTGGGCATCCTCGTTGGGCACCTCGATCTGGTCGACGCTGTCGGGACGTGCCAGCACCTGCACGACCGGCTCGATCACGTGAGCGGCATCCTCGGTATGCGCAACGAAGGGATACTGATACTGGAGGCCTGCCGTAGCGGTGCCGCGCGTCACCACATCCTCGGTCGAGGCAATGCCGGTCAGGGGATCGACCACATTCGAGACCTTGTAGGCGTCGCCGCGGGCCTGCAGGAACGGGGTGTAGACCTGCCCGATCCAATCGGTGAGCTGCTTGCGCCAGGACAGCTCCCCGATCACGCGGCTGGAATCGGCGCCTTCGTCGCGTGACAGGCTGAGCGCATTCACATCGACCGACAGCTCGCCCCCGAGCACGGGGGTATCGAAGATGTAGCTGTAATCGAGGCTGGGATGGGCGCGCGATTCCGCGTTCGACGTGTCATCCGTCAGCAAGCCGCCGAAATGGTAGAGATAGGTGCCGAAGTAATTGCGCTCGCTCATGCCCACGAGGTGCGCCTCGGACACTCGGTCGGTCGATACCCGGCTATCGAGCTTGTAATAGCGCCGGAAGGTATCGTCGCTCTCGATGGTTGCGTCCCAGCCCGCGCGCCACCAACTGCCGAGCTCGAAATTGCCTTTGGTCACGATCGAGCCGCGGAACTCGTGCTCGAGCGGCCCGGTGGACACTCCGGCAAGGCTCGCTCCAGAGCTGCCGAGGAAAGCCTCGTCGGTGTCGTTTTGATGAATGCCCGCGAACTCGATGCTGTAGGTGCCATTCTCGATCCGGTGGCGGAACGTGCCCTGCACCAGCACGCCTTCCTTGGACATGATCTTCGGATTGAAGGTCACGTCCATGTTGGGAGCGATCGCCCAGAAATAAGGTATCTCGGTCGAGTAGCCCAGATCGTTGGAATGACCGAAAATGGGCGCGAGGAACCCCGATCTTCGTTTGACCGAGGGATCAGGGCTGTAGAAATAAGGCACGTACAGCACCGGCGTCCCCAGAATGTCGAGATAGGCATTCTCGAAATAGAGGTTGGCCTCCGACCGCTTGTGGATGATCCGGTCGGCCCGGATGCGCCATACGGGAGCTGCCTCGGGATTGTCGGCGCAAGGCTTGCACGGCGTGAACACGGCCTTGTCGAAGATCGTGGTCTCGGCGTCCTGCCGGGTCGCCTGCCCGGCCGCGATCCGCGCGTCACCCGCTGTCACCACCTTCAGCGACGAGATGAACCCATCGCGGAAATCGTCGGTCAAGGTGATGTGGTCGGCGCTGATGATGGCCCCGTCAGGCTCCTTGATCCGGACATTGCCCTCCGCCGTCAGCGTGTTGGCGCCCTGGTCGTAGACGACCCGGTCCGCCAGCAGCGTGTAATTGTTGTAGTAGATCTCGACATTCCCAACCGCCGTGACGCGGTTACCCTCGTTGTCGTACACGAGCTCGTCGGCCTGCAGCAGCATCGGCTTGGACTGGTCGGACTGGGCCGCACTGGTCGGGCTGACGGCAAGCAGGCTGTCTTGGGCAATCGCGGCTGTGCCGGCAAGTGCAAACGTGACAAACACAACAATGGTGAACGAGGTGAGGCCGGAGAGCGCCGCGCGAGCAGCCGCGACCAGATGGCCACCAGCCATCCGACAGCAGGCGCGCCGTGCGCTCCATTCAGTCAAGCCATCACCCCCCACTAGCCATCCTCCTGATGCAACAGCACCGTCAAGGACAAGAAGCAAGCCACAATCACAGGACTCCATGCCGCAGCCATCGGCGTCGCTATCCCGGAAACCCCCATTTGGCGGGAGACCTCTGCAAGGATGAAGAATCCGAAACCGGCCACCAATCCCACGATGACCTTAGTCTGGATCCCCCCCATCCGGAATGTCCCCAAGGACACAGTGGCCCCCAAAAGCACCATGGCTGCCAATAGGATCGGCCTCGTTTGCAGAATTTCGTACTGGACCCGGTAACGGGTGGCCGAGAGGCCTGCCCGCTCGACCAGCGCAATGGCGCGTGGCAACTCCCAATAGGACATCGAAAGTACCGATCCCAACGCCTGGTTCACCTGCTCACGGGTGAGGTGCGTGGGGACCTGGAAGTGCTGAAAGCGCACGGGAGGGATGCCGACGCGCGAGACCCAGGCGTCCTCGAGATCCCAGTAGCCGTCTTTCAGCTCGGCTTGGCGGGCGTCGATCTGCTCGACAAAGCTCCCATCGGGGCCGAACTGGGTGACGCTCGCCCGGGTCAGTGACATGCCCTGGTTTGCCGACGCGGCCGCACTGATGACGGAGGAGCCATCGACGCTCTCCTGCCGCAGCCAGGATCCGGCATTCTTGGTCTTCAGCAGGTTCTGCTCACGCCCGAACGAGGTCGCAAACAGCCGTTCCGATTCGCCACGTGCCGCCGCCCCGAGCGGGTTGTAGACGAGATTGGCGAAGGCACCCATCAGCACGGCAACGATCACGCCGGGCATGAGGACCTGCCAGCCGGACATGCCGGCCGCCCGCATCACGATCAGCTCCGAGGACCGCGACAGCAAGAGGCCGGCTCCGATGGTGCCGGTGAGTGCGGAGAAAGGAAGCGTCAACTCGGAATAGGCCGGCAGCCGCAGCAGCGACATGTAGGCGAGCTTGTAGAGCGGCACCGAGCCGAATTTGCCCGCTTCGCGCAAAAGCTCAACCATGTCGATCATGAAAATCAGCACGAAACAAAGCGCGAACACGGCGAGGTTCGCCAGGAAGAAGCGCACCGCGATGTAACGCTGCAGCCGTCCGACCGGGTTCATGGCATCGCCTGCCTTCCCGACGGTCGAGGCCGGCGTCCGATGGAGCGCACCGAGCCGAAGGCGCTGGCGAGCCAGAGCCTGATCACATCGCCCAGCGCCTCCAGCTGGCGTCCGGCAAAGCTTTGCCGCCGTGGCGCCATGCGCCAGTAGGCTGCGAGTGCGGCGAGCACGATCGCCCCCAGCGGCAGTGCGTAGGCAAGTCCAACCGCCGAGGCCTTCAAGGTGATCAGATTGTTGACGGCCAGGCCCGCCAGTCGCAGACCCGTCGCTGTCACGAAGGCAGCGATCAGCGTTTGCATGCGTCCCTGCCGGTTGGTGCGGGCTTGCCCCAGGAAGGCGACGACGATCAGCACGAAGGCGATCGGATAGAGGGGGCTCGCAAGCCGCTCGTGGAGCTCGGAGCGGAAGCTTCCCGGATTGCCCTTGAACTCGGGATCCTTCGGGTCGGGATTGATCAGCTCTCCCAGATAGCGGGCGCGCGGCTTCAGCGATTCGCGATCTTGCTTGGGGCCATAAGCCGACAGATCGACCACATAGCTCCGGAAACGGATGATCTGGGACGCATCGTCCTTCTTGCCGGCACGCTGGATGATGTGTCCTGCGCTCATCACCAGATAGGCACTGTCACCCTCCTTGATGACCTCGGCCGTATCCGAAAGGTAGGTGACAGGGGCATTCTTGTCGCGGCCGTCGTCCATGATGAGGCCGAGCAGGCGGCCATTCGCGTCGCGGTCGCGGATATGGAAAGTGAGGCCCGCCTCGGGGCTGGAGAAGGCTCCTGGCTGCAGCACCTGCGAGATCAGATCGGTCCGCACCTGCAGCAGCAGGCTCGCAAAAGTGCGCATGCTCCACGGGTTGACCACGTGATTGGTAACCGCGAGCAGCAGCGAGACGATGACGGCAAGGCTCAGCAGCGGCGCGGCGAACCGCCAGACGGGCGCGCCAGCAGCCGTCATCACGATCAGCTCGCTGTCCCCGTTCAGGCGGTTGAGCGTATGCAGCGCTGCGATCAGCAGCGCAATCGGCGCGATCAGCGCCATCAGGTTGGGCAAGGCAAGCAGAGTCATTCGGAAGAATACGAAAGCGTCCTGCCCCTGCGTTGTCAGTAGCGTGAGTTGCTTCAGCGCGGTCGCAATCCAAACCACGCCCGTCAATGAGAGCATGACGAGCAGGAACGCCGAAAGCGCCTGCCGGAACATGTAGCTTCCGAACAGTGTCATGACGGATCCTGCTGCCCCTCCGCTCTGATGCCGCCTGCCCCCGCAGCCTCCGCGGACGCCAAGCACCACCCGCATTCAGCCGCAAACACCAGCCTTGCACGCCTCGATGACCGAAATTCGGCAAGAGGCCGCGCGCCGCTTGCCATTCTTTGGCGCGTGCTTAGGGTGGGCGAATCGAGCAATCACGCTTGCAGGCTCGGCTCCCCGGCGCTGCAGGCTCGTTTCAGACCCAGCAGACAACTCGACAGATCATCGCCCGCCCGAGAATGCAAGCCCGCCGAAAGGACCGCCATGACGGAACAGCCCGAGATTCGCTTCGTTGGTCTCGACCATGATCAGAAGGGCACCGTCGTCGTGCTCGTCGAAAACGAGCTGGCGTTTGCCGCGTCTGGTCGAGCCCTCGACAAGCAGACACGTGGCCAATTGATGAAGGCGGCTCGGGTTGGTCGCTTCAACGGCGCCCAGAAGACGTCGCTCGAGTTGATCTGCCCTGCCAACAGCGATCTCGACCGGGTGCTGCTGATCGGCAAGGGCAATGGCACAGGCGGCGCCAGCTCGGATTGGGTCGAGCTCGGCGGCTCCATCATGGGCCAGCTTGTCGCACGCAAGGCCGGCGATGTCTCGATCCTGGCGGATGTGGCTTCGGGGCCGGCGGATGCCCCGGAGGCCGCCGATATCGCGCTGGGTCTGCTGCTGCGCAACTACCGCTTCCGCAAGTACAAGACCCGGCCATCGAGCGATCCGGCTGAAGCCCGCAATGGTAACGGCAATGGCGCACGGGAGATCTTGATCCATTGCCGCGCGCCCGAAGCCGCCGCCGAGCAGATGAAGCGCCGTCGTGCCCTCGCTGATGGCATCTGCCTCGCCCGCGATCTCGTCAACGAGCCGGCAAACACGCTGGGACCGGTCGAGTTCGCCGAGCGGGCCGAGCGTCTCGCCGACGTGGGCGTCGAGGTCGAGGTGCTGGGTGTGCCTGAGATGGAGGCGCTCAAGATGGCTGCGCTGCTGGGCGTCGGGCTCGGCAGTGAGCGGCCCTCGCGCCTCGTGGTCATGCAGTGGCTCGGGGCTGAGAACCGGCGCGCCAAACCGATCTGCTTCGTGGGCAAGGGTGTCGTGTTCGATACCGGCGGCATCTCCATGAAGCCGGCCAAAGGCATGGAGGATATGAAAGGCGATATGGGTGGCGCGGCCTGCGTGACCGGCCTCATGCATACGCTCGCGGCACGCAAGGCGGCGGTCAACGCCATCGGCCTGATCGGCTTGACCGAGAACATGCCCGATGGCCGTGCCCAGCGCCCGGGCGACATCGTGCGCTCGATGTCGGGTCAGACCATCGAGATCCTCAACACCGACGCCGAAGGCCGGCTCGTGCTGGCCGACGTGCTCTGCTATGCCCAGGAGCGGTTCAAGCCCAAGATGATCGTCGACCTCGCGACGCTGACCGGCGCCATCATGGTCGCGCTCGGCAAGGAGTTCGCAGGCCTTTTCTCCAACAACGACCGGCTTGCGGGCTGGCTGAAGGACGCGGGCGACGCGACCACCGAGAAGGTGTGGCGGATGCCCATGGATGCGGCCTACGACAAGGAGATCGACAGCAAGAACGCCGACATGAAGAACATCGGCGGCCAGTATGGCGGCTCCTGCACGGCGGCGGCGTTCCTCAAGCGCTTCGTCGACGACACGCCCTGGGCCCACCTCGACATCGCCGGCACCGCCATGGGCTCCAACCGCAGCGAGACCAACGAGAGCTGGGGCTCGGGCTTCGGCGTCCGCCTGCTCGACCGGCTGGTAGCCGATCATTACGAGGGCTGATAATGTGTCAGAGCGGGACAGCCGTTAACTCTGTTTCGTCAACGGGTTAACTCTGGATAAAAGTCACCCTGGTTCCATAATATCTCTTATGCGAATGGCTTCCCCGCACGGCAGTCCTCAAACGCTCGGTCCACCCAGCATCCCGAAGCGCTTGCGTATCCGCTGGAAAAGCTGGTCGCGCAAGGTGCGATAGCCTTCGAGCCTCTGCTCGCGACTCCCCTCCTTCAGAGTTGGATC
>JANPDA010000296.1:0-4110 GCA_031431235.1 Hyphomicrobiaceae bacterium
GCGATCGGCGCGGCGCGCTAGTGTTCCGGCCCATTCATTCGATTCCGGCGAAGCTGGATCAATGAATGGAAAGACGGAACACAAACAAGGAGGTAGCTAGTGGGCTGGCCATTCATTTGGGGTACCAAATGAATGAGTCAGAACACTAGCCGTCGAGATCCTTGGGGGCAGTGCTTGCACGCGAGTGACCGCTATCGGCCGACAAGGCTTCGAGGACATAGTCGAGCCGCACGGGTCGGGTCGGTATTCGGGGACGATTGTAGCCGATCGCTTCCGCGGACGCACCTGTTGCCCCCGCCAGGGCGAGTGTCACCGGCATCCGGCACATGCGGCCCTGGCAGCGGCCCATGCCGACGCGGGTCCAGATTTTCGCGCCATAGAAGCTCGATGCCGCGTCGCTCGCGGCCGCTCGAACCTCCGCCAGAGTTACCTCCTCGCAGCGACAGACGAGCGTGCTGTCGTCGGCCAGCCCGCCCAGCTGCGGCAGCGGGGCGAACAGCCGGCCGAGACCATGGCCGAATGCGCGCGCCCGGGCAAGCTCGCGGACCAGCGGCGCGGTTTCATCGAGACTGATGCGCAAGCCCAGCGAGCGGGCTGCCGAGAGGCCGGCGAGCTCTCCTGATAAACGCGCCGGCCGGGCACCGGCGATGCCCGTCACCTCGCCCGCCGCGAACACGCCTGCCGTCGTCGTGGCGCCGGTCGCGCGGTCGGCCGTCGCGAGCCAACCGCCCAGCGCATCGTCGAACTCGTGAGCACAGCCGAGCAGGGACGTGATCTCGAGCTGTGGTTGAAAGCCATAGCTCGTGAGCAGGCAGTCGATGCCGCCGATCTCGAAAGCGCCCGACCCATCGAGGCGAGCGAGGCGCACGGCTTCGACCCGATCGTTCCCGAGCGCCGCGGTCACGAGATGGCCATTGATGCGGCGCAAGACGTCGCGCCTCACCCGGGCAAGGAGTCGATAGGCCTCGCCCCAGCGCTCGGGGAAGCGCGCCAGGTGCCAGAGCAGAGCGGCCGATGGCCGTCGTGCCTCGACCAGCGCAACGATCTCGGCGCCCTTGTCGATGAGCGTCTCGGCGACCGCATAGAGGAAGATCCCACTACCCGAAAGAACGATGCGCTTGCCCGGGAGCTGGCCATGCTCCTTGGCGAGCCGCTGCCCGCCTCCCGCCGTCATCACGCCCGGCAAGGTCCAGCCTGGAAAGGCGACGGTACGGTCGTGCGCGCCGGTCGCGGCGATGACGGCACGGGCTGCAATTCGGGTCTGGCCCTCGGGTCCGCTCGCGAACAGCTGGAAGCCCGGATAGGCTGCGAAGACCTCCGTTCCGGTGAGCAACCGCACGCCGGCTGCAGTGGCTCGGGCGATCGCGTCCTGGCCCTCCTTTGCCTGCCGGCTCGGAGGGGCATCCGCCTGCCCCTGGACGAAGTACTGTCCGCCGGCGCGGGCATAGGCATCGACAACGACGACGCTCGCTCCGGCGCGAGCGGCGAACGTGGCTGCTGCCAGGCCCGCGGGACCGGCACCGACGACCGCGATGTCGGCTTTCACGATCGTCGCGCTCATGGCAGCTCGACTTTCATGCCGTCGCGAACCGGCGTCATGCAGGCACGGACACCGCTCCGTCCATCGACGGTCACGAGGCAGTCGAAGCACACGCCCATGCCGCAGAAGAGGCCGCGCGGCTCGCCACGGCGCTCGCTCCGCCGCACGGCCGGACCATGGCCGCTCGCCAGCAGGGCAGCGGCGACCGAGGCTGCTGCGGCACACCGGACCGGCTTGCCATCGACCGAGATCGTCACCTCGCCACTCATGCCGCCATCCGCAGATCGAGCCGCGATGGCGACCAGACCGTCGCATCGAAGGGAGGCTGGCGGCCATCGATGGCATCGGCGACGACACGGGCCAGTGCCGGCGCTCGGCCGAAACCGCTGCCGCCGTCGCCGGCCGCAAGGTAGAGCCCGGGTACTCCCGATGCCCCGCAGATGAAACGATCATCGGGGGTCACCGCCTCATAGCGAACCCAGGAGCGCAGCATGTCGACCGTAGCCAGGGGCGGGAACAGCGCGACCAGCTGGCGGATCGAGTTGCAGACGAAATCGGGATCGACCTCGGTCAGCCTATTCTGCGCGCCAGCCGGGCAGAGGCCCCCGGCAAGCACGGTGTTGAACAGGATCTGACCGCTCGGGGCCTGCTGGATCTGCGTATAGCCGGCCGCCACGCCGCCCGCCGATTCACAGGCCGCTATTACGGTGCGGATCGTCGGCGGCATCCGGACGGTCGCGAGGCACTGTGCCTTGCGAGGCTGGATCGGCAGCGCGAGACCTGCCTTGCGAGCGAGATCCGGCGCCCAGGGACCGGTTGCCAGCACGACGGCATCAGCCTCGACGGCGCCGTCCGCCGTCACGATGCCGCGAACCGATCCACCCCTCAGCAGGAGGTCGCTCACGGGCAAATGGATCCGAATGTCGAGACCCCGCGCCAGGGCATCGCGGGCCAGCGCGCGCACCGCCAGGAACGGCGTCACCGTCGCGGCATCGGCAGAATGGGTCGCGGCGACGATCGGCCCGGTCAGCAGCGGCTCGATCTTGCGGACGTCAGAAGGGTCGAGCAGCTCCGAGCGGGCGCCGGCCGCGCGCTCGAAGGCGATCCAATCCTCGGCGACGGCCAAATCCTCCGCCCGGTCGACGAAGCGAAGCTGACCACAGCGCTGGTATTCGATCGCGTGTCCCAATGCACGATCGAGATCGGCCCAGGCAGCACAGCACCATTTGAGGATCTCGATCTCGTTGCGGCTGTTCATGTGGGTCCCGATGCAGGCCAGGCTCGCGCCCGTCACCGCGCCGCCGAGGCTCGCCCGCTCGAGCAGCGTCACCTTGTTCCCGCGCATCACCAGCTCGCGGGCAATCGACATGCCGACGATGCCTCCGCCGACGACGATCAGGCGCTCGGCCATTGCCGCGACCTCCAACGCTCGGGCGTCGCCTGCCAGAAGCGGTCGGTAGAGACCTGCTCGGCGCGGTCGACGGCGACGACCTCGCCAACTCCACGCATGGCGGCGAGCGCATCGGCGACGTGGCGTGGATCGGGATAGCCCAGGCCATGGCGGAGCGTTGCCCCCTGCAGGGCCAGCATCCGGATTGCAGCGAGCTGCTCGCGATGGGTCTGCCGGCTCATGTCGGGCCGGGCGGTCTGGCAGGCGTCGAGCGCCGCGTTTTCGTCGGAGAAGGCGATCGACCAGCCTTCGAGGATGGCATCGATCGCGGCCTGGGCGAGACCGGGCTCGCGATCGAGCCAATCGGCACGCGCCAGCAGTCCATCCTTCACCAGTGCGGCGCCATGATCCGACGCCCGGAAAGCGACGACCGCCTCGGCTCCGAGCGCGTGCTGGACATGCGCGAGCTCGTGATAGACGGTCATCTGCGCGCAATCGACCTTGCCGTCCAGAAACGCTTGCGAGGTGTCGGCGAAGGGCACGCGCTCGACATGCGCCAGATCGACGCCGCATCGGGTCAGCATCCAGCGCAGCTCGAGGTCCTCGCCTCCGGGCCATACGCCGACCTTCTTGCCGGCGAGATCCATGGGTGTGCGCAGGCTCCGGTCCCGGCGTGCCGGATAGACGAGCGCGCTCGCCTGTTGAATGCCGAGGATGAAACGCAGGTCCCGCGGCGCCGGCGATTCGAGCAGATGCGACGGGCTGAGCACGGCCATCTCGACCTTGCCGGCGCGCAAGGCGTCGATCCCGGGATCGTCGAAGCTGATGGGCTCGCAAACGATCCGGATACCGGCGTTGTGTCCGAGCTCGCGCTGCTCGGCCAGATGGAATCCGGCGAATTGGGCCTGCGGAAACCACATCAATCGAATGCGAATGGTGTACATCGGTGAACCGCCATCGGGCGAGCGCCGCTCGCCCTGCAGTGGAACGATTGTGCCTTGGGGGCGACCGGCGGTCGCCCCCTATCCCGGCTCACGGGCACGCGATCGTCTTGTACTCAGCCGGCACCTTGTCCCAGACGGCGTTGGTGAAACCCTTCTCGAGCTCGATGCCCCTGTCGATCAGCTTGGCGCCGAGCAGAACTTTCTGCGCGGTTTCCCATTCGCTCGCGACAGACTGG
>JANPDA010000297.1:0-16091 GCA_031431235.1 Hyphomicrobiaceae bacterium
AGCTGGCGGGGTTGCGGTGAGGGGGCGGAGCAACCGACAACTTGCAGACATTCACTCATCGAGAACAAACCATGATGTCGTAGGTTGGGTTAGCGCGGCCACGGGCCTTGCGATGTTGTCGCGCTGTCAAATCCGCGCGTAACCCAACATCAAGCGCATTGCTCGAAAATGTTGGGTTACGCGCGTTGGGCGCTGGAGCAAGTTGTAGGCTCCGAGCACGCGCTAACCCAACCTACGGACTGTTAGTTTGGCTGGTATAGTGTGCTTTCGATTGAGTCACGGGGATCGATACGTTCAACTCTACCATGGAACCGAGCCGTCGCTGGACGCCCGCACCTGACCCCAGAGCCTCCACCTCCCTTCGTCCGTCGAGCAACCGCCCCCCTCCTCCGTCCCATCCCCACCCCAATCCTCCTCTATCGCACCCACTGCGGCACCGCGCCGTGGCCGCCGCATTGCTCCTGGCCCCGCCGATGAGCGATGATCGGCGGCGCGCCGGGTGATTCGGCCGGCCGCGGCCCGGTCCCTTGGAGAACGACTGACATGCAAATGCCGCGCGGCATCGGACCTTTCCACATCATCGGCATCGGCGGCATCGGCATGAGCGCGATCGCGGAAATCCTGCTCCAGCTCGGCTACATGGTGCAGGGCAGCGATTCCAAGGAAAGCACCAATGTGCGCCGCGTACGGGCCGAGGGCGTGCGCATCCATATCGGCCACGAGCCGAGCAATCTGATCGGCGCGCGCTACGTCGTGATCTCGAGCGCCATCAAACCCGACAATCCCGAGCTGATCGCGGCGCGCGAGCGCGGCCTGCCGGTCATTCGCCGCGCCGACATGCTGGCCGAGCTGATGCGCATCAGGAAGACGGTCTCGGTCACCGGCACCCACGGCAAGACCACGACGACGTCCCTCGTCTCCCACATCTTCGTCGAGGCCCGCCTCGACCCGACCGTCATCACCGGCGGCATCATCAACTCCTGGGGCTCCAACGCCCGGCTCGGGCGCGGCGAATGGATGGTGGTCGAGGCCGATGAATCCGACGGCACCTTCATCCGCCTGCCGACCGAGATCGGCGTCGTCACCAATATCGACCCCGAGCACCTCGACCATTTCGGCACGGTCGAGAACATGCACCGCGAGTTCGCGACCTTCTACTCCTCGATCCCCTTCTACGGCACCGTCGTGACCTGCATCGATCATCCGGTTGTCCGCCAGATGCTGCAGGACAAAGCCAACGACATCAGCTGCAAGGTGCTCACCTACGGGCTTTCGGAAGGGGCCGACCTGCGCGTCGGGAACGTCCGGGCGAAAGGCGCCGGCACCGAGTTCGACCTCGAGGTGGGACAGCGGGTCGGCGGCGGGCGGCGCAAGCTCGAGGGCCTCTACATGCCGGTGCCCGGCGAGCACAACGCGCTGAACGCGACGGCCGCGCTCGCGGTCGCTGCCGAAGCCGGGATCGAGGATGCGGCGATCCGGCCCGCGATCGCCTCCTTCTCGGGCGTCAAGCGGCGCTTCACCTCGGTCGGGTCCTGGAATGGCATCGCCTTCTTCGACGACTATGCCCACCACCCCGTCGAGATCGCCGCCGTGCTGAAGGCGGCCCGCAATGCCACCGAGGGCCGCGTGATCGGGGTGTTCCAGCCCCACCGCTACAGCCGTATCTCCAGCCTGTTCGATGATTTCTGCCGCTCCTTCGCCGATGCCGACGCGGTGATCGTCACTCCGGTCTATTCGGCGGGCGAGGCGCCCATCCCCGGCATGGATCACGAGGTGCTGGCCGAGGGCATCCGCAAGACCGGCCATCCCCGCGTCGCCAGCGTCGACAGCGAGACCGGGATCGCCCCCCTCGTCGCCGAATGGGCGCATGCCGGCGACCTCGTGATCGGCCTCGGCGCCGGCACCATCACCGATTGGTCCTATGCGCTGCCCGCCTGGCTCGAGGCCCACGCAGCCGGCGCCGGAGCAACCCGCTGATGGGCAGCCTCGTCGACGAGTTGCGCCAGTCGTTGCCCGATCTGCGAGGGCGGCTGCTCGCGTCGGCGCCGCTGGCCGACATCACCTGGTTCCGGGTGGGCGGTCCGGCGGAGGTGCTGCTCACGCCCGCCGACGAAGCCGATCTCGCCTACGCTCTCGCGCGCATTCCCCCGGAGGTTCCCGTCTTCACGATCGGGCTCGGCTCCAACCTGCTGGTGCGTGACGGCGGCGTCTCGGGCGTCGTCATTCGCCTTGCGCGCGGCTTTGCCGACGTGGTGGCCGAGCCGGGCCATCGCCTGCGCTCGGGCGCCGCTGTCCCCGACATCAAGCTCGCCCGTGCCGCGGCCGATGCCGGCATCGGCGGGCTCTCCTTCTATCGCGGCATTCCAGGCTCGATCGGCGGGGCGCTCAGGATGAATGCCGGCGCCCACGGCACCGAGACCAAGGACGTGCTGATCGAGGTCGGGACCGTCGACCGCAGGGGACGCATCGCCGTGCTGAGCCTTGCCGACCTCGCTTACAGCTATCGCCATTGCGGCGCGCCCGACGACCTCGTCTTCACCCAGGCACTCTTCGAGGGCCGGCCCGGCGACCGGGACGCCATCCTGAAGGCGAGGGAGGAGGTCGCCGAGTACCGCGAGACCCACCAGCCGGTGAAGGCGCGCACCGGCGGCTCGACCTTCAAGAACCCGCTGCCGCAAAGCGCCTGGAAGCTGATCGACGCGGCTGGCTGCCGGGGCCTGAGGATCGGCGACGCGGTCGTCTCGCAGAAGCACTGCAACTTCCTCATCAACGAGGGGGCGGCTACGGGCGAGGACGTCGAGCGGCTCGGCGAGACCGTGCGTGCCCGCGTAAAAGCTCATTGCGGCGTCACGCTCGAGTGGGAGATCATCCGCCTCGGGGCGCCCCTGCCGGGCCACCCGATCGGCGAGATGTTGGCAGTCGAAGGAGCCTGAGCAATGACACGCAAGTACCAGCATGTCGCGGTGCTGATGGGCGGCCTTTCGGCCGAGCGCGAGGTCAGCCTCCGCTCGGGCAAGGCCTGCGCCGATGCGCTCGAGGGCGAGGGCTATCGCGTGACCAGCATCGATGTCGGCCGCGACATCGTCGAGCGGTTGCGCGAGGCAAAGCCCGAAGCCGTCCTCAATGCACTGCATGGACGCTGGGGCGAGGATGGCTGCATCCAGGGCGTGCTGGAAACCCTGCGCATCCCCTACACCCACTCGGGCGTGCTCGCCTCCGCACTCGCCATGCACAAGGAGAAGGCGAAGTGCGTGATGAGCGCGGCCGGCGTGCCCGTCGCCAACGGCATCATCGCCTCGCGCTTCGAGGCGGCACGGCGCCATCTGATGCAGCCGCCCTATGTCGTGAAACCGGTCGCCGAAGGCTCCAGCGTCGGCGTCTTCATCGTGCGCGAGGACCACCAGCACCCGCCCCAGGAGCTGCTCTCGAGCGAATGGGCGTTGGGCGACGAGATGCTGATCGAGCGCTACATCCCCGGCCGCGAGCTCACCTGCGCGGTGATGGGCGATACCGTGCTCGGCGTCATCGATATTCGGCCGACCGAATCACTCAAATTCTACAATTACGAGGCGAAGTACGCGCCTGGCGGCTCCATCCACGTGCTGCCAGCCGATGTTTTACCAAATATTTACCAGTCTGTTCAAACGTTTGCATTGAAGGCGCATCAGGCGTTGGGCTGTCGAGGCGTGTCGCGGGCCGATTTTCGGCTCGACGAGCGCGCCGACGGCAGCCACGAGCTGGTGTGCCTCGAAGTGAATACGCAGCCCGGCATGACCGGCACCTCGCTCGTGCCCGAGCTTGCCGCCCACGCGGGCTGGACGTTTGGAAGACTGGTCGCATGGATGGTCGAGGACGCTACCTGCAATCGCTGACTGGCTCGCCCGCTCGTGGGGAGCGCCGGGGCGGCGATCGGCTGGGCGCTTCAGTCCCACAGCGTCCCCGATCCCCATCCCGGAATCGGTCGGGTGACAGGCGAGGCAGAACGTTTCGCCGCGTCGCGCGTCGTGTCGCCCAAGCCTTACTCGTGCTGGCCAGCGTCGGCACCGTCTGGCTCGCCGCTCCGCACCTGCCTTCGCCATCGGCTCCCTTCGCCGGGCTCGAGCGTCTCGTCGTGGCGGCCGGTATCGGCGTCAACGAGATCGGCGTCTCGGGCTATGGCCATACGGCGCCCGAGGACATCTACCGCGCCATCGAGGTCGAGGCGCCGCGTTCGCTGTTCGCCTATGACGTGGCAGCTGCGAGGACCCGCATCGAGGCATTGCCCTGGATCGAGACCGCCACAGTCACGCGCTCGCTGCCCGACCGCCTCGCGATCCGGGTGAGCGAGCGGGCGCCGTTCGCGGTCTGGCAGCATCGCGGCATGTTGTTCCTGATCGACGCCGAGGGCCGCGAGCTCCAACCGATCGGACCGAGCGAGTTCAGGTTGTTGCCGATGGTCGCCGGTGCCGGTGCTGCCGCCAAGGCACGCGAGATCCTGTTGCTCGTCTCGCGTTTTCCCGAGATCGCATCGCGGTTCGAGGCCGCGCAGCGCATCGCCGACCGGCGCTGGTCACTGCAATTGAAGGGCGGCATCGAGCTGCTGCTGCCCGAGCGCAACGAGGAGCAGGCGCTCGTGCGAGCAAGCGCCTACCAGGCCGAGGAGCGTCTGCTCGACCGCGCCGTCACCCGCATCGATCTGCGCCTGCCCGACCGGATGACGCTGACACTTGCACCCGGCGCGCGTGCCGCCATGCGGGCCGCGGCCGGCAACGGCAGCACCGGCAAAGCCATAGCGCCGGGCGGAGCCTAGCATGGCGATGCTCGCGCGATCAGCTCGGACGACAACGGCAGAGCGGATTCTGGCCGTTCTCGACATCGGCACATCGAAGGTGTGCTGCATGATCTTTGCCGTCGATACCCGGGCGGTACGCCGGCGCAATCCGGGCGATGCCGCCCCGGTCCGGATGCTCGGCATCGGGCTCAACCGCTCCCATGGCATGAAGGCCGGCGTCGTCGTCGATCTCGCCGAGGCCGAGCGGTCGATCCGGCGCGCGGTCGGGCGGGCCGAGGAGCAGGCCGGAACGACGGTCGAGGAGGTCGTGCTGTCGGCCGCCTGCGGCCGGCTGAAGTCGCAGGCATTCGCCGCGAGCGCCAAGGTCGAGCGGACCCTGGTCACTGATGCCGATATCGGTCGCGCGCTGAAAGCCGGCCGCGCCTTTGCCGAGCGCGACGGCCGCGTGCTGCTGCACCTCCACCGCACCGGCTACCGCCTCGATGGCGAAGCCGGCATCCGCAATCCGCGCGGCATGGCTGGTGCCAGGCTCTCGGTCGAGTTGAAGGCTGTCACCGCCGACGAGCCGCCGCTGCGCAATTTGAAGCTGCTGATCGAGCGCTGCTTTCTGACTGTCGGCGCAATCGTCGCCGCGCCCTATGCAAGCGCATTGGCCGCCGCGACGCTCGAAGAGCTGCAGCTCGGCGTCACCGTGATCGACATGGGAGCCGGCACCACGACATTTGCCGTCTTTGGCGAGGGTCATTTCCAGCAAGCCGGCGCAATAGTTGTGGGCGGCGGGCAACTGAGCCTCGACATTGCGCGTTCGCTCTCGACGCCCCTTTACGAAGCCGAGCGAATCAAAACGCTTTATGGCAATCTCGCAGGGGCTGCCTCCGACGAGCAGGAGATCATCTCCTATCCGCTTGCGGGCGAGCGGCCGGGGGAGCTTGCCCAGACGACCCGGGCAAGGCTGCGCCGGACGATCAGGCCAAGTATCGAGGAAACGCTGCGGCTTGTTCGCGAGCGCTTCGAGAGCAGCGTCGAGGGCCGTGCGAGCGGCTCGCGGGTGGTGCTGACAGGCGGCGCGAGCCAGCTGGCAGGCCTGAGCGAGCTGGCCGAGCAGTTGCTCGGGCGCCCGGTGCGGGTCGCTCCAGCGCAGCCGCTGGCGGGCGTTCCCGAGAGTGCGTTGTCGCCAGCGTTTGCCACGGTGACGGGGCTCGTTCACGCTGTGTTCGTCCCCGACATCGTCGACGGATTGATCGAGCGGCCTAGCTCGACCGGTGAGCGGCGTGGGTATCTCGGGCAGATGGGGCAGTGGTTGCGGGAGAGTTTCTGGGACGAGGAACGGCCGGGCGGCCAGGGTAGCTCCTGATCGCCAGATGCCTGGCTTGAACCTCGAACGTTGCATCGGCAGCCAGCCGGCCGATCAGCGTCGCCTGCCAATGACGGCTTGGATGAGACGAGGCGTGACACCGCGATGGGCATCAATCTGAAGGTTCCAAACCTGACCGAGCTGCGCCCCCGCATCACTGTGATCGGCGTTGGCGGCGCTGGCGGCAACGCCATCAACAACATGATCGCGTCGGGCATCAAGGGCGTCGACTTCGTTGCCGCCAACACCGATGCGCAGGCACTGGCCACCTCGAGCGCCGAATACCGCATTCAGCTCGGCGTCGAGCTGACCGAGGGCCTCGGCGCCGGCGCCAAGCCCGAGATCGGGCAGGCTGCCGCCGAGGAGGCGACCGACGAGATTCGCAGCCACATCGCCGGCGCGCACATGGTGTTCATCGCCGCCGGCATGGGTGGCGGAACCGGAACTGGCGCTGCCGCCGTGATCGCCCGCATCGCCCGCGAGACCGGCGCGCTCACGGTCGCGATCGTCACCAAGCCCTTCGCCTTCGAAGGCAACCGGCGCATGCGCATGGCGGAAGCCGGCATCGCCGAGCTCAACCAGAACGTCGATACGCTGATCGTCATCCCGAATCAGAACCTGTTCCGCATCGCCAACGAGAAGACGACATTTGCCGAGGCCTTCCTGCTCGCCGACCAGGTGCTACACTCCGGCATTGCCTGCATCACCGACTTGATCGTGCGCGAAGGCCTGATCAACCTCGATTTTGCCGATGTCCGCACGGTCATGTCGGGCATGGGCACCGCCATGATGGGCACCGGCGATGCGTCCGGCGAGCACCGCGCGATCCAGGCCGCCGAGATCGCGATCCTCAATCCGCTGCTCGACGACATCTCGTTGCGCGGCGCCAAGGGGCTGCTGATCAGCATCTCCGGCAGCCGCAATCTCACGCTCTACGAGGTCGACGAGGCCGCGAGCCGCGTCCGCCAGGAGGTCGACCCCGAGGCCAACATCATCGTCGGCGCGACGTTCGACGACAGCCTCGGCGACCGCGTGCGGGTGTCGATCGTCGCCTCCGGCCTGATTGGCGGCGAGCGGACGGCGAGCATCCGCCCAGCACCGCAACCCCGGCGCGAGCAGCCGGCTGCGACCCACCGAGCCCAGGAGCGTAGCCAGCAAGCCTACTCGCCCCATGCGGCCTCCTCGATCGCCCCGGAATTCGATCGTGCGCCAACCCATGTCGCGACAGCTCGAGGACCGTCCTGGTCGCTCGAGACAGGGAATGTCCGTCAGGATCAAGACGATTTGCCGCATGACGATCTCGCGCCCGCTCATCCAGACGGGCAAGAGCCGCCGATCGCGCTTGCTCCGTCCGGGCGGCATGGCGAATCACACGGGAACGATAGCGGCGAGGTCTGGCGTGGCCCAGGCGACGTGGTGATCGAGCTGGGGTCGCCCCAAATGCCGCCCCCGGTGCACGCACCACGTGGCGCAGGTCCGTCATCGTCAGCACAACCGCGCGAGTCCGCCTTCAATCCTCAACCACCGGTTGAGATCCGGCAATCGCCGCGCCGTATCCCCGAGCTGGACGAGTTCCCCAGTGTCGGCCAGCGCGAGTATCTGTCGAAGCGTTCCGCGCCGCCAGCCCCCGCCAGCAACAGCGCGCCGGAACAAACTGTGGAGAAGCGGCGCCCGGGACTGTTTGCGCGCCTGACGGGCCTGACGCGTGATTCGCGCCGATCGGACGCGAATGAAGGCCCCAGAGCTGGGATGGGCGGCCTCGAGCATGGCCCGGCTGCTCCCGCCTCGAGTCGCGGACCTGACTTCGGTCGGCGCGATCATGACTACGACGACGGCAGCGACAATGGGGCCAGGCGGGCCTCGGGCAGCGTCCGGAGAAAATAGTCAAACCATTGATATTGTTGGTTTTTTTCATAGGATGTGGGCCACCGCCGCATCCCTGCACGGGTGGGTTGCCAAGCCTCGGCCGCTGCTGCATGTAGGCACGGTAGTGCGTGGATTCGGGGGCTTCGGGCCTTTCGGTAACAGTGTGTAAGAAACCGTGATTTGTCGGTTTGCCGGGTCGGCAGCTAGTGTCAGCATCGTGGTAAATCGAGGGCGGGCTCAGGGCAAAGCGCGGTGTTGAAAACCGCCGGATGAGTTCAGCCATCGATGGGGAGTATCTCGGGCCAGTGTCTCCAGGCCTGAGGGTGGGGATGAGGGGACTGACCAGATATGACGCGACGGATCTTTGGCGCACGCCAAACTACGGTAGCCGGTGAGATCGTTCTCACGGGCTTGGGCGTCCATAGCGGCGCCCCTGTGAACATCGTCATCCATCCGGCCGATGCCGATAGCGGCATTCGCTTCCTGGTCACCCATGGCCAATCGACCGTCGAGATCCCCGCCGACTTCCGCGCCATCACCAACGTCACGCTCTGCACCGTCCTCGGCGACCAAAAGGGCGCCACCATCGCGACGGTCGAGCATCTTCTTGCCGCGCTGCGCGGCCTTTCGATCGACAACGCCTACATCGAGATCGACAGCGGCGAAGTCCCGATCATGGACGGTAGCGCCGCCCCCTTCGTCGACGCCATCGACGAAATCGGCATTCGCGAGCTGAACGAGCCGCGCAAATACATCAAGGTGCTGAAACCGATTCGGGTCGAGGACAGCGGCTGCTGGGGCGAGCTTTCCCCCCATACGGGCTTCTTTCTCGACGTCGAGATCGAGTTCGATACACCGCTGATCGGTCGCCAGCGCATGAGCGTCGAGATGAACCCGCAAGTGTTCCGCAGCGAGTTGTCACGCGCCCGTACCTTCGGTTTCATGCGTGATGTGGAGAAGTTGTGGGCCGCCGGCCGCGCGCTCGGTGCCTCCCTCGAGAATACCGTCGCCATCGACGACGAGCGGATCCTCAACCCGGAAGGTCTGCGCTTCGCCAACGAGTTCGTTCGCCACAAGGCGCTCGATGCCGTCGGCGATCTCACACTCTCTGGCGCACCACTGCTGGCCGCCTATCGCTCGAAGCGCGGCGGGCATCGGTTGAATGCCATGGTTCTGAGATCCCTGTTCGCCGATCCGACCGCTTGGACCTACGTCCAGGCTTCCCCGCGCGCCCGCGATGCCGGCCGCGCCGAGATCACCTACGGGGCGTTGGCGACATTCGCAGCCGACCGCACCTGAAATCGGTTCGAGCTGAGCACGTTTTCGTGGCGCGTGGTCGCACGTGCTCCCAGCCTGACAATGCTGCCACTAACCCGGAGTTCCCCGGCCGAGAAGCGGGTGCGCTGTCTCGAAACGCCGATGCTATTGGGGTTTGCGGCGCATTGGTGCCACTTTCCGGCTCTCGAATGTGCCCATGTGGTGCGACGCAGTGACTCATGTTGGAACAGCGAAGTACATAATGACCCATGTACATCGACATCGTTCCCAACCGAAGCTCGCCACCGGCCATCCTGCTGCGCCAAAGCGTGCGCGAGGGCAAGCGCGTCAGGAAGCGCACGATCGCCAATCTATCGTCGCTGCCGACGGACCAGATCGAGATGATCCGCCGCTTGCTGACGGGCGAGAAGCTCTGCCCGGTGGAGGACTGGCCGGGCAGTGTGTGCTCGACTGCACCAGCTGGTCCAAGTCGAGAGGGTGATCAGGCCCAATTGGGTCAGCACCCCGGTCCCGCGCGGCTGGATTTAGGTCATTTCGCGGCAAATGCATTTTCCCGCTTGAATGTGGCTTGCAAGCCGCGTATATCCGGGTTGCTCATGATCATCTCAACTTCGGGAGTGGGCCTTCGGGTCCGCTCTTTTTTATTTTGAGCTGGCTCCACTCGGGTCAGCGGTAAGCAGCCGTGGGTCCGGATGGCGCGCGACGAAGACGCCGACACAAGCCGACGATTTCTGATCGAGACGGGCGTAGCGTCGAAAGTCGCGGAGCTCGCGGAGCCCCTGCTGCTGGAATTGGGTTTTCGTCTGGTCAGGGTCCAGCTTACGGGACGCGACGGTCAAACTCTCCAGATCATGGCGGAACGGCCCGACGGGAGGCTTTCGGCTGACGAGTGCGCGCGGATCTCGCGAGCACTTTCGCCGGTGCTGGATGCCTATGATCCGGTGCCGGGCGCCTACCGGTTGGAGGTCTCCTCGCCAGGGATCGACCGGCCGCTGGTGCGCCCTGAGGACTTCGAGCGCTGGGCGGGTCACGAGGTGCGGATCGAGCTCAGTGAGCCGGTCGGCGGGCAGAAGCGCTTTCGCGGGGTGATCGAAGGCTATACCGATGGAGAAGCCCGGATCGAGACGGAGCTCGCTGCAGGCGGGGTCGACGCTGGCAGCGGGCACGTGGTGCTCGGTCTGCCGCTCAATTACATCCATTCGGCGCGGCTCGTGCTGACTGACAGGCTGTTGAGCCTGGCGGCGCAGAAGCAGGCAGGCGATGCCGAGGTCGACGAGTTTCTGGAGCATGCGGCCAGCGGAGAGCGGGCCGCACTAGACGAGGTGGAGAGTGGACATGGTCCAGGCAGGCGTAAGCGCAAACCGGCTGGAGCTGCTGCAGATCGCGGACGCCGTCGCAAGGGAAAAATCGATCGACCGGCAGATCGTGATCGCGGCGATGGAGGACGCGATCCAGAAGGCGGCTAAGTCCCGCTACGGCGCAGAGAACGACATCCGTGCGACCATCGACACCAAAACGGGTGAGTTGAAGCTCGCGCGGCTCTTGCTGGTGGTTGACGCGATCGAGAACGACTCGACGCAGATCCTGGTGAAAGAGGCGTTGCGGCGCAATCCGGAAGCCAAGGTGGGCGATTTCATCGTCGAGAACCTGCCACCGCTCGAGTTCGGCCGGGTCGCGGCGCAGAACGCCAAGCAGGTGATCGTGCAGAAGGTGCGCGAAGCCGAGCGCGAGCGCCAGTACGCAGAGTTCAAGGACCGCATCGGCACGATCATCAACGGTCAGGTGAAACGCGAGGAGCACGGCCACGTGATCGTGGACCTCGGTCGCGGCGAAGGCATCGTGCGGCGTGAGGAGAAGCTGCCGCGGGAGAATTTCAAGTACGGGGATCGCATCCGCTCGCTGATCTACGATGTCCGCCGCGAGCAGCGCGGGCCGCAGATCTTTCTATCGCGCACGCGGCCCGAATTCATGTCACGGCTGTTCGCTCAGGAGGTGCCGGAAATCTACGAGGGGACGGTCGAGATCAAGTCGGTCGCCCGCGATCCGGGCAGTCGCGCCAAGATCGCGGTGCTGTCGAAGGATTCCTCGATCGATCCGGTCGGCGCCTGCGTCGGCATGCGCGGCCAGCGCGTGCAGGCGGTCGTGGGCGAGCTGCAGGGCGAGAAGATCGACATCATCCAGTGGTCGCCCGATGCGCCGACCTTCATCGTCAATGCGCTTGCGCCCGCCGAGGTCGCCAAGGTGGTGCTCGACGAGGACGCGCACCGGATCGAGGTGGTGGTGCCAGACGAGCAGCTTTCGCTCGCGATCGGCCGGCGCGGCCAGAACGTGCGCCTGGCCTCGCAGTTGACCGGCTGGGACATCGACATCGTCACCGAGGCGACCGAGCAGGAGCGCCGCCAGAAGGAATTCCAGGAGCGCAGCCAGCTGTTCATGGAGGCACTCGACGTCGACGAGGTGATCGCGCAGTTGCTCGCCACCGAAGGTTTCGCGAACGTGGAGGAAATCGCCTTCGTCGATGCCGACGAGGTCACGGGCATCGAAGGTTTCAACGAGAGCACCGCGAGCGAGATCCAATTGCGCGCGCGCGAGTTCCTCGAGCGCAAGGAAACCGAGATGGATGAGAAGCGACGCGCGCTCGGCGTCGCCGACGAGCTGACCGAGGTGCCGGGCATAACGACGGCGATGCTGGTTGCGTTCGGCGAGCACGGCATCAAGACGGTCGAGGATCTGGCCGACTGTGCGACCGACGATCTGCTCGGCTGGTACGAGCGCTCGGCCGGTGAGGCCAAGCACCACGCGGGCGTGCTGGAGAGCTTCGATCTGGGGCGCGAGGAAGCCGAGGACCTGGTGATGTCGGCACGCGTCGTCGCCGGCTGGATCTCGGTCGAGGATGCGGTGCGGACGCGAGCTCCGGTCGAGCCCGTGCAGCCGGATGCGGCCTCGCAGGCCGAGGCGCTTTTCACCGAGCCTGCCGCAACGGACCCGGCTGGCGCGGACGCAGGCAACGCGTGATGGGCACAGGCGAAACGGGCGGACGCAATGAACTCGGCCATGCAGCACGACGGCGGCGAGGAGGTGGAGGCGGAGAACCCCCGGCTCTGCGCCGTCACGCGCGAGCACAAACCGCGCGATGAGCTGATCCGGTTCGTCGCCGATCCGGCCGGGCGCGTCGTACCCGATGTCAAAGGCCGCCTACCTGGCCGAGGGGTCTGGATCTCGGCGCGCCGGAGCATCGTGGAAGCCGCCAGACGCAATGGCGCATTCCCGCGCAGCCTGAAGCGGCAGGTCACCGTTGCCGACGACCTGGCGGATCTCGTCGAGCGGCTGCTCGAGAAGGCTGCGCTCGATCGGCTCGCGCTTGCCAACAAGGCCGGCGAGGTGCTGATGGGCTTCGACAAGATCTGGAAGGCACTGGGCTCGGCGAACGCGGTCCTCTGCCTCATCCATGCGAGCGAGGCAGCGGCCGATGGAACGCGCAAACTCGATGGCCGGATGGCAGCGCGAGCCGAAGGCGGTCAAGCACATAGGCTGCTGCTTTTCGCTTCGAGCGAATTGAGTTTGGCATTGGGGCGGTCAAATGTGATACATGCTGCGCTCAAACCCGGCGGAGCGAGCAGGAAATTTGTCGAAGACGCCTTGCGCTTGGAGCGCTTCAGGGCGATCGACAAGGACTGATAGGCCGGATCTGTTGCACGAGGATCATACGGAAGCGAATGAGCGAGACCAAAGAACCCGGTGATAAGACGGCGCGTGGCAGCAAGCCCATGACGCTCAGCCTGACGCGTACGGTGGATGCCGGGCATGTGCGGCAGAGCTTCAGTCATGGCCGCAGCAAGGCCGTGGTCGTGGAAAAGAAGCGGCCCCGCAAGATCGCGCCACCAGGAGGGCCTGCCACGTACGAGGCTGAGCCAGCCCAGTCAGCGCCGGTCGTTGCCGCGGTCGCTGTCCAACCGCGCGAGGTCGCCACGCCGCCGCGCCCGGCAACTCCCCAACAGCCGGCTCGTGGATCTCAGCAGCCCCAGCCGCGTAAACCCGGTGGAAGCCAGGGTCAGCGTACGCTGTCCGATGGCGAGCGCGATGCGCGCATCAAGGCTCTCGCCGCCGCGCGTGAGCGCGAGGTCGAGGACCGCCGCCGCGTCGAGGAAGAGACAAAGGTCCGGCATGCGCGCGACGCCGAGCTGAAACGGACCCAGGAGGAGGCGCGGGCGCGCGCCGAGGACGAGGCACGCAAGCAGGCGCTCGAGCAGCAGCGCCAGCAGCCGACGCAGCCCGATCCGGCCGATCCTCCGGCGCGCGAGCAGCGCCAGCCGGCACCGGCAGTCGCCGCCGAGAAACCACGCTCCGGCCCGAGCGCCATCACGCCCGTCGCCAGGGGTGGTGCGCCTGGCATCCCCGACGCCAAACCGAGCCGCGAGGAAGAGCAGACCCGTCGACCGCCTACGATCACAAAGCGGACCGGACGGCAAGAGGAAGAAGAAGAAGCATCCGGCAAGAAAGTCGGTCCGGGCGTCAAGAAGGCCAAGCCCGAGCGGCTGCCCGTCAAGGGACGCGAGGATCGGCGCCGTCTCACCATCACGAACTTCGATGCCGAGCAGCGCGAGCGTTCGCTCGCCTCGCTGCGCCGCCGCCGCGAGCGCGAGAAGAAGCAGCTCGATGGCGCCCTGCTCGCCCGCGAGAAGGTGCAGCGCGAGGTGGTCATTCCCGAGGCGATCACGATCCAGGAGCTGTCCAACCGCATGGCCGTGCGCGCCGTCGACATCATCAAGATGCTGATGAAGCAAGGCGACATGCGCACGATCAACGACGTGATCGACGCCGATACCGCCGAGCTGATCGTGCAGGAGTTCGGACACGCGCCCAAGCGGGTTGCGGATTCCGACGTCGAGGAAGGCTTCATCGGCAAGGACGACGACAAGTCCGCCAAGGAGTACCGAGCCCCGATCGTGACCATCATGGGCCACGTCGATCATGGCAAGACCTCGCTGCTCGATGCCATCCGCCAGACCAACGTGGTCTCGGGCGAAGCCGGCGGCATCACGCAACATATCGGCGCCTACCAGGTCGTGACCAAGGACGGGCACAAGGTCACCTTCATCGACACGCCGGGCCACGAGGCGTTCACCGCCATGCGCGCGCGGGGCGCCAAGGTGACGGACATCGTCGTGCTGGTGGTCGCAGCCGACGACGGCGTCATGCCCCAGACGATCGAGGCGATCAATCACGCCAAGGCTGCCGGTGTTCCCATGATCGTCGCCATCAACAAGATGGACAAGCCGACGGCCGACCCTGCTCGCGTGCGCAACGAGCTGCTGCGCTACGAGGTGGTCGTCGAAAGCATGTCGGGCGACGTGATCGAGGTCGAGGTCTCGGCCCTGAAGGGAACCAATCTCGACAAGCTGCTCGAGATGATCGTGCTGCAGTCCGAAGTGCTCGAGTTGACCGCCAACCGCAACCGGTCGGCGGAGGGCGTCGTGATCGAGGCCAAGCTCGAGTCGGGCCGTGGCCCCGTCGGCACCGTGCTGATCCAGCGCGGATCGCTGCATGTGGGCGACATCATCGTCGCCGGCTCCGCATGGGGCCGGGTGCGGGCGCTGATCGACGATCACGGACAGCAGATCAAGGAGGCCGGACCTTCGGTTCCAGTCGAGGTGCTCGGCTTGTCATCGGCTCCCGAGGCGGGCGATCAGCTCGCGGTCGTCGAGAGCGAGTCGCGTGCCAGAGAGATCACCGACTACCGCCAGCGCAAACGGCGCGACAAGCTCACGGGCGGCGTCGGCAACGGGCGGACGCTCGAGCAGATGATGGCGAGCCTGAAGGGCGGGGGGCTGAAGGAGTTCCCGATCCTGGTCAAGGGCGATGTGCAGGGGTCGGTGGAAGCGATCTCAGCCTCGCTCGAGAAACTCGGCACCGAGGAGGTCGCTGCACGCATCATCCATGCGGGCGCCGGCGGCATCACGGAATCGGATATCTCGCTTGCCGCCGCATCGGGTGCCGTGATCCTGGGCTTCAACGTGCGGGCGAACACCCAGGCCCGTGCCGCCGCCGAGCGCAGCGGCATCGAGATCCGCTACTACGCGATCATCTACGACCTCGTCGACGACGTGAAGAAGGCGATGTCTGGATTGCTCGCGCCGACGCTGCGCGAGATCTTCCTCGGCAATGCCGAGATCCTGGAAGTGTTCAACATCACCAAGGTCGGCAAAGTCGCCGGCTGCCGTGTCACCGAAGGCAAGGTGGAGCGTGGGGCCGAGGTGCGCCTCATTCGCGACAGCGTCGTCATCCATCGCGGCAAGCTGTCGACGCTCAAGCGTTTCAAGGACGAGGTCAAGGAGGTGCCGGGCGGCCAGGAGTGCGGCATGGCGTTCGAGGCCTACCAGGACATGCGCCAAGGCGACACCATCGAGTGCTTCCGGGTCGAGACGGTGGTGCGGACGCTGTAGTGGCAAGGTCTTGGGTGTTAGGTGGTAGGTGTCAGGTGGTAGGTGTTAGGGATTAGGGGAAGTGGGAGAAATCCGGTCCTTTCGCGACCTTGTCGTTTGGCAGAAGTCCGTGGACCTTGCTGAGACCGTCTACGGGCTCACGGGGTTGATGCCGAAGGATGAGCGGTTCCGGCTGACGGATCAGATGCTGCGAGCGGCGACTTCCGTACCTGCCAACCTGGCCGAGGGTCACATGCGCGGCACCCGCCGCGATTACGCTCGGTTCGTCGACATGTCGCGTGGCTCTTTGGCGGAGCTCGAGACCCACCTCTTGATTGCGCGACGGGTTGGACTACTGGAGCCGAACAGTTTGGGCCGCGCTGAAGTGCTCATTGGCGAG
>JANPDA010000298.1:0-4423 GCA_031431235.1 Hyphomicrobiaceae bacterium
GGCCTTCCTCGCGGCGGTCTCGGGCCGTGCGCCGGCAGCAATCCCGTTCGAGGAGGTCGTCGAGGTGAGCCGGGCATCGATCGAAATCGCGACTGTGGGTCCCAGCAGCCGAATGCACCAGTTGCAAGTGTAGGGGCCGTCAGCCCATGACCGCTGCCCGACTGTTCCATACGGTGCGACACCTGAAACCTGTGCAGGTGTATGGACGCGTCCTCGGACGGCTGGCACGGCCGCGAGCGGATACGTCCGATGCCCCGCCTGTCAGGCTGATGACCGGAGCCTGGGCGGAGCCGGCGCCGCGTCCGGCGAGCCTGCTGGGACGCTGGCGTGTCCGCTTCCTCAACGAGGAGGGCGAGATCGCACGGCAGCAGCAATGGAACGACCCGGCCAAGGCAAAGCTCTGGCTCTACAACCTGCATTATTTCGACGATCTGGCCACACCCGCCGACCTCGCGCGGCGCGCGCTGCAGCGTGAGCTGGTCGAGCGGTGGATCGACGAGAATCCGCCAACGGTTGGCAATGGCTGGGAGCCTTACCCGGTCTCGCTGCGCGTCGTGAACTGGATCAAGTGGGCCTTGGCGGGCGAGACGATGCCGGCCCATTGGCGACACAGCCTCGCCATCCAGACCCGCTGGCTCGAGCAGCACATCGAGTGGCATCTGCTCGGCAATCATCTGCTGGCCAACGCCAAGGCGCTCGTGCTCGCGGGTCTCTATTTCGAAGGTGAGGAGGCCGACCGTTGGCTGGAGACAGGACTGTCGATCCATGCTCGCCAGTTGCCGGAGCAGGTGCTCGCCGACGGAGCCCATTTCGAGCTGTCGCCGATGTATCACGCCACGATCCTCGAGGATCTGCTGGATCTGCTGAACGCCGGCAGAGCCTACCGGATCGATCGGCGGCCGGTTCTCGCTGGCCTGCCCACGACGATCGAACGGATGCGGTGCTGGCTCGCCGCCATGACGCATCCCGATGGCGGGCCGTCGTTCTTCAACGATTCGGCTTTGGGCATCGCGCCGTCCCGCGGTGACCTCGAAGCCTATGCGGCGCGCCTGGGATTGGGTGGCGTGGCAGCGCCCGGCGAAGGCGTGCATCGGCTCGCGGCGTCCGGCTATGTCCGCATCGATCGCGGCGATGCTGTCGCCATTCTCGACGTGGCCGCGGTCGGTCCCGACTACATCCCAGGCCATGCCCATGCGGACACGCTGTCGTTCGAGCTCTCGCTCGGGCGCGAGCGGATCATCGTCAACGGGGGAACATCGGTCTATGCGCCCGGTCCGTTGCGCGAATCCCAGCGTGCAACGCGGGCCCACAGCACGGTCGAGATCGACGGCGAGAGCTCGTCGGAGGTCTGGGCGAGCTTCCGGGTCGCGCGGCGGGCGCGGGTGCGGGATTGCCGAATCGCTGTAGAGGAGAGCGAGGCGACCATCTCGGCCGCGCACGACGGCTATCAGCGGCTCAGCGGACGCCCGCTCCATCGCCGGACCTGGCGGATCGGAGCATCGACGCTCGTCGTGGCGGATGCAGTCGAATCAGCCGGCGCAAACCGTGCCGTCGCCCGCTTCCACCTGGCCCCGGGCCTAGCAGCGACGGTCGATCCTGGTGGCCGCAGCGGCGTAATGACGAGCCCGGCAGGGCGCGTCGTCAGGTGGATGGCAGACTGCCCGGCGCGAGTCGAGCCCGGCTGCTGGTATCCCGAGTTCGGTAAGGCGGTGACTGCCTCGACACTCGCCATCGCGTTCCAGGGTGGGCGCCTGACAACGACATTCGATTGGTCCTGACGATGCACATCCTTTTTCTCAGCGACAACTTCCCACCCGAGGTCAACGCACCCGCATCGAGGACTCATGAGCATTGCCGTGAATGGGTGAAGCAGGGGCACCAGGTGACGGTGATCACGTGTGCGCCGAACTTCCCCAAGGGCCGCGTGTTCGACGGCTACGAGAATCGGCTGTGGTCGCGCGAGACGGTCGAGGGGATCGAGGTCATTCGCATCTGGACCTACATCTCGGCCAACGAAGGCTTCGTGCGACGCATCCTCGACTATGTGAGCTATGTCGTGACGGCCGTGCCGGCGAGCCTGTTCGTGCGGCGCGTCGATGTCGTCGTCGGCACCTCACCGCAGCTGTTCGTCGCGTTCGCGGCATGGCTGGTCGGGCTCTTCAAGCGGCGGCCTTACGTGTTCGAGCTGCGCGATCTCTGGCCCGAATCGATCCGGGCGGTCGGCGCCATGCAGAGCTCGCGCGTGCTCGACTGGCTGGAGGGCCTCGAGCTCTTTCTCTACCGGCGGGCAGCCCATATCGTCAGTGTGACGCATGCCTTCCGCGCCAATCTCGTCAGCCGTGGCATTCCGGCCGGCAAGATCAGCGTGACCGTCAACGGCGCCGATCTGGCGCGGTTCCAACCGCGGCCGCGCGACGAGGTGCTCGCCCGCGAGCTCGGCCTCTCCGGCAAGCTCATCGTCGGCTACGTCGGCACGCACGGCATGGCACATGCCCTGTCGACGCTGCTCGAGGCAGCCGAGCGGCTGAAGGCCGAGCCTGCCGGACGCGACGTCGGCTTCCTGCTGCTGGGCGACGGTGCCGAGAAGGCCGCGTTGAAGGCGTCCGCAGCCGCCAGGGGGCTCGACAATGTGGTGTTCGTCGACTCGGTCCCGCGCGCCGAGGTGGTGCGCTACTGGTCGCTGCTCGACATCTCGGTCATCCACCTGAAGCGGACGCCCCTGTTCGAAACGGTGATCCCCTCGAAGCTGTTCGAGTGCATGGCGATGGGGCTGCCCGTGCTGCACGGCGTTGCCGGCGAATCAGCGAGGATCGTCGAGAGCGAAGGCGTGGGCCTGACCTTCGAGTCGGAGAATGCCGAGGCGCTGGCAGGGCATGTGCTGGCCCTCGCCAGGGATCCCGCGCGGCGCGCTCAGCTCAGCCGCCAGGGCATCGAGGCGGCGCGCCGCTACGACCGCACCGTGCTGGCGGCGGCGATGCTCGACACGCTTCTGCGGGTCGCTGGTGTTGCGAGTGCAGCTCCAGCCGCCGTGGCGAGGCACTGGGACGCGCGATCCGAGCCGGCACCAGAGACGCGGGATCGTGCCGAGTGACCCAGAAAATCCTCCTCGTCTTCGGCACCAGGCCTGAAGCCATCAAGATGCTACCGGTCGCACGCGCGCTCGCGGCAGAGCCCGGCATCGAGATGAAGATCTGCGTGACCGCGCAGCATCGCCAGATGCTCGACCAGGTGCTCGACCTGTTCGAGACCACGCCCGACTACGATCTCGACGTCATGGCGCACGCCCAGGGCCTCGAGCAGATCACGACCGGGGTGCTCAACAAGCTCTCCGCCGTGCTCGCAGAGGCCAAGCCCGACCGCATTCTGGTGCACGGCGACACGACGACGACGATGGCGGCGTCGCTGGCCGCATTCTACAAGCGGATTCCGGTCGGGCACGTCGAAGCGGGCCTGCGCTCGGGCGATCCCTCCCAGCCTTGGCCCGAGGAGATCAACCGGCGCGTGACGGACGTGATCGCGGATCTCTTCTTCGCGCCGACCACGAGCTCGCGCGACAATCTGCTGCGCGAGAACGTGGCGCCCCGGGCGATCCATGTGACCGGCAACACCGTGATCGACGCGCTGCTCGCGATCGTCGAGCGGATCGAGCGGCGGCACGAGCTTGCAGCCGAGCTCGCGAGCCGATTCGGTTTCCTCGATCCCGCGCGGCCGATCCTGCTCGTCACCGGGCACCGGCGCGAGAATTTCGGTCCGCCGTTCCTGAGCCTGTGCGAGGCGATTCGCGATCTCGCGCGGGCCCATCCGATCCAGGTCGTCTATCCGGTGCATCTCAATCCGAACGTGCAATCGGCGGTCCGCCAGGTGCTCGACGGCGTGCCCCACGTCCACCTCATCCCGCCACTCGACTATCTGCCCTTCGTCTACCTGATGACGCGCTCGCACGTGATCCTGACCGACAGCGGCGGCATCCAGGAGGAGGCACCCTCGCTCGGCAAGCCCGTCTTCGTCATGCGCAACGTCACCGAGCGGCCCGAAGCGGTGGAAGCCGGCACCGTCAAGCTCGTCGGCACCGATCGCGAGCGCATATTCGCTTGTGTGACCGAGGTCATCACCGATCGCGGCGCCTACGAGGCGATGAGCCGCGCCCACAACCCCTACGGCGATGGCCACGCTTCGCAGCGCATCGCCGACATCCTGTCCAATCGCCAGACGAGGGAGTTTGCCAGATGAGCAACGAGTTCGATTTCAACACATGCGTCATTGTCGGGCTCGGCTATATCGGCCTTCCGACCTCGGTCGTGATCGCCCGCTCCGGCAAGAAGGTGATCGGCGTCGATATCAGCAACCGTGTCGTCGAGATGGTGAGCGCGGGCCGCTGCCCGATCGAGGAGCCGTACTTGCCCGTGGCCCTCGCCGACCTCGT
>JANPDA010000299.1:0-5378 GCA_031431235.1 Hyphomicrobiaceae bacterium
GTGATCAAGACGGCGGATTGGATTCTGGATTTGGGCCCCGAAGGCGGCGACGGCGGCGGACGGATCAACGCGGAGGGCACGCCAGAGGATGTGGCTGGGGTGAAGGAGAGCTATACGGGCGCGTTCCTGCGGGAGTTGCTCGGGCGGCGGGCGAAGGCGCGCGGAGGGACGCGGAAGGCGGCGGAGTAGTTTAGAGAGGCGGGGCCGTGAATGCGACATTCGACTAGATCGAGGCTCTGGTGCTCGCCGACAAGGTCAGCGTCACCCAGCACGCATTTCAGCGGCTCGCCAAGCATCGCATCAAGTCCGATGATCTGGTCGCCAGCATAGGGAATGCCGAGGTGCTGGAAGACTATCCGACCTACCACTCCGGTCCGTGCGTTCTCGTGCTACAGTGGGCTGCTGACGGTGCGCCGTTGCACGCCGTCTGGGGCATCGAGAAGGGCACGAGTGAGGCGGCCGTGCTGATCACGACCTACAGAACCGACCCGGCAAATTGGTCGGCCGACTTCAGGACGCGCAAGCCATGAGGAAGACTCCGACGGTCGAATACGTGCACGAGGGACGCCTCGTAGCCGAGGTTGACGTGACCCTAATCGAGACCGACAGCGAGTGGTCGCCATACTACGACATTGCCGACGTACGCAAAGTCGAGGCCGTGCGCGAAGCGCTGCGTCGCGGCGATTTGAAGGGTGCTGCGAAGCTGGCGAAGGTCTACGAGCTGACTCCGATAGCAGCGGAGTAGAGTCGTCTTAGGGGCCGAAGGCGGCGGCCGGATCATCGCCGAAGGTACGCCCTGGGACGTGGCGGGGGTAAAGGAGAGCTACACGGGCGCGTTTTTGCGGGAGCTGCTGGGGCGGAGGGCGAAGGGCCGCGCTGGGGCGCGGAAGGCGGCGGAGTGAGCGATACTCCGAGAGACGTGATAGGTCATGTCCTGGCCGGGAAGGCTCGGCCATCGCCGCCAACAACCTCGTCGTGATCGAGCAAGCGATACACCATCCGAATTGGATGGTTGCCACAATCGACGCCGATGCGGTCGAGAGGGCTCTCAGACTCGCTTGAGATAGCCATGCGGCGCTGCGCTGAGCAGGAGCTTGTCGTCAACGGTGCGGTCAAGCTTGAGTACGAGGTCGCCACCGTCAGCGGCTTTGCGGCCCTCCTCCGTCAGCAGGCGTAGATACTCGCGGATGGCCGTCCTCGGGTTGTCGCCACGACTCCAGGGACGGTCGGGAAACACATCGTCGTCGAGGTCCTCGACGATCGTATCGTACACCAGGCAGTAGCTGCCCGGCGAAGCGAGCGGGGCATAGAGCTCGAGCTCGGCAAGGACGTGGGCGTGGGTGTGGTTGGAATCCAGGCACACCAGAACGCGCTCGTAGCCGGCGGCGCGCTCGGCCACCCGACGTGCAACACCGGCGTCGATCGACGACCCTTCGATCATGTCGATGCGGTGTGCGAAGGGGTGGGCCTCGATCGCGCCGCGGTTGTGAGCACGGATGTCGATATCGACACCGAGCACGCGCCGGCGAGTCGCCTTCGGATCGAGCACGCTACCGGTCTCGACCGCCTCCGCCATGTCGAGCAGCGCCAGCATTGTGGCGCTGAGCATCAGCGAGCCACCATGAGCGATGCCGGTTTCGATGATGAGGTCTGGCTTCACCTGCCAGACGAGCTCCTGGAACACGACCATGTCGCCAGGAAGCTGAATGATCGGGCGACCGAGCCAGTCGAAGTGGTACATGTAGCGGCGACGGAAAGCGAGATCCAGCCAGCGTGCCGAGGCGTCCTTCAGCGCGTCGTCGCCGGCATAGGAGGCGATGGTTGCGGCTCTCTCCGCAGCAAAGGCGGCAATCGGATCGGTCTTGTCAGCGGTCATTGCGCCCCTCAGGAATTGTTCGCTCGTCTGCGTTCAGGAGCTCCGCGAGCTCGTCGATGAGCCGGCGCGGCTCAAATCCAAACTCTTGGCGCACGCGTTCATTGTCGATCATCGGGAAGACGCGCCGCGCCGCCCCCGGTTGGAAGGTGATGGTGGCGCCGGTGAGCCGACCGAGCGCCGAGGCGAGCGTGCCATGGGTGGTGGCAGCGCCGCTCGCCACGTTGTAGAGCCGCTCGCGGCCGCGCAGGCTGATCGCAGCGATGAGACGGACCACATCGTCGACGGCGACATAGTCCTTTGAGGAGAGTGCATCCTCGCGGATCGTCACGGCGCCGGTCCGACGCACACTTTCAATGACCGAGCCGAGGAAACTCGTTGTCCCTTGGCCCGGACCAAAGACGTTTGCAAGGCGGGCAACACGAACCGCGGGATCGTCACGGCCCAGGCAGAATGCCTCGCCGAGCAGCTTGCTCAGATCGTAGAGCGAATCGGCCGATGGCAGTACCGGGAGCGGCGTCCGCTCCGAGCCGACGCCGCTGGCGCCGAGGCCACCATAGACCCGTGTGCTCGACAAGTAGAGCCAGGACTGGAAACGGGCCGCTCGCATGAGGCGCACAAGAGTGTGGACATGGGCGTCGATCGTCTCGAGCGGGCGCTGCCGGAAATCGGCGGTCAGGCCGATGCAGTAGATGACGTGGCCGAGATCAGTGTCGGGCGTGAATTCGGCCGAGCGTTCAGGCACGACGACTTCATGGCCGACCGCCGCCAGATGGGTGGCGAGATGTCTGCCGATGAAACCCTGGCCGCCAAAGACCGTCCACCTCATCGACGCCATCCGATGAAGAGCGGGAGCGATCCCCGATCGATCGAGCATCCGCTCCTGTCGCCGTGAACCAGCGACAGCGCGCCGATGCCTTTGCCGGCGAGGCGCGAGCGGCCGGCTCTGGTCCCCTCGAGCGCCAATCCCGACCCGATCGATGCCTGCAAAGGGCTCACGATGCTGCGGTGCCCGGTTGGTGGCGTTCTGAGAAGCGATGATGCAGCAGCTTCGGGCTGACACCCCGACGCACCACCAATCCGAGGTCCTTCACCAGGCTCGAACGCTTTGTCGCGAACATGTTGAATCCATGCGGCGGCCCTTCGAGATAGATGTCATCGAGGTCGACCAGCTCGACCGGCAGCCCGCTCATGTCGACATGGGCCTGATAGTCCCGGACGGCGAAGACGTCATAACCATGATCGAGCAGGAAGCCAATTATCGGCGTCCTCTTAATTCCCGTCGACCAATCCACATAGCTCCGATGAATCTCGAACACTAGATCCGGAGATGAATTCACCGGGCTGGCCATAAAGTGTTCAGCCCCCTGAAGCGCCGAGAACTCGCCACCTTCGATATCTAGCATCACCAGATCGAGCGTCTCCACACCAGATTTACGGCAATACTCGTCAATTGTAGTTACGGGAAAGGCGTCCGGTGTCTTAGAATCACACCATTGCGGCGTTGCATGCGAATCGCTGCCCTGCAGCTGCACGAAACCCGGTCGACTCCAAAGTCCAACGGCGTTCACTGTAATATTGGAGAGTCCGTTTGCTGACGCGTTCTTTCGCAGTGCGTCCAGCTGCAAGGCCTGCAACTCGAAGCAATGCACGTGACCGCCTCGTTCGGCGACAAGGCTCGCCAACGGCAGCGCATGGTCGCCACAGTAGGCGCCGCCGACCAGGACATGGCGGGCGCGTCCGGCCAGCATCAGCAGGAGTCGCGTGGTCTGAGGCTCCCAGACGTGATCGAGCGGCTCAACGCCCATCGCGAACTCACGAGCGATCCGCGACTTGTATGGCATCGAGAACATCAATCCCGAGCTCAGCTTGCGCGAGACCAACGGAATATCTTTGTAGAGAGCATCGACCAGCGGACCCGTAGCCGTCTCGCGCAGATCCACTCCCTCGTGCCGGCGCTGATGACGGCTCTCCCACTCGAGGAGTGCAGCGATGATCCGTTCGCGAGTTGCGGCGTCCTGTCCAATCAGCGAAAGGCAGCCTTCGATTGACTGCAATTCTTTCGTTGTCATGTTCCATCTCCGGCGCGATAGTAATGTCGAACTAACCGAACACTGGTGGATGGCGACTTGAATTCACCGACATCCACAAAGACCCGCGCTCATAGCGGGGTGATGATCTTTGCCACCTGGACCGTATTGACGAACCGCCCGCCCCATTCCCCGATGTAGGCGAGCTGGCGGACAATCTCCTCGGCCAGGTTCCAGGGCAGAATCACGACGAGTTGGGGCCGATCGGCCCTCAAGTGCCCCTCGCCCACGATCGGGATCCGGCTGCCGGGCAGGAACCGCCCCTGCTTGTTGGGATTGCGATCGACCACATAGGGGATGAGGTCGGCGTGAACGCCTGCATAGTTCATCAGCGTGTTGCCCTTGGCCGCGGCACCATAGCCCGCCACCTTCAGCCCGTCACGCTTGGCATCGAGCAGGAAGCGCAGAAAATCGTTCTTGATGCGGTCGGCGCGGGCCTGGAAATCCTGGTAGTAGGCCAGTGTCGTCATGCCGGCGGAGCACTCGCGCTCGATGAGGGCGCCAACGCTCGCTTCGATCGCATGGCGGCCGGTATCGGATCTCTGGGCATGGACGCGCAGGCTGCCGCCATGGGTCGCCAGCTCATCCACATCGAAGACCTCGAGGCCGTTCGCCCGGAAAACCGTGCGGACCGCGGTCAACGACAGGTAGGAGAAGTGCTCGTGGTAGACGGTGTCGAATTGAGCCTCGGCGACGAGCCGCAGCAGATGCGGGAACTCGAAGGTGGCGACCCCCTCGGGCTGCAATAGCCGGGCAAAGCCCGCCACGAAATCGTTGATGTCGGGCACATGCGCCAGCACGTTGTTGGCGACCAGGAGGTCGGCCCGGCGCCCATCGGCTGCCAGCCGCGTGGCAAGCTCGACCCCGAAGAAGGCTTCGACGATCTCGATGCCTCTGGCACGGGCGGCCGCGGCCGTGCCGGCTGTCGGCTCGACGCCGTAGCAGGGAATGCCGTGCGCCTTGGCGTATTGCAGCAGGTAGCCGTCGTTGGCCGCAATTTCCACGACCATGCTGGAGCGGTCGAGCCCGAGCCGGCTGATCATCGCCGCGACATAGGCTTCCGCATGCTTCAGCCACGAGTTGGAGAAGGAGCTGAAATAGGCGTAGTCGCCCGAGAACAGCTCGGCTGCGTCCGCGTAATCCTCGGTCTGGACCAGCCAGCAGTGATCGCAGACGAGCACGCGCAGGGGATAGTACCGCTCTGGCAGGTGGAGATCGGCGGCACTCAGGTAGGCGTTGGAGGGTGGCGCCGTGGCCAGGTCGAGAAAGATGTGATCGAGGCTCGCGCTACAATGCCGGCATTTCATGGTGTGAGCCCCTCGAAATGTGCATCGATGGGGGGCAGCGCACGATCCCGGTCCGACATCTCGGCGATCGGCTCCGGCCATTCGATCCCGATGCGCGGGTCTTTGGCG
>JANPDA010000300.1:0-4165 GCA_031431235.1 Hyphomicrobiaceae bacterium
CACGCAATTTCCTGCGGACGCACATAGGTCGATGCGCCGACGGTTGCCTGGACCTTGGTTTTCTTGGCAGTAGCTTGCTTCATGATGAATCTCCTTGGAGGGTTAAATGGACAGCTGGCCCGACCTCATTGCTCGCGAAACTCCGGCGCCCAGCGCAGCAGACGCTGCTCGAGCATGCGGAACAACATGACCAGGGTGACGCCGACCACGCTGAGGACAGTGAGCGCGGCGAACATCTCGGCCGAGTTCAGCGTCGACAGAGCGACGATGATGAGATAGCCCATGCCGGTGGTCGAGCCGACGAACTCCGACAGCACCACGCCGATAAGCGAGAAGCTCACGGCATTGGGAAGGGCCGCGAAGGTCCACGACAGCGCGTTTGGAATGCGCACTGTCCAGGTGATCTGCCGCTCGCTGGCGCCGAGGGTGCGGCAGAACTCCAGGAGTTCGCGCTCGATGCTGAGCGCACCCTTGAAGGTGTTGAAGAACACCAGGAAGAAGACGATGAACCAGGCTGTCGCGACCTTGGAGGCCATGCCCAGCCCGAAGATCATGGTGATCAGCGGCACGAACGCGATACGCGGGAGCGAATTCAACGCCACGATGAACGGAGAAAGCACTGCCGCCAGACGGCGGTGCTGGCTGAACGTCATGCCCACGGCAAAACCGGTAGCCACCGCGACGATCAAGCCGACGAACGTCGAGCCCAGGGTCGAAAACAGGTGCGGCCAGAGAATTCCCGCCTTGGCGCCGAAGATCCATTCATACAGCTTTGCCAGCACGCGCGACGGCTGACTGACAAAAAACGGATCGAAGATGTTGACGTTCTTCGCCAGCCACGGGACCCGCGTACCGAACTCCCAGACCGCGAGCATCAGCAAAAGAAGCGAGATCTGCCAGACCAGCACGCGAATCCGCTCGTTGCGAGCAGCGCGGTCTACCTCTCGAATGCGCGCGGCCCATTCCTCCTGATGCAATGGCCTGTCGCTCATGCTACCTGCGTGGGCGCGCGAAGCTCCTCCACGCCGCTAGCTTTGAACTGCTCGCCCAGAACCCGCCAGATTGCCTGGAAATGGTGGGCAAAGGCGGGCGTCTCACGCACCGTGAACACGTCGCGAGGATGTGGCATATCAACCCGGTGGTCGAGAATGACGCGGCTCGGAGGTGAGGAGAGGATGAGGACGCGGTCGGACAGGGTGACGGCTTCGTCCAGGTTATGTGTCACCAGCACGATGGTCTGGCCCATCTTGCGCCAGATGCCGATCAGCTCCCTGTGCAGCAAGGTCTTGGTATGCGTATCCAGCGCGCCAAAGGGCTCATCGAGAAGCAGAATGCTAGGGTCGCACGCTAACGTCATCAGCAGCGCGACGCGCCGGCGCATGCCGCCGGAAAGCTGGTACGGATAGACGTCTCCAAACCCTTCGAGATTGCCGAGGGCGAGCAAAGAAGCCACTTTTTCCTTTATCTCGGCCTCCGGCGTGCCGCGATAACGCAGGCCCAGCGCCACATTGTCGCGAACGCGATACCACGGCAGCACCGTGTCCTTCTGGAAGATGTAGCCCAGGCCGGGGGGGATCTTGTTCTGGACTCTGACCCCAGCGACGCGCACTTCTCCTTTGGTTGGCGCGATGAAGCCGGCAAGGATGTTTAGAAGCGTGCTCTTGCCGCAACCGCTCGGACCGACGATCGAAACAAACTCGCCTTTCGCAATCGTGGTGGTGATGTCCTCGATCGCCCAGATCTCCCGCTCCCTGGTGAGATACACCTGCCCGACGCCATCGATCTCGACCATCGCGCGATCTCGCGCCCCGCTCACATGCGGCGCGCCTTGCGAACAAAGCTCATATCCACAGATTTTTCGTAGGGCACGCTCTTGAGTTCCTCGTTGCTGAATTGGCGGCCGTCGCCCATGATGCGGAGCAGGCGGTCGTAAGTGGTCTTGTCCAGAATATTCGTATCGTTCCAGAGGCCGTTCTTGTAAGTCGTCACCGCGCGCAGCGCGGCCTCCTTCGGAAAGCCGCTGAGGTAGTCGCCATAGATGAGATCGACGATCGCCCCGGGGGAGTTGGCCTTGACCCAGTCGGAGCCTTTGACCATGGCGTTGACAAACGCCTGGATCGCCGGGCCGCGCTTCTCAATCGACTCCGACAGCACATAACAGCCCACGCCCGGCACATCGCCGCCGAATACCTCGTTCCAGGTCTTTTCATCGGTAACGTCGAACAACGTCGCGCCCCAGCCTTCCTGCTTTGCGGCGTCGATCATTGATATCGTCGCGATCGTCGCCTCGATCTGCTTGGACTTGACTGCGCCCAGCATGGTGACAAAGTCGCCGAGCCCGCGAACCGTAACCTTGTCCTTGATTCCGGCACGGTCTGCGATGTATATCGCCATCAGCCATGTTGCGGCCTGGGGCTGGGTGACCGCGATGGACTTGCCGGCCAGGTCCGCCACCTTCTGGAGTTTTCCTGGCCCGAGATTGTCTTTGTGGACAAGAATGTTCGCGAATGGTACGCGGCGATCAAGGCTGAATACCACGGTCGATTGCTTGCCGGCGAGGCTGAGCGCAACCGAATCGTTGACGCCGGTCGTAGTGATGAACAGCTGCCCTGCCGCCAACATCTGCTTCGAGCGCGGGCCGCTCTGCGAATTGAGGTAGTTGACGTCAAGCCCTTCGGCCTTGAAGTAGCCTTGTTTCAGAGTGACGTAGATTGCGGAATAGAGCGCATCGATGCTGGCCACGCCGTATTCCATACTGCCGTGCCGCGCCTGCGCCCATACGGAAGGAGTGGGCAGCATAGCGAGAACGCTGCCGCCTGCGCTGATGCTCAAAAAAGTTCGCCGATCAATTATCCGAGTGGACATGACTTTTCTCCTCCCTAAGAAATGATTGCCGATTCGCGTCGCATCAGGCGAGATACTACCTCCGGCGGCCCGGCATGAGGTGCGGATTCGACCTTTGTTTCACTCTACGGTTGATATAAAATGCCTTAATACTAGCAATTTAAAGGCACGATATGCTGCAAGAGACGCTGGATACGAAAGATTGGGAACTGCTCGCTTACCTTCAGAACCATGCGCGCGCGAGCAATGTCGAGTTGGCGAAGGCGGTCCACCTCTCGCCTTCGCCTTGCCTCGCTCGGGTGCGAAAATTGGAGAAGAGCGGCCTCATCCGGCGCTATGTGGCGCTGCTGGATCCGCTCAAGCTCGGGCTTACGGTGAGCGTGTTTATCCAGGTGCGCCTGGAAAAGCAGGTCGAACACGCGCTCAAAACCTTCGAGAAGGCAATGGGAGAGAGGCCCGAAGTCATGGAGTGTTACCTCATGACCGGAGACGCGGACTATCTGCTGCGCGTCGTTGTGCCGGACATGCAGGCGCTGGAGCGATTTATCGTCGACTTTCTTTCTCGCGTACCAGGCGTGGGCAACATCAAGTCGAGCTTTGCGCTAAAGCAAGTGAAATACCAGACCGCACTGCCGTTACCGGGCAAGGTCTCGTACAAGCGAGGCCGCAATTAGGCGGCATTGCCGGTACGTTCAGCCTTATCCGATCAGCTCTGTACCCACGGTAGCCCGGCCTTGCGCCAGCCGCTGGTAACGCTGCGATGACCGGCAGCGTCCTTGTCGCCTTCGAAGCCTTCGAGGATGTTGTAGGCCTCCGACCAGCCGGCCTCGGTGGCCGCGATGGCGGCGTGATGCGAGCGCACGCCCGAGCGGCAGAGGAACATCACGGGTTCTTCCTTGCGCGCGGCTTCCGCCAGTTGCTCGAGGAAGGCCGGGTTGCGCTGCCCTTCAGGATAGGTGTTCCATTCGATGGCTTTGGCGCCAGGTACTGATCCGACGAAGTGCAATTCGGCGTCCGTGCGCACGTCCACCAGCTTCGCACCCGCCTGCATCAGCGCATGTGCTTCTGCCGGCAGCAGGGCTCCCGCGTAGGGGAGCTTCAATTTCTGGCCACGGTCCCGGGCCAGCTTCTTTATGTCGTCCATAAGGCTGCAATTATAGGTTCCCCGACCGACCGCACCATGACGGTGCTAATGGGTCCCGTTGCGCACCATCACAGTGCAATTTGGTCGGGTAGAATCGCACCAACTTGGCCAGGGGAGGGGCTGGCCATGGTGAGGGCGTTTGGCACGGATTCTGCTCAAGTACGCTGGTCCGGCTGG
>JANPDA010000301.1:0-3254 GCA_031431235.1 Hyphomicrobiaceae bacterium
ACCCCTAACCCCTAACCCCTAACCCCTAACCCCTAACCCCTAACCCCTAACCCCTAACCCCTAACCCCTAACCCCTGACCCCTACTCCTCCGCCATCAATGCCCGCTGCTCGTCGACGAGTTGCAGCTTCACGTATTCGACGGCGGTCTCGAGGTCGCGCCGCTCGATCGCCTCGAACATGGAGCGATGGCGGCTCTTGGTGGTGCGGATGCGGCGCGGCGAGAGCGCCTTGCGCTTGTGCGCGATCCAATGGGGCTCGCGCCGCACGGCGGCGATCTGCTCATAGATCGCGATCAGCAACGGATTGCCGGTGCCGTGGGCAATCTGCAGCAGGAAATCCTCCTCGGCGCGTGCGAACTCCTCGGCGTCGGTCTCGACCGGCTCCATCCGCGCGAGGATGCGTCTCAGCCGCTCGATGTCGCGCGGCTTCATATGGATGACGGCGAGGCGCACGATCTCGGGCTCGACGATGCCGCGCACCACCTGCAGCTCCAGCAGGCTCGTCTGCTCGGCAACCGAGCCCTGGTCGTTGGCGGCGATGGGCTCGGCGGCTGGCATCGCATCCTGCCGGTAGACGATGAAGTTGCCGGCACCCGCCCGGCGTGCGACCACCTTGCCGCGCACCAGCAGATCGAGCGCATCCCGCACGGCCGAGCGGGTGACGCCGAACTCCTCGGCGAGCAGACGCTCGGCTGGCAGGCGCGCGCCGGTCTCGTAGGCTCCGGCCTGGATACGCTCGAACAGCTGCTCGGCGATCGAGCGTGCCGGCTCGCCTGATCCGCTCAGCAGGTTGGTGAGCACTGTCGTCATGCGCCTGTGCCGCTCCGGGAAACACGCCGGCCGGATGGCCGGTCGCCCGGCCACCCGGCATGTTCTGCTGCTGGCTTCAGGCCGCGATGCCGGCGAGCTCCTTCAAGAGCTGCTCGGCGAGCGTGCGCTTCTGCTCGCGGTCCATTTTCTTGATCTCGTTGTTGACGACCCGATGGTTGATCGACTTGTTCCAGTAATCGAGCGACTCTGGACCCAGGAGCGACATCTTGCCGACGAACTGGCGCAGCACCTCGTTGGTCGGCCCCATCACCCAGCCGGCCTTGCCGTCGCGCAGATAGCGCTCGATGCCCAATGCCGGCTTGTAGCCGGTGCCGCCGCAGGCGTGCAGCATCTTGTCGGTGACGTGGGCGACATTCTTGGCAGCGGCGAACTTCACCTGCCACATCCAGTGCAGGTACTGCGACCGTGGCAGCATCGCCGGATCCCTGTGGATCGACCAGTCGCAATTGTTGGTGACGTCGTCCATCGCCTTCGCCATCATGAAGTTGAAGGCGCGGTTGGTGTTGGTGTCGATGATTGCCTCACCCACATAGTCCTGGATGGTCGGATAATCGGCGACGCGCATGCCGACGTCGGCATGAGTCTTCTTGGTCGTATGCTGCTTGGTGATGTCGATCAGGGCGAGCGCGATGCCGTTCCAGGCGGCCGATGAGCACAGCAGGAAGAACGGGTCGACGCACTCGTCGTTGGAGGCCGCGCCATCGCCGACCTTGCCGATCAGGCGATTTTTCGGGATGGCCCTATCGACTTGGATTGGGCCCGACTGGTTGCCGCGCAGACCCAGACCATCCCAGGTGGAGGGGTCGGCGGTCGCCTCGTCACCCATGATCAGGAAGCAGGAGAGGTTGGCGTAGTCGCCGTTGAAGTTGGGGCTCGTCGTCTGAATGACGTACCAGTCGGCAAAGCCGCCCGACGTGGTCCAGGAGGCCTTCTTCTTCACGTGCCAGCCGTCCGCCGTCTCGACCGCGCCCGAGGAGATCGGATACCAGAAATGGCTGCCCGTCTCGGGGTCGGAATAGGACAGCGTGCCGACGAGACAATCGCTGTCGACGCGACGCAGGATGTCCTTGATGGCATCGTTGTCATGGTGACGGAAGGTGGCGGCAGCGACCGCGCCCGTGTGCATGGTGTAGCACATGGCGGTCGAGGGGCAGCCATAGCGGGCAATGGTCTCGACCACCATGGCGGCGGCAGTGTGGCTCTCGCCCATGCCGCCGAGCTCCTTGGGCACGAGCAGGCCGAGCAGACCGTGCTTGGCCAGGATCTGGAAATTCTTGCGCGGAAACAGCAGATTGCGGTCGCTCTCGACGGCGTTGGCGCGCATGTCCTTCTGGCAGAGATCGATGACGAGCGCCTGCAGCTGCTTCTGCTTCTCGGAGAGCACCCATTGCGGGTCCCACTCGTAGCCCAGACCCCAGAAATTCTCGCTGCCCCATTGCTTGATGGCGTTCATGACGCTGGTCCTCCCTAGTGTTGCGGCCCGGTGCGGCAGGGCCTGCTGTTGGTGTGGCGAGGCGTTACCGCTTGCCGCAACCAGTTGCACAACCGGATTGGTCAGCTTTGTGACAAGGCACTGGTTCCAACCGGTTGCAGCTCAAACTAGGGGAAGTCGGGCGCCTTGTCCATGCCGAGGCTGGACCCGCTTGGCCACCGGGGTTGCGCTTCCGGCCAGCACCAGTACGCCCATTGACGTGGTCAGCCGCTCCAGGCGCACGCCGCCGATGGTGGCACGGGAGGCGTTGGGATAGGAAGACACGCCAAAACAGGCCTTCGGCTTTGTCCGGGATGACGGGCGATGGCTATGCGCGAGACGTTTCCTCACTCACGCATTCCGGCCCCGCCGGTTGGAGAGCTCCCCCCGCAACCGCGCATTCTCGGCGTCCCACGGGCTTTCCGCGATGACCGACGCGCCGAAGGTCTTACCCAGGATGCCGATCTCCAGCGCCATGCCCAACGCCGCGTGCTCCGGCTTCACCAGGGCGAGCGCGAGCGGCTTGCCACGACGACTTGCCGCTACCCGATCACCTCAACTCTGTCCCGGTACACCCTGACCAACCGCGAGTCCTGGAGTGCCGCGAGCACTTCGGGCCAGACGTCGGCAACGAATGCGTCCAGCTCATCGAACACCATATTGCCGACGCTCAGATGAACCAGTGCCGGGCCCGAGCTCGTCGTCAGGGTGCGGGAGTATTAGGACAGGTCGAACAATAACCGAATCTTTTTTACCGAGCGGATGTGCTTCGGCGTAGGGTGCAATAGGCACCTTCGCCGTATTGCACCTTCGGCTGGCGATGCGATCCCGGGCGGTGGTGCAATACGGCCTGAAGAAGACCTATTGCACCCTACAGATCCCGTCCTCGACTTGACGACAGGACGTAGCAGTTGTTGTTCGGAGTGTCCTAAGCCGCGGAGTGATAGGCGTA
>JANPDA010000302.1:0-23925 GCA_031431235.1 Hyphomicrobiaceae bacterium
GGGTGATCGTGACCGGCTCGATCAAGGCCTTGTCGGCGAGCTGGCCATAGTTCTTGATGAACTCCGCAGAGGTGACTTTCACGACCTGCATCCTTCGTAACTTTCCAATCTTCTGGATCATGTGGAACCTCACGAGGTTTGGCAAGGGGGCTGACGGGGGCGGCGGACGCGAGGTCTTGCAGATTATACGCTGTTGGCGTGCGGTTGAGCGCATAGTGGAGAAGGGCGAGGCCGTGGTCGCAGTGCCAACCATCGAGCCTGGCGAGGGGCTGATCCGCGACTTACGGGCGGCCGGCATCGCAGCGGTGCGGGTCGGGGCCGAGCAGGTAGATATCCGGGCGCTGCGCGAGCGCCTTGGCATGACCCAAGAGGAGTTCGCGCTGCGCTACAACTCCAAGCTGCGGGCCCTCCAGAATTGGGAGCAGGGGCGCCGACCCGACGCAATGGTTCAAAGCAATCTGCGAGCCATCTCGCGCAATCCCAAGGAGGTCGCCAAGGCGCAAGAGGCAACCGCATGACGCGGATCCCGCGACGGCCGCCTCGGCGAGCACACCATGACCATCGTGAAGGCGTGGGCGGCTTACGCTTGACCCGCCCGACAAGCTGCTACAGCGGAAGCTATTGGCGATCCCGGCAGGATTTGAACCTGCGACCCCCGGTTTAGGAAACCGATGCTCTATCCAGCTGAGCTACGGGACCGGTCGGATTGCGTTCAGCAACCCGATGATCGTTCGCTTATAGGCGGGCCGATGGGTCGGGAGCAAGGCGCTTGCGCCCAGGCGCTTGCACTCAGACCTCCCGGCTCTCGAAATCGATGCGCGGGTCGACCAGCGTGTAGGTCAAATCCGATATGAGCTGCGTGACTAGTCCGATCAGCGAGAAGATGTAGAGGTTGGCGAACACCACCGGATAGTCGCGCTTGACGATTGATTCATAGCCGAGCAGCCCCAGGCCATCGAGCGAGAAGATGGTCTCGATCAACAGCGCGCCAGAGAAGAACGCGCCCAGAAAGGCGCCAGGAAAACCCGCGATGATGAGCAGCATCGCATTGCGGAACACGTGCCCGTAGAGCACCTGCCGCTCACCCAGACCCTTCGCCCGCGCCGTCACCACGTACTGCTTCTTGATCTCGTCGAGAAAGGAGTTCTTGGTCAGAAACGTCAGCGTCGCGAACTGGCCGACTCCCAGCGCGATCAACGGCAGCACCAGATGCCAAGCATAATCGCCAGCCTTACCGAGCAACGAAAGCTCGTTCCAATTGTCCGAGCCCAGTCCGCGCAGCGGGAACCACTGGACGTAGGACCCGCCCGCGAACAGCACGATCAGCATCACCGCGAGCAGAAAGCCCGGGATCGCGTAGCCGACGATGATGACCGTGCTCGACCAGACGTCGAACGGCGTCCCGTCGCTGACGGCCTTGCTGATGCCGAGGGGAATCGAGATCGCATAGGCAATGAGCGTCAACCACAGTCCGAGCGAGATCGAGACCGGCATTTTCTCGAGGATCAGGTCGAGCACGTTCACGCTGCGGAAATAGCTCTCCCCGAAATCGAAGCGGATGTAGTTCCACATCATCAGCCCGAACCGCTCGTAGGCCGGCTTGTCGAAGCCGTACTGCTTCTCGAGCTTCTTGATGAATTCCGGATCGAGCCCCTGGGCGCCACGATAGCTCGAGGCGAGGCCGGTATCGGCACCCGCCGCCGGCGTTTGCGCGCCGCCCAGGTCGCTCTGGCCGCCCCCGATCCGGTTGGTCGCCGAGACGTCGGTGCCCTGGAGCTTGGCGATGATCTGCTCGATCGGACCGCCGGGAGCGAATTGGATGATGATGAAGCTGAACAGCATCACCCCGAACAGTGTCGGGATCATCAACAGCAGCCGCTTCAGTATGTAGGCAATCATGGCGCCGTGTCCTCAGTTCGACGGGGGAAGCTTCGCGGCCTTGGCCGCATCGAGCCACCAGGTGTCGAGCACACCACGATCATAGCGCGGCTTGACTGCCGGACGCGAGAACCTGCTCCAGTAGGCGATGCGGTGCTTGCCGCTGAACCAGTGCGGCACCCAGTAGTAGCCTGCGCGCAACACCCGGTCGAGCGCCTTGGCCGCTGTCGTCAGCTCGACGCGGCTCTTGGCCCCCACGACGCGCTCGATCAGGGCATCGACGGCTGGGCTTTGGATGCCGCCAACATTATTGGAGCCTTCGAGCCCCGCTGCCCGCGAGCTCCAGTAATTCCGGAGCTCGACCCCGGGCGTCAGCCGCAGCACGAAGCGTGAGGTGACGACGTCGAAATCATAGGACTTGAAGCGGCGCTGATACTGCGCGGGATCGACATTGCGCATGGTCGCGCGAATGCCCAGCTGCTCGAGATTCTTGACGTAGGGGCCCGTCACTCGCTGGATCGATTCCTCATAGTCGAGGAACTCGATCTCGAACCGCTCGCCCTTGCCATTGCGCCGGATCTTCTCGCCCGACGCCGGTATCGTCCAGCCGGCCTCGTCCAGGAGCTTGCCCGCCAACTTGAGGTTGCCACGGATGCGACCAGAGCCATCCGTCACCGGCGGAACGAGCGCTTCCCCCAGAACGAGGGGTGAAACGCTCGACTCGAGAGGCGCCAGCACGGCCAGCTCCTCGGACGATGGCGCGCCCGAGGCCTGCATGTCGGAGTTCTCGAAATAGCTGTCGGTGCGCGAATAGGAGCCGAAGAAAATGTTCTTCTTCGTCCACTCGAAATCGAAGGCGAGGCCCAACGCCTCGCGCACGCGGATGTCCTTGAACTTGTCGCGGCGCAGATTGAGCATGTAGCCTTGGGTTCCCGAGGGCGTGTCGTCGGGCAGCTCCTCCTTGACGATCCGCCCATCACGCACCTGCGGCAGATCGTAGGCGGTCGCCCAGTCGCGCGAGATGAACTCCTCGCGCAGATCGACCTTGCCGGCGGTGAATGCTTCGAACGCCGCGTTGCGATCGCGATAATAGTCGAACCGGATCTCGTCGAAATTGTATCGGCCCCGGTTCACGGGCAGGTCCTTGCCCCAGTAGTCGGGCCGTCGCTCGAAAGTCACGTAGCTGCCCTGTTTGAACTTGCCGATGCGATAGGGGCCCGAGCCGAGCGGTCGCACCAGATCGGACTGGGCGAAGTCCTTGTCCTGGTAGAAGGCTTTCGACAAGAGGGGCAACTGGGCGATGACGCCCGGCAGATCCCGCACCTGCGTGCCTTGGAACACGTAGCGCACGGTCAATGCATCGACCGCCTCCGCGCGCAACACATCCTTGAGCTGAACCTCGAAATTGGGCTCGCCATTCTTTTTCAGGATGTCGAGGCTGAAGGCCGCATCCCCAGCCGTTACGGGCGAGCCATCGGCGAAACGAGCCTCGGGCCGCAGCCGGAAGCTGACCGAAAGGCCATCGGGCGCCACGTCCACGGTTTCCGCGACAAGACCATAGAGCGCGTCGGGCTCGTCCCAGGCGCGGGCCATCAGGGTGTCGTAGACCAGCTGCTCGATGCCCTGGGCGGCGTCACCCTTGACGATGAAGGGATTGAAGGAATCGAAGGTCGTGACCGCGGAAACGCCAATCGTAATCAGCCGGCCGCCCTTGGGCGCGTCGGGGTTGACGTAGTCGAAGTGCTTGAAGTCGGGTGGATACTCGAGATCGCCGAACGTCGACCAGCCATAGCGCGGCTCGGCGTGGGCGGGCGGCGGAGCGGCTAGCAGCAGGGCTGCGACCGAGACCAGGGCCGCAGCCCATGCCGATGCCACGCGCCTCATTGCTTCCTCGCCTCGGCGATCTTGCCAGCAGCCTCCGCATCTGCCCACCAGATCGCTGGGAACCCGAGGGCACGCGTCGGACCGGGCGAGGGACGTCGCAGGAAATCCCAATACGCCACCCGCTCATAGGGCGCATGCCATTGCGGCACGAGATAGTAGTTCCAGAGCAACACCCGATCGAGCGCACGCGAGGCAGCGACCAACTCCGCTCGATCCTTGGCGAAGATGATGCGATCGACCAGCTTGTCGACCGCCGGATTCTCGATGCCGATCAGATTGCGGCTGCCCTTCACGTCGGCGGCGGCAGAGCTCCAGAAATCCCGTTGCTCATTACCGGGGGATTCGGATTGGGCGATCGTCTGCGTGACGATGTCGAAATCAAACCCTTCGACCCGCTGCACATATTGCGAGGCATCGACCACGCGCACGACCGCTTTCACGCCGAGTTTCTGCAGGTTCTGCACATAGGGCAGCACGATCCGCTCGAAGTTGGGGTCAGCCAGCAGGAACTCGACCTCCATCCGCTCGCCCGACTTTTCGTTGGTCAGCGCATTGCCCTTGATCGCCCAGCCGGCCTCCTTCAGCAGCCGTGTCGCCTCACGCAGATTGGTGCGCAAGTCGTTGAGACTGTTATTGGCGGGATTGCTGTAGGGCGCCGTAAAGACCTCTGTTGGAACCTCGGCCTTGACGGAATTGAGAATCTCGAGCTCGAGGCCCTCCGGCAAGCCGCTCGACGCCAGGTCCTGCTGGTTCTCGAAATAGCTGTCGGTGCGAACATACTGATTGTAGAAGAGATTCTTGTTCGACCATTCGAAATCGAAGGCGAGGTTGAAGGCACGTCGCACCCGCGGATCCTGGAACTTTCCCCGGCGCAGATTGAACGCCCAGCCCTGCATCGCCTCGGGTTGCTTCAGGTCGATGCGCTCTTTCTTGACGAGTCCCTTCGTGAGCGCAGGAAAATCGTAGGCGGTCGCCCAGCTCTTGGCGCTCGTCTCCTGGTAGTAGTCGAGCGTGCCGGACGTGAACGCCTGGAAGGCCGCGATCTGGTCGAAGAACGACAGGAACATGATCTCGTCAAAATTCCAGAAGCCCTTGTAGACGGGCAAATCCTTCGCCCAGTAGTCCTTCACCCGCTCGTAGATGATCGAGCGGCCGGGAACGACCTCCTTGATCCGATAGGGACCCGACGTCAGTGGCGGCTCGAGCGTCGAGCGGCCGATATCACGCAGCACGCCCTTGGCGTCCTTGCCGGTCCAATAGTGCTTCGGCAGCACGTCGAGCTGGCCCATGATTTGCGGTAATTCGCGATTGCCCTTCACATCGAAGCGGATCGTCACCTCACGCTCGCCGGTCTGCTCGGCCGAGACCGCGTTCTTGTAGTAGTGCGCATGGAAGGAGCTGACCTTGCGCAGCTCCGTCAGGCTCCAGATCACGTCGTCGACGGTGATCGGCGTACCGTCATGGAAGCGGGCCTGGGGACGAAGCCGGAAGCTGACGGAGGAATAGTCTGCCGGATAGGACACAGCCTCCGCGACCAGTCCATACTCCGTCGAGGGCTCGTCCGGGCTCGCCGCCATCAGTGAATCGGCCGTGAGCCCAAGGCCGGGCGCCACATTGCTCTGCGGTGGATAGGGATTGAGTGTATCGAACGGACCGAGGTCGTAGGTGGCGACGCGCCCGCCCTTGGGCGCATCCGCATTCACATAATCGAACTGCTTGAAATCCGGCCCGTACTTCGGCGTCCCAACCAGCGACAGCGCATGATGCCACACGCGTTCCTCGGCCTGCGCGACGGGAGCCGGGTTTGCCGCCAGTAGCAGCGCGACAGCAAGAGCGGCAAGAGAAACGGGCGCTTTCAGAGACATGCGGGTCGATGACCTCCGGGCAAGACATCAGCTTCGGCAGCCAGCCCACCTTGGCGAACGGACAGCTGGGCCACCAGTTAAATTTCTGTCATCGCCGAGCATGAACGCTAACCGCGCCGCAAGCATGGCGGCGCCCGCTACGGAGCGGGTGAAGGAATCAAGCTTCCAGGTAGCGCCCGTCTCCCCGGACCAGCGAGCCTGCGGCGAGCGTAGATCCGGGGCCCAGCGAAAGGCTTGGCCGAAGGCCACACAAATCATCGGCCCAGGAAGCGAAAATGGTGCCTTCGGCCAGCGCCTCCTGGATCCCAGATCCGCGTTCGGGCTTCCGCCCTCGCTTGTCCGGGAAAACGGGTGCGGGGGTGCACTCGGATTTTTTCACTAGTGTTCTGACTCATTCATTCGGTACCCCAAATGAATGGCCAGCCCACTAGCCAATTCCTTGATTGTGTTCCGTCTTTCCATTCATTGATCCAGCTTCGCCGGAATCGAATGAATGGGACGGAACATTAGCGCTAAGGCAGCGCTACCGGCGTATCCGCAAGGCTGCGCAGGTAGAGGATGACGTTCGCGCGATCCTCGGGCTTCTTCACGCCGGCGAATGCCATTTTGGTGCCAGTAACATAGCCCTTCGGATTGGCGAGGAAGGCCGCCAGCTCCTCGAAGCCCCAGCTCCCGCCTTTGCCCTTCATGGCGGCCGAGTAGGCGAACCCTTCGTGCGCGCCGATCGGCCGCCCGAGGATGCCGAACAGGTTGGGGCCGACCTTGTTGGAGCCGCCTTTCACGACCGTGTGGCAGGCGAGACAGGGTTTGGTCGACTTCTGGCCGGCTTCCACATTGGCAGCGGTCAACAACTGCGCGATTGGTAACGCAGGCGCTTCAGGCTCTGTAACAGCCCCGCCCGCCCCTTGCGATTCCTCGACCACCGCGACCTCGAATCCCGGCTTCTCGGGCGAGTGGGCCCCGAGCGACTCGTGGACGACCGTTCGCGTGCCGAAAATCACGAGCAAGGCCGCGAGGATGGAGCCTGCCCATTTGTTGAATTGGAAGGAGTTCATGAATGGCTGTCCGTCATGGTGATGAGCCGGGTGGAAAGCCCGCTGCGCGCCTGCCCACGGGGCTCGAATCGCGCTTTGTTCAATCCAGGGATGTTCGGGCCGCACTATAGGTGACGCCGCCGCCCTTGCAACTGCCCCCGCGTCTGATTACCAGCTTTGAGCGTGCGACCAGTTGCACCAGCTGAAGGAATTCGCATGTCCCAGACGCTCGTCGTGATCCCTGCACGCATGGCGGCGACCCGCCTTCCTGGCAAGCCGCTCGCCGACATCGCCGGCCAGCCGATGATCGTGCATGTCTGGCGCCGCGCCATGGAGGCAGCCACCGGCCGCGTCGTCGTCGCCACCGACACCCAGGAGATCATCGATGCCGTGCAACGGGCAGGCGGCGAGGCGGTTTTGACCCGCTCGGATCATCCTTCCGGCTCCGATCGCGTCTACGAGGTGGTCACGACCCTCGATCCAGACGGCGATTTCGACGTGATCGTCAATCTGCAGGGCGATTTGCCGACGCTGGAGCCTCGCCTCATTCGCGCCTGCATCGCCCCCGTGCTCGACAAAGGCCCCGACATCTCGACGCTCGCCGCCGAGATCACCGACGACGCCGACCGCACGGCGCCCCATGTGGTCAAGATCGTCGGCACCCCGATCGTGGGAAAGCCCAACCACCTGCGCGCTCTTTATTTCACGCGCGCGGCCGCACCCCATGGCGACGGGCCCCTCTACCATCACATCGGCATCTACGCTTACCGGCGCAACGCATTGGAGCGCTTCGTCTCGCTGCCCCCCTCCCACCTGGAGAAGCGCGAGAAGCTCGAGCAGCTGCGCGCGCTCGAGAATGGCATGCGGATCGAGGTCGCCATCGTTGACACGGTTCCCCTCGGCGTCGATACTCCAGCCGATCTCGAACGGGCCCGGCGGGAGCTTGGCGCGCCCAACGCGCGTTGAGAATATCGGCGGGCCGCAGCCTCGGATGAGACCGGCCTTCCCATGCCCCAACAGCAGTCGAAGCCGGCGAGCGCAGGCCGCATCACCTATCAGGGTGAGCCGGGAGCGAATTCCCACATCGCCTGCGCCGAGCGGTTTCCGAGCCTGGAACCGGTCGCCTGCCCCACGTTCGAGGAGGCGCTCGCCCAGGTGAAGGCGGGCGAGGCGAGCACCGCCATGATCCCGATCGAGAACTCGCTCGCCGGCCGCGTCGCCGACGTCCACCACCTGCTGCCGGGATCGGGGCTTTATATCGTCGCCGAGCACTTCCTGCCGATCCGCTTCCAGCTGATGGTGGCCAAGGGCGGCAAGCTCAGCCAGGTCACCGACATCTACAGCCATGTGCATGCGCTTGGGCAATGCCGCAAGATCATCCGCAGGCTCGGGCTGAAAGCGCACGTGGCAGGCGACACCGCCGGCGCCGCCCGGCAAGTGAGCGAGTGGAAGGACCCGACTCGTGCCGCGCTCGCTCCCCGCCTCGCCGCCGAGATCTACGGCCTCGACATCCTCGAGCGCGATGTGGAGGACGAGGCGCACAACATGACTCGCTTCGTCATTCTCTCGGCCGAGCCCGACGACGCCGAGCCCGAGGACGGCCCGATCGTCACCACTTTCATCTTCCGCGTCCGCAACGTGCCGGCCGCGCTCTACAAGGCGCTCGGCGGCTTTGCGACCAACGGCGTCAACATGACCAAGCTCGAGTCCTATCAGCTGGAGGGCGCCTTCTCGGCCACGATGTTCTACGCCGATATCGAGGGCCACCCGTCCGACCGCGGCGTCATGCTGGCGATGGAGGAGCTGTCGTTCTTCTCGACCGAGGTGCGGGTGCTCGGCTCCTATCCGGCGAGCCCCTACCGCAAGGACCTGAAGAAACGGAGCGTTGGCGGGTAGAGCGGCAGGTGAACCCCGCTGCACTCGAGAAACACATCCTGGCATCACCCGTCATCCCAGACGTCCGACGGGTCGATAGGGAACCTCACATCAAATCGTTGACCATGGTCGTCGACTATAGTAGCTCTTTGTCATGCAAACGATCGCCATCTCGAAGTTCAAGGCTACCTGCCTCGCCGTGCTCGAAAGCGTCCGCCGGACCGGCCAGCCGGTGCTGGTCACACGCTTCGGCAAGCCGGTCGCCGAGATCGTGCCGCCACCGGCTGCGGCGTCCGAGCGCCGGCTCGGCTTCATGCAGGGCGCGCTCGGGTCCGGCGGTTTCTCACTCGACGCATTCGGCACCGGCTGGGACGCGGACGAGACAGTCCGCGAATGGGACGAGCTCGACGGCCGCCCCGCTCCGCCCGAGCCCGGCAATGGCAAGCGGCGCCGGAAATCGGCATGAGGCTCCTCCTCGACACCCACATCTGGATCTGGATCGCGGACGCTCCCCAGCGCCTCGGCAAGCGCACATCGGCGATGCTGATCGATCCGGGCAACGAGTTGTGGCTCTCGCCCATCTCCATCTGGGAGTTCCTCACGCTCGTCGCAAAGGGACGGTTTTCAGCGCTCCGCGAGCCTCGGGCCTGGCTCGATCGCGCACTGGACGAATGGCCCCTGCGCGATGCTCCGCTCAGCCGCGAGATCGCACTCGAAACCGGCCGCTTTCAGCTGCCGCACCAGGACCCGGCCGATCGGCTTCTGGTCGCAACCGCGCGCGTCCTCGGGGCGAGCCTCGTGACGGCCGATGCCCACATCATTGCCAGCGGCACCGTTGCGGTCGTGCCGAACGACTGAGCAGCGCCTCCAGGCAACAGACCGGCTGCGGAATGCCTGGCATTGGGCTAACCTCGCCGCAAGGAGACGATCATGTCGCACGCTCTGCGTCGCAACGACCCCATGACCATTCTCGCCTTCGACGCTTTCGTCGAGGCGCAAGCCGATACCACCATGTTCGAGCTCATCGACGGTGCGATCGTCATGATGACGAACCCGACCGAGACGCACGAGCAGATCGCCAGCAACATCGGCGCGCCGCTGAAGCTCGCCATGGACGCCCGCGGCTGCCGCACCTACCAGGGCGGAATTCGTGTGCAGCGGTCGGAGGACAAGGCCGATACCGACAAGACGAGGCCCGATGTCGTCGTACGCTGCGGCGCTGGCTCGTCGCGCAATTTCATCACCGACCCGATCGTCGTCGTCGAAGTCCTGTCGCCGACGACCATCGACACCGATCGCGGCCCCAAGCTCGATTTCTACAAATCCTTGCCGACCATTCGCCACATCGCGCTCGTCTACCAAGACCAGATGCGGATCGAGCACTACCGGCGCGCCGAGCAAGGGTTCGAGCTCGAGGTGTTGAAGCGGCCGGAGGACAAACTCCATTTCGAGGCGGTCGAATTCCAGTTGGCGCTCGACCGGGTCTGTTTCGACGTGGTGGTGTAGGTCGTTGGGTCTCGTGAACAACTCGACCTGACCGACTGTGCCGACCTACCCCTCGTAAATCGGGAACCGGCGGCAGAGCGCTGTGGCTTCGGCCTTGATCTTGGCCTCGACCGCACCGTTGCTTTCCGCCCCGTTCCGGGCAAGACCCTCCAGCACCTCGACGATCATGCGGCCGACGTCACGGAACTCGGGCACGCCGAAGCCGCGCGTGGTGCCGGCGGGCGAGCCCAGCCGCACGCCCGAGGTGATCATCGGCTTCTCGGTGTCGAAGGGGACGCCGTTCTTGTTGCAGGTGATGTGGGCGCGCCCGAGCGCGGCCTCGCCGTCCTTGCCCGTCAGCTTCTTCGGCCGCAGATCGACCAGCAGCACGTGCGTATCGGTGCCGCCCGAGACGAGGTCGAGGCCCGCCTTGCTCAACACCTCGCCCAACGCCTTGGCGTTCTCGACCACGGCCTTGGCGTAGACTTTGAACTCGGGCCGGAGTGCCTCCCCGAAGGCGACGGCTTTGCCGGCGATCACATGCATGAGGGGACCGCCCTGGATTCCAGGGAAGATCGCCGAGTTGACCTTCTTCGCGATATCCACATCGTTGGTCAGGATCATGCCGCCACGCGGCCCGCGCAGCGTCTTGTGGGTGGTCGTCGTGACGACATGGGCATGCGGGAACGGCGATGGATGGATGCCCGCCGCCACCAGCCCCGCGAAGTGCGCCATGTCGACCATCAGCATGGCGCCGACCTCGTCCGCAATCTCACGGAAGCGCTTGAAGTCGATGATGCGGGGATAGGCGGAGCCCCCGGCGATGATGATCTTGGGCTTGTGCTCGCGGGCGAGCCGGGCCACGTCGTCGAAATCGATACGATGATCCTGCCGGCGCACCATGTAGGATTTCGCATTGAACCACTTGCCCGACTGATTGACGGGCGAGCCATGAGTCAAATGCCCGCCCGCGGCAAGCGACAATCCCAGAAACGTATCGCCTGGCTTCAGCAACGCATTGAACACGCCCTGATTGGCCTGGCTGCCCGAGTTCGGCTGGACATTGGCAAAGCCGCAGCCGAACAATTCCTTTGCCCGCGCGATCGCCAATTCCTCGGCGACATCGACCCATTTGCAGCCGCCGTAGTAGCGCTTGCCGGGATAGCCCTCGGCATACTTGTTGGTGAGAACGGACCCTGCGGCCTCCAGCACCGCTTTCGAAACAATATTCTCCGAGGCGATCAGCTCGATCTCGTCGCGCTGGCGGCCGAGCTCGCCGTTGATCGCCGCTGCTAGCTCGGGATCGCTCTGGGCCAGCGCAGTCGTGAAGAAGCCCTTCATGGCGTTCGGCATGGTCTCGTATCCTTGGCGTAACAGCGGCGGGGCGCGGATCGCGCGCAAAAGTGCTGCCGTCCGCTAGCACGCGCGCCGGAGCTGAGCCATGCACAATGCGACCCGGGCTTGGCTGATTGCGCCGATGTGGCCTGGACTCACAGCAGATGCGGACGGGCCTTGGCCTCGAGCAATGCGATCAGAGCCGGATCGAGGAAACCGTCGCTCTCAGGAATATCGAGGCAAATCAGTTTCTTGCCATTCAGACGCGAACGAAACCGCTGCGCCAGCTTACGCCGGTGGACCTTCGCCAACACGAAAATGATGTCGGCCCATTCGATCTGCTCGGCCGACAGTTGCTGGTCGGCATCGTTGGCGAGGCCCGCCGAGTCCGTCTCCATCCAGGATGCGAACACGTGCTCGGCGGTCGGACTGCGCAGCCGGTTGGCGGAGCAGACGAAGAGGGTCCTCACCGTCCCATCATGTCAGGCTGCACGCTTCTTCGCCGCCGCCTTGCCGTTGCCCCCGGTCGCTGCCTTGAACACGGTGGCGAACTCGGCCTTCTCGGCCTTGTCGAGCGGCAAAAGCGGACGCCGCGCTGATCCGACCGGCACGCCCAGCAGCTCGCAGCCGTACTTCACTTTCTGCACGAACTGGCCGGCTTCCAGGTTCAGCATGGCCGGATAGAGCTTCCTCGACAGCTCCTGCGCCTCGCTGTGCTTGCCGGCCCGGAACGCCCGGTCGATCGCGACGGTCTCGCGGGCATAGCAATTGGCCGGGCCGCACAGCCAGCCCGAGGCGCCCCAGGCATAGGCGTCATAGGGGATGTCGTCGCTGCCGTTGAGGAGGTCGATGGAATCCCCGTAGCGGCGCTTGATCTCGAGGATCCGGTGCAGGTCCCCGCTCGACTCCTTGATGGCGACGACGCGGGGATGCTCGTGCAGTGCATCGAGCGTTTCCCAGCCGATCGGCACGCCTGTCCGGTACGGGAAGTTGTAGAGGATGAGATTGACGTCCTTGACCGCGTCGAGCACGGCCTTGATGTGCTCGATCAGCTCCTTCTGCGTCGGCATCGAGTAGTAAGGCGGCGCGAGCAGCATGGTCTTGTAGCCCAGCGCGCGGGCCGTCCTGGTGTGCTCGATCACCTCGCGGGTCGAGCCGCCATTGTTGCCGGCGACGAGGATCTTGTCCCTAGGCGAGTTGTCGGCGACGAACTTCAGCACGTCGGCCCGCTCCTTGGCGTCCATGGCGTAGAACTCGCCGGTCGAGCCGCACACGGTGATGCCGGATATCCCTTCGCCGTATTGCTGCTCGATCAGGGCGCCCAGAGCTTTGAAGTCGATGCTTTCGTCGACCTTGAATGGCGTGACGAGGGCCGTGATGACGCCTTGAAGTTTCATGGCTTGCTCCTGGAGTCGGCGCTGATCGGGGTTGCGGGCTCAACTGGCACAGTGCACATGCCTGCGCGCACGATCAAGCACCGCATTCGGCATGCCAGACCAGCGATGCGCCAAAGGCTCGCCCGTGCTCCAGTTGTCCGGCCGAGAGCTCAATAGGCGGCGGCAAGCTTGTGCACGCCCTGCGCCACATCCCGCTTGTAGAGGTCACGGCGGAACTGCACGATCCCATCATCGCCCACCCAGGCCGTGATGTAGACCCAGTAGAGCGGCGCCGGCTTCTTCAAGCTCACATTCTCGCTCGCTCCGCTCTGTTTCATGCCGAGCACCCGCCCGAGCGACCAGCCTTCGTTGCCCCGCAGCAGCCAGGCCGCCAGCTTCTCCACATTCTGCACCCGGATGCAGCCCGAGCTTGCCGCCCGGTAGGCCTTTTCGAACAGGCGGGGCGATGGCGTATCGTGCATGTAGACCGCGTGCGGGCTCGCGAAGTCGATCTTGACGAAACCGAGCGGGTTCTCCTTGCCGGGCTGCTGGGAGTAGCGCAGGCCGTGCACCGATTGGGAATTCCAGTTGATCTTCGTGGGATCGAGCTTGCCGCTGCCGCCATAGGCATCGATGCCGAACTTGGTCAGCACATCGACGCCGCCCTTCTGCTGCATCTTGCGACCCTTGGGGATCAGATCCTCGTTCACCACGGTCGGTGGCAAAGTCCACACGGGATTGAATTTCAGCTGGTTGATGCTCGAGTTCAAGAGCGGGCTTGGTCTGTCCGGCTTGCCGACGACACCGTTGAGCCGCAGCTCCACCCGATCCTCGTTGACGGCTTCCACGTGCTGGGCAGGAATATTGACGAGGACATAGCGCTTGGCCGCGCTGCGCGCACTGGCCTGTAGCCGCTCCAGATTGATCCGCAGCTGCTGCAGCCGTGCCGCAGCCGGTACGTTCAGCGAGGTGAGCGTCCGGGTTCCGTTCTTCGACAGATCCTTGTCGGTGAGATCGCCTGTCGGCTTCAGGCCATTGCGAAGCTGGTAGCGCTGCAGCGCCTCCACCAGTGTGTAGTCGAACTGAGCCGTGCCGAAATAGCCAGAGCCCGACGGCAGATCGCCCTCGATCTCCAAGCGCCGGCGCAAGGCTTCCACGGCCGGATGGGTCGTGCCCGACGCCATCTGCATCATCGGCACCGGCTCCCAACCGCCTTGGGCGACGATGCGCGAGTAGCGCTCGATCGCAGCCTTCATCGGCTCGATGTTGCGGCTGGAGATGGTCGGCGCACCAAGAGCGACGTCGTTCTGCAGCTCCTCCCCGCCCCAGGTTCCGGATTCCCCGCTGTCGGGCTCGGGAACCGCAACCCCGGACAGCGAGGTCGTCTTCACCTCGCCCTTCTTGCGCTTCTTGCCGGGCGTCGTAGTGGCCTCGGCCGAGCTCGATCCGAAGGCGAGCGAGCTGTCCTCGCTTTGCGCACCAAGGCGATCCTCGCGGCTCGAAATCACGATTCTCTTGCGTGGCTTCTCGATCCTGACCGCTTTCGGCACTTTGGCCTTGGCCGATCTCGCCGACTTCTTCTTGGCAACCGGCACAGCCTCGCCGGGGGATGCGATCGTGCCTGCCGCGGCGGGAGCCTCGATCACGCTACCCGACGATTTTGGCACGCTGGCGCTCGTTGGCTGAGGAGCGTTCACGAGTGTAGCCGGCGCCGTCGGAGCATGTGCGCTCTGGACGCTGCCCCCGGGCGGATCGGCAAGGCCGACGCTGGGGAATGTGACCGCTCCCGTCGCCACGAAGGCGAGGCCAGCAAGCGTCGCACGCACGAGACCCACGGTCCTCGACAGCACCTTCGCCACTCCACGATACGCAATGCCACCAGAGCCAGTGCTCTGCCTGGCCGATCGGCGTCGACAGCCACCATGAACCGGCAAGGTAAACAAGATCTCACCCATCGTTCCAGCTCCGGCAGTGCGCGTGGCCATCTGATCTCGCTGCGTTGTCGTGTCGGTGCGGCGTCCGGCTGATCATGGCTTGCACCCTGCCGGCAGGTCAGCCTATCCGACCCACTGCGCCGGGCCAACCCATGAAGCAGCCATTTCAACTGCCCGTTCGCTCCCTCCTGCGCAATCGCAGCATGCCGTCGGAGACTTGTTTCAGCGTACCGTGCGGCCGCGATGCAACAGCAAACGGCCCGGGATCGCTCCCAGGCCGTTGCATGAATGTCGCGCAGGTGCCGATCGGCTACAGGCGGTAGCGGATCTGATCCGACCAGAACCGCTCGAGCCGCATCAATGCGAGGTTGAGCATCCGCATGTCACGCTCGGAAATCTCGCCAACCGCTTCCAGCGAGTGCAACTGGCGGTGATAGAGGTCGTTGACGATGTCGCGCGCTTCCTGGCCCTTGTCGGTCAGGCTGACGCGCACCGAGCGGCGGTCCGTCTCCGAGCGCTTGTGGTGGATGTAGCCCATCTCCACGAGCTTCTTCTGGTTGTAGGAGACGTTCGAGCCCAGATAGTAGCCACGCGTCTTCAACTCGCCCGCTGTCAGCTCGGCTTCACCGATGTTGAACAGCAACAATGCCTGCACGCTGTTCAGATCGGAGCGGCCGATCCGGTCGAATTCGTCCTTGATCACGTCGAGGAGCAGCCGGTGCAGCCGCTCGACCAGACGCAACGCCTGCATGTATTCGATCTTCAGCCCTTCCTGGGCCTCGATCACGTTCTGATTCTTCGAATAATCGTGTGCGACGCTCATCGTCCCTGCCTTCTCTGTTTTGACGCCGATTTATTTGTTGTTGCAGGAACCATATCGATAAACGGCTAATTCGTGCTTAAATCTATTGGTAAATGAGGGATGATCATCGAATCATATTGAAACGAAGTGCGCCAACTCCCTCAGACGATGCCAGCGGGCGGCTCATAGTGTGGCGACAGCTCGGGTGCGCCCGGCGCGAGCGGCAAGAATATCTCTGCCGAGCCTGGCAGCTCTCGACCGGCAAGCCAGCGGACCATCACACTGTGCTCGACGCGGAGCGCATCCCGCAAGCCGAGCGCGGCAACCGCTCGCAGCAATCGCAAGGAAAGATCGGCTGCCTCGCTCGCTGCGGCGGGGCGCAATCGCGCGGCCGTTTCCCTGGCCCAGCGCTCCCCCGATCCTGTGATCCGCTCCAGACGCCCGACAATCTCCCCGACCGCGTCGGCATCGAAGCAATCGGCGATCGTGCTCCGCGGCCATCGGGTGACAGGACCGGGATCGACAGCAAGGCCATCGAGCACGGGATCGACCGGCTCCGCGTCGGCAAGGGCCGACCTGATTTGCCCGAGCTTGGTTTCAGGAATGGCATGCGTGAGCAGTCCGAGCGCGAGCGCCTCTGCTCGCCCCAACCGCCCGCCTGTCAGCATCAGATAGGCCCCGATCCGGTCTGGCAGACTTGCGAGCCAATGGGCAAGCCCGCAATCCGCGTAGACTCCCGCACACGGATCCGGCAGCACCAGCGTGAAGCTCTCGGCACCAGCCCGATGCGTGCCATGCAGAAAGAGGGGAGCCGCATCGGCTGACACCTCTCCCGCGATCAGTGCAACCGTCGGCTTGCCGAAGCGATGGAGATGCCAGGCCGCCTCTGCGTCCGCCGCCAGCGCATTCCGGCGATCGACATCGGGCAACGCGGCGAGACGCGCCATCTCTGCTGCCCCACGCCCGGGCGAGAACACGCCCCCACCTGGCCCCTCGATCACCGTTGCATAGATCATCGGATCGCGAGCGACCTGCCGCATGGCGCTCGTCATGCCTTGCCGCATGGCGCTCGACAGCGGCCCGGCGGACAGAGCCAACCGCAACAGAGCGCGGTCGGTCAGCACAATGAGACCGTCAGTCCCTGTCTCCCGCTCCAAGCTGCCGGCCATCTGTCGCCCTCTGTATCCCACGCGCCGCGGCCAATCCGCTGCAATGCTCCCAATCTAGCTCGATTGCGCGCCGGACGGCAGCGCTTTACATCGAGCCTGACTGAGCCCATGTGGCAGGACAGGAGCGGACAGAGTGCGGCAGGCATCGTTAGGCTGGCGGCTGACGATCACGGCGGCGGCACTGGCCCTGACAGCAGGAAGAGCCCAATCCGTCGGCCCGCTCGAGCCCGAGCGCAACCCGGCCCGCCAGCCCGTCGCCGCCGTTGTGGGGGAGGCCTCTCACGGCGACGACCGCAACCTCATTCCGCCCACACCCGCGCGCAATCCGGTTCGCGCCCTCGACCATACCGGCCGCAAACCAGTCGGGCTGGCCGTGCCCCCGATCCCCGAGCGCAACCCGGCTCCGGCACGGCGGTCAGCCCAGCTGCCAGTCTTGCCTGCAGGCAGCCCGCCCCTGCCAGAGCTGAAGCCGAGCGATGTGAAACCGCAGGTCCAGGCCGGCTTTCCCCCACCGCCCGATCCAAACCCCAATCGGGGGCTCAAACCGGCTGTTCCTGTCGCTTGGAGCCCCGAGGAGATTGCTGCGGCCAAAGCCGACTGCATCGAGCGGCTTGCCGGCATCACGCTCGAATGGAAGCCGCAGCCAGCCCTCCGGTCCGGCGCGTGCGGCCTGCCCTACCCGCTCGAGGTCAAATCGATCGGTACCAGCCGGGTCCTGATCGACCCGCCGGCGACCATGAGCTGCGCCCTGGCGGCAGGGCTCGCCCGCTGGCTCGACGACGTCGTGCAAGTCGAGGCCAAGGCCGCTTTCGCCAGCACGGTCGCTGCGATCGGCAACGGCACCTCCTATGCCTGCCGCAATCGCAACGGCGACACCTCGGGCAAACTCAGCGAGCACGCCTTCGCCAATGCGCTCGACATCCCGACCTTCCGCCTGACGAACGGCCGAACCGTCGCCGTGCTCGACCATTGGGGCCCGACCATCGCCGACATCGAATCCGAGCTCGCGCGCAAAGCCGCCGAGAATGCAAAGGCCGAGGCAGAGCGCCAGCAGAAATTGGCCGCCGGAGCCGCCGCCCAACCGGCTGGGACGCAACCCCCGCAGCCGCCTGCGCCGCCAGCACCCGAACAGGCCGAGCCGCCGGCGCAGCTCGTCATGCCCACTCAAAAACGTGGCGGCCTGCGCGTCCGCCTGCCCCAGCATGCGCCGAAAACACCCGAGGCGAGATTTCTGCACCGCATCCACGCCGGCGCCTGCCCGATCTTCGGCACCGTGCTCGGCCCCGAAGCCAACAAAGCCCACCACGACCACCTGCATGTCGATCAGGCCAAGCGGGGGACGACGAATTTCTGCGAGTGACACCGGGTCCGGTTGCTCAGCTCCGACTTCCCGGCCGAGCGCGGTGTCAGGCGCCTGCCATTGCGGTCGAAGTGCAGGACGATCGTGGGGGCGGCTCTCAACAGAACCGATCCCACCGCCCCGCTACCCCCTGATCTCGCCCCCCGTCGCCTTGCGCACGCTCTGCGCGATTCTGACGCCGACCGCCTCGATCTCCTCGTCGGTCAGGGTCTTGGTGCGCGGCTGCAGGGTCACCTCGATCGCGATCGATTTCTTGCCCGCGCCGAGCGTGTCGCCCTCGTAGAGATCGAACAGCGTCACCCGCTCGATCAGTTGCCGGTCGGCACCTTCGGCCGCCCGCACCACATCCGCCGCCGCCACGGCGCGATCGAGCACGAAGGCGAAGTCGCGGCGCACCGGCTGCAGATCGGCCGCCTCCAACGGCGGCTTTGCCCGCGTCAGCCGCTTCTTGGCCGCCGGCAACGCGTGCAGCATGACCTCGAACGCCGCGACCGGTGCTTCCACATCGAGCGCCTTCAGGGTCTTGGGATGCAGCTCGCCGAAATGGGCGAGCACGAGCTTTGGCCCCAGCCGCAAGGTCCCCGAGCGGCCGGGGTGGAACCAGCCGGGCGCATCGCGCGTGACCTGGGCCTTGGCCGCATCGATCCCCAGCGCGGTCAACAGCGCAACCACATCCGATTTCACATCGAACAGATCGGCCGCCACCGCCTTGCCGTCCCAATGCCGGCCATTGCCGGTATGCCGCGCCGTGCCGGCACGCACTCCCGATGCCAGCATCGTCTGATCCTCGGGCCGGTCGCCGAGATAGGCTTGGCCGACCTCGAACAAACCGTGATCGCCCAGACTGCGATCGCGGTTGCGCTGCACCGCCCGCAACAGGCCCGCCAACAGCCCGGGTCGCATGTGAGTCATCTCCGAGGAGATCGGATTGGCGAGCTCGAGCGCGTCCGCCCCGCCCCCGAACAGCCTCGCATCGTCGCGCCCGATGAACGACCAGGTGATGGCTTCCACCAGCCCGCGACCAGCGAGGACCCGCTTTGCCCGCCGCACTCGCCGCTGCCCCTCGGTCATCACCGCGTGGGCAACGCCTTGCGGCCGCGACATCGGCGTCGACGGCACCTTGTCGATGCCGGCGATGCGAACGACCTCCTCCACCAGATCGGCTGACCCGAGCACATCCGGACGCCAGGATGGTGGCGTCACCTTCAGGCTCTCGGCCTTGCCCTCGACCCCGAACCCGAGCGTCTTCAGGATGCGCTCGACGTCGGCTTCCTCGATCTCGAGACCACTCAACCCCTGGACCCGGCTCACCTTGAAGCCGATCACACGGCTGGTGTCGGGCGGCGTGCCAGCCATCTTCATCCGGCTGGCTTCGCCCCCACATAAATCCATGATCAGCATGGCCCCCAGATCGACGCCGAGCGGCAGCGATTGCGGATCCACTCCGCGCTCGAAGCGATAGCGCGCGTCAGACCGGATGCCAGTACGCCGCCCGGTCGCCGCCGTGCGCAGCGGATCGAACCAGGCCGACTCGATCAGCACGTTGACGGTCGTCGCGCCGCAACCGGTCGAAACGCCGCCCATGAGACCGCCGAGGCCGAGCACACCACTGTCGTCGGCGATCACCGTCATCTCGCCGTCGACCTCATACTCGCGATTGTCGAGGGCGAGAAACTTTTCACCAGCCCTGCCGAAGCGGGCGCAGATGGCACCCTTCAGCTTGTCGGCGTCGTAGACGTGGAGCGGCCGGCCGCGATCGTTGGTGATGTAGTTGGTCACATCGACGAGCGCGTTGATCGGCCGCAACCCGATCGCCTTCAGGCGCTGCTGCAACCAGGCCGGCGAGGGACCGTTCTTGACGCCCCGCACATAGCGCCCCGCGAACGCCGGACAGGCGAGCCCTGCTCCCTTGGGCAACCGCAGCTCGATCGGCACCGGACAGTCGAACGCGCCGGCCGCCGTGAAGCCCAGCTCCTCCTTGCGCATGGTGCCGAGCCCTGCGGCGGCTAGGTCGCGAGCAATCCCACGCACGCCCAGCGCGTCGGGCCGGTTCGGCGTGACCTTCACCTCGATCACCGGATCGTCGAGGTCCATCACGTCGACGTAGCGCTTGCCGAGATGCTTGCCCATCTCCACTGGCAGCTCGATGATGCCGTCGTGCTCGTCGGACAGCTCCAGCTCGCGCTCCGAGCACAACATGCCGTGGGAGACGACGCCGCGGACGGGTTTTGCCTCCAGCTTGACGCCAGTGCCGGGAATGAGCGTGCCGGTCGGCGCGAACACGCCGACGAGGCCGGTGCGGGCGTTGGGTGCTCCGCACACCACTTCGAGCACGCCCCTGCCGGTATCGACCTGGCACACGCGCAGCTTGTCGGCGTTGGGGTGCTGCTTGGCCTCCAGCACTCGCGCGATCGTGAAGGCACCGAGCCGCTCGGCCGGGTTGGTCACGCTCTCGACCTCGAGGCCGGTCGAGGAGAGGACCGTCGAGATCTGGTCGAGGCTCGCCTCGATGTCGATATGGTCGCGCAGCCAGGCAAGAGTGAATTTCATGAGCGGGCTCGATCGGGGGAAGGGGCTTCGGGCCGCTTTTAGCGCACTATCTCGCGAACGCAAGCCTTGCTGGATGCGAATTGGGAGTTGCGAATTGCGAATGGGGGCTAGGCCCAACTCGCAACTCGCAAATTCTCACCTGCCATTGCAAACCGGCGTACACAATGCGATCATTTTACAACTCGGGAGTGATCACTCATGGCCAACCGCCAACAAGCAAAGCAACAGCATCGCCCCGGCAACCGCTGGGCGCTCCAGGAAGCCAAGGCGAACCTGTCCGCTCTCGTCCGTCACACGGCCGAAGGTCCCCAACGGATCACCGTACGCGGCAAGGACACCGCAGTCGTAATCTCGGCCTCCGATTTCGAGCGCATGCTAGGCGAGCCGACGGGCCGAGCGATCGTCGAGGCATTCGCACGCTGCCCGCATGATTTCGAGATCGAGAGAGCAAGCGCTCCAGCATCGCCACGCGAGATAGATCTGTGAGCGGATGGCTCCTCGATACCAATGTGGCATCAGGCCTTCTGCCTAGTCGATCGGACCGCAAGGCAATCGCTTTTGTCAGCTCCAAACCCTCCGCACGCCTGTTCCTCAGCATCGTGACGATTGCCGAGATCCAACTTGGCATCGACACACAGGCTCGCGTAGAGCGCCGGCAAGAGCTGCAGGCTTGGCTCGACCACGATGTCTGTACAGCGTTCCAGGGTCGTATCCTGCCCATCGATCAAGGTACATTGCTCGTCTGCCTTCGCCTGGTGCGTCAAAGGCGAAAGCAAGGCAAGACCGTACCCTTTCCTGACGCACTCATCGCGGCAACCGCCCTCTACCATGGCCTCACTGTGGCAAGCCGCGATGATTGCCCTTACAAAACAGCGGGCTGCGATGTCGTGAACCCTTGGCAAGCATAAGTAGCTCAAACCGGTAAGTGGTGACCGCTCCCAGCTCGCCGTTCGCAATTCGCAACTCGCCTATTCCCATACGCAGTTGCAGTGCGGCTCTCCCGGTGCGATCCTGACTTCAACTCGTTGGAGGCAACAGCCATGAACCTGCACGACCGCACCGCGCCAAAACCCGCCGGGCGTTTCAGTCTCGACCCCGAGCGCTCCTATACGATTCCGGCCAGCTACTACATCGATCCGGCGATCTATGAACGCGAGAAGCGCTCGATCTTCTACCGGTCGTGGAATTTCGCCTGCCACGTCACCCAGGTGGCGGAGCCGGGCAGCTACGCGACCATGAAAGTCGCCGACCAGAACATCGTGGTCATGCGCAGCGACAAAGGCCAGCTCGGCGCCTTCCACAATGTCTGCTCCCACCGTGCCCACGAGCTGCTGCAGGGCTGCGGCAAGGCGAAACTCATCACCTGCCCCTACCATGCCTGGACCTATCATACGGACGGACGGCTGCGGACCGCCGCCGGCCAGAAGAATGTCGCGGGCTTCGAAACCAAGGAGTTCGGCCTGAAGCGCGTGCAGGTCGAGGAGTATGCGGGCTTCGTCTACGTCAACCTCGATCCAGAGGCGAAGTCGCTACGCTCGCAGGCGGGCGCCCTCGAGCAGGAAGTGCTGAAGTTCTGCCCCGAGGTCGGCGCCCTGAAACATGCCCACCGTTTGACCTATGAGCTGAAAGCCAACTGGAAGAACGTCGTCGATAATTTCCTCGAGTGCTACCACTGCTCGGTCGCCCACCCGGCCTTCGTCGATCTGGTCGATATCAAGAACTACCGCACCAAGACCCACGGGATCTACTCGAGCCACATCTCCCCGCCCGGCCGCTGCAACAACACGGCCTATCAGGTGCCCGCCGGCGAGGAGCGCGATTTCTCGGCCTGGTGGACCTGGCCCAATGTCACCTTCAACGTTTTCCCCGGGCCGCCCAACATGACGGTCCTGCACATCATGCCGACCGGCCCCGAGACGACACTCGAGCATTTCGAGTTCTATACCGCGACCGGCAGCCTTGCCGAGTCCGAGCAGGACGCGGTCAGATACATCGACGAGGTACTGCAGGTCGAGGATATCGGCCTGGTCGAAAGTGTCCAACGCGGGCTCCACTCGCTGGGGTACACGCAGGGGCGCATCATGGTCGACAAGGACCGCGGCTTCATGAGCGAGCACGGCCTCCACCATTTCCACTCGCTGGTGCTGGATGCGTTGGGGGAGTTGCCGGAAGACGTGACGTCGTGAGATCGCCAAGCCGCCAAATCGGGAGCAGAGACTCGGCGATATGGCGACTTCACGATTTTGCGCTGCTGCGCCCTCCTGCCACATCCACCACCCCCGCGCCCAAAATCAGCGCTGCTCCGGCTGCCTCACGCAGCCCGAACGGCTCTCCTGAAAAAGCGGCCGCCGTCGCAACGCCGACCACGATCTCCATCATCAGCAGGATGCCGACGCGGGCGGGATCCACCCGCAGCGTGCCCCACATGATCAGGAACGTGGTCGGCAGGAACAGGCCGACCGCCAGCAGCAACAGCGGCCAGAAGAGGCCCGCGACGATGCCAACGGCCGGCGCGGTGCCGAGCGCCTCGACTGGTAGCGCGACCAGCACCAAGGCCGATACGAGCCCGCCCAGATTGAATGCGACCACGCTGCCATAGAGGTGCTTTGCCGGGCTAGCGTAGCTGCGGACGGAGCCGTAGGCAAAGCTCATGCCGCCGGCAAGTGCGAGCCAGTCACCGATGTTGCGCGGTAGCGGTAATCCGCTCGAATAGTCGAGCACCACGAGCAGCCCACCGAGACCAAGCACAAGCGCAAGCAGTCGCAACGGCGTTGGCCGCTCGTTGCGCAACAGATAGGTAAGCAACGTGCTCCAGACCGGCGTTATGTAGAAGAGCAACAGCGCCCTGACGACGTCGGTGAGAAGCAGGCTCGCCGTGTAGAGCGTGAAAGCAGCTCCCATGAAAAGGCCCGTCAGCAGCAGCCCGGATCCGGCAGCCTGCAGGGTGTGGCGTTGGCTAGGCAGCAGTACCAGCAACGGTATCAGCGCCAGCGCGAACAGAATCAGCGATTGCCAGAGGCCGTTGATACCCTCTCCGCCGAGCCAGCGGGCGGCAATCCAATAGAGGCCCCACATGGCGCCCGAGAAGGCGACCGCCAGGCTCGGCCACAATTGATCCCGCCGCATCGCCGTGCCCCGCTCGCCAAGCCGCTGTCGCCGGGCCTCGCAGCGGCCAATCCGCCGCCTTGAAACCCGGCCACCATTCATTCATGGTTGGCGTCGAGCCCGCACCGGGCAATCCTCTGCCCGAGGGATCGTATCGGCTTTGCCAACTCTCATCGAGTTCCAGAACGTCGTCAAGCGCTTCGGGGATGTCCTCGCCGTGGCGGATATGGACATCGAGATCAGCCAGGGCGAATTCCTGTCGTTCCTCGGGCC
>JANPDA010000303.1:0-23046 GCA_031431235.1 Hyphomicrobiaceae bacterium
CGTGGTTGCACTGGCCGGAATGGGGTGTCGCCTCATTTTTTCTTGTTTCGCACTTCGACGTGTTGAATTTTGCCATTGTAGACGATGACATACTCCAAACCCGGTCGTTCGACGTGGTGACCGTCGTTGGTAACGCCCGAGAACGTGAAATCGAACAGCACCACGCCCGGGCGGACTTCATCGACGCTGTGCACGACCCATTCCATCGTTTTGAAACCGGAGAAGAACTGCCGCTGCATTCCAATGATTTGCTCCGAACCTAGAAACACGCCGGTGTTGACGGAGCTGTACGTGCTCGAAGGCGTGAACAAGCGCTCGATGGCATCGAGGTTGCGCGCGTTCGACAGCGCGAAATAATGCTCGGCGAGCTTTCTGGCTTCGCTCATGACCAAGGTCCCTCGCTTCGGCGCCACCAGGCGGCGCCGCATTTCTCGGCGGCGCTACCGTCGCCCGAACAACCGCTCGATGTCCGCGAGCTTCAACTCCACGTAGGTCGGGCGGCCGTGGTTGCACTGGCCGGAATGGGGTGTCGCCTCCATCTCGCGCAACAGCGCGTTCATCTCGGGCGCCGTCAACCGACGGCCCGAGCGCACGCTGCCGTGGCAAGCCATGCGTGAGGCGACCGCCTGCAACCGGTCGCGTAGTGTGGATGTTCCGCTGTCCGTGCCAATCTCGTCGGCGAGGTCGCGCACCAATCCCTTGATGTCAACTTGCCCGAGCAGCGCAGGCGTTGCCTGCACGGCGATCGCGCGCGGTCCGAACCGCTCCAGCTCGAGCCCGAGCTCCGCAAGCTCCCCCGACCGCTCGGCGAGCCGCTCGGCATCGTCCTCGCTCAACTCCACGATCTCCGGAATGAGCAATCCCTGCCGCACGACCCCGCCACTCGCCAGCGCCGTCTTCAAACGCTCGTAGACGAGCCGCTCGTGCGCGGCGTGCTGGTCGACGATCACGACCGCGTCCTCGGTCTGCGCCAGGATGTAATTCTCATGCAGTTGCGCGCGGGCGGCGCCGAGCGGCATGGCCAGCAGCTCGGGTGATGGCGGCTCGGCGGCGGGCGCGGCATTGGCGCTCGGCGCGGTCATGCCTTCGAGCGGGGCCTGCGCGCTCTCGCCGAATCCCCGTGGCAAAGTGCTGGAGCGTTGCGGCGCCATTGGCCACCCGCCTCCGCCGGGCCGTGCGGCGGCAAAGACCTCGCTGGCCACCGATGCGGTTGCGCGGTGTCCCGCTCGCCCGAGCGCGTCGCGCAATGCCCCGATGATCAGACCCCGCACCAGGCCGGCATCGCGAAAGCGCACCTCGGCCTTGGCCGGGTGCACGTTGACATCGACCTCGCTGGTCGGAAGATCGACAAACAGCGCGAGCAGCGGGTGGCGCCCTGACGGCAGGAAATCGCCATAGGCTGCACGCACTGCGCCGGCGAGCAGCCGGTCCTTGACCGGGCGGCCGTTGACGAACAGCAATTGCAGCTCCTGCGTCGCCCGGTGCAATGTCGGCAGCCCGGCAAACCCGCTGACCCTGACGCCGTCGCGCGCGACGCCAACCTGGAGCGCGTCGTCGAGGAACTCCGCTCCCATGATCCGGCCGAGCCGCTTCAGCACGCCCGCGCTGCCCTGCTCCTGGCGCTCGAGCTTCAGGCCCGCGCGCTCGCCCGTCTGCAGGCTGAAGGCGACCTCCGGGTGCGCCATCGCGAGCCGCTTGACGACCTCCCCGATCGCCATGTTCTCCGCCCGCTCGGACTTCATGAACTTCAGGCGCGCGGGGGTCGCCGAGAACAGGTCGCGCACCTCGACCACGGTTCCGCGATTGGCGGCGGCGGGACGCACCGGATGCTTGACGCCACGGTCGACGACGATCTCGCAGCCGGCGCCGCACTCGGTCCGGCTCCGCAGGGTCAACTGGGCGATCGAGCCGATCGAGGGCAATGCCTCGCCCCGAAAGCCGAGCGTGCGGATGTCGAGCAGGTCCTCGGCCGGCAGCTTGGAGGTCGCATGGCGCTCGACAGCGAGCGCGAGGTCGTCGGCGCCCATCCCCGAGCCGTCATCGACGACGCGGATGAGCGAGATCCCCCCGCCGGCAGCGACCACGTCGACCTCGCCCGCGCCCGCGTCGATCGCGTTCTCGACGAGCTCCTTGACGACGCTGGCCGGCCGCTCGATCACCTCGCCGGCAGCAATGCGGTTGACGGTCTCGGGCGGGAGCTGGCGGATGGTCATTGGTCAGCTCCGGCAGCAGGCAGCAGGCAGCAGCGACGAACGGGCAACCGCTGCCCGCTGCCAGTTGCCCGCTGCCCAGCATCACGCATCGACTCAGCTCTCCCGCTTCAGCCGCTCGAGCGCGAGCTTCTTGCCGGCCTCGACACCGGGCTGGCTGAACGGGTCGACGCCGAGCAGCCTCGCCGCGAGGATGGTCTCGATGATGAAGTGCATCATCAGCGCGCCCATCGTCGCCTCGTCGATCCGGTCGATGTCGAAGGTCCGCACCGGCCGGCCGGATTCGATCAGCGCCTGCGGCACCGCATGCGACTGTGCCCCGACCAGATCCCCGACGCTGCGCCCCGCGAGATAGTCGATCCCCGCGAGCCGGGCGAGCTCGGAAGCGATCACCGGTCCCGGTTCCGGTGTCGCCAGTCGCACGAACGTCAGCAGGTGGTCGCGGGCGCCTTCCATGTACATCTGCAGCTGGCTGTGCTGGTCGACCGGCCCGAGTGCGGCAACCGGCGTCGTTCCCTCGCCGTCCTTGCCCAGACTCTCCGCCCACAGCTGCACATACCAGTCGCCGATCCGTGCAAGCCGATCGGCATATGGCATCATCACCATGGTGCGGATGCCGCGCGTCTTGTTGAGGGCAACCGCCACGGCTGCTCCGAGCGCCGCCGGGCAATCGGCGGGCGAGCCGGTGCCCAGCATCTGCTCGACCACGGCACGCGCGCCATTCCGGATGCGATGCGCGTCGAGCCCCATCGCCATCGCCGGCAGCAGGCCGACGATCGACAGCGCCGAATAGCGCCCGCCCACGCCTGTCGGATGATCGAGAGAGGCGATGCCGTGATGGGCAAACAGCTCCCTCAGGCCGTTTTTCGTGCCTGGCCGCGCCGGCTCGGTGATGCCTAGGAACATGCCGGCAAGCCGGTCGCCGAGCCCACGGGCCTTGGCCGCCTCGATTGCCGCGATCGCCTGCGACAGGGTTTCCGCTGTCCCGCCCGATTTCGAGGTGACGATGAAACGCGCATAGCCGAGATCGAGATGGGCGAGCGAGCGTTCGAGCGTGCGCGGATCGAGATTGTCGTAGAAGCGGATGCGCGGCCGCTTTTTCCGCTCCGGCCCGGCTTCGCCCGGAATGCTCCAGCCGGCGGCTTGCGCGAGCGTCTGTCCGCCGAGCGAGGAGCCACCGGTGCCGAAGAAGACGATGGTGCCCGCATCGTCCGACAGGCGCGCAAGCGCCGTTGCGCCAGCCTCGATGTCGCTGGTCTCGTCGAGCAGCCCGAACAGGGCGATCGCCGCCGTGCGCGCATCCTCCTTCAACTCGGCGAGTGCCGGCGCCGCACGCTCGAGCCAAGGCGCGAGCGCTGCCTTGGAGAGCCCATGAATGCCGATCGCCTGCGCCAAGCAGCCGGCGACCGACTGGCGGTAGGGGAGATTTCCGATCGATCCTGACCCTGTCTGACCTGTCATAGCCGTGCTCTCCCCCGGTCCGAATCGCAATGGGCGATCATAGAGGAGCGGGTGGGAGTCCACCATTCGCACGGCTGCCGGTCGCCTGCGTCCGACGCCAGTCAGCTGCCCGTCTTCACCGCCGCCGCAATCAGCGCCTTCGCATCGTCGGAATCCCACTCCGCGGGTCCGATCAGCCGGCCGATCTCACGGCCCGACCGGTCGATCAGCAGCGTCGTCGGCAAGCCGAACGCCTTCAAATCCTGTCCGGCCTTGCCCGTCGTGTCCTGATAGAGCGTCAAGGCCTTCACGCCCGTATCCGCCAGGAACTTCCGCGCCTTCTCGATCCCGCCGCGATCGGTCGACAACGCGACGACCTCGAAATCCTCGCCCCCCAGGGCCAGCTGCAGCCGGTCGAGCGCGGGCATCTCCTGCCGGCACGGTGCGCACCATGTCGCCCACAGATTGAGCAGCACGACCCTGCCCTTGAAATCGCCGAGCGTCCGGTCGGCGCCGCTGCCATCCTCGAAGGCGAGCGCAGGCACGGGGGTCACTGTCTTGTGGAAGACGAACGTCGTCATCTTGCCGCGGTTGAGACCGGCGAGTGCCGGTGACGGGGGTTGCACGCCGGCCGCGGGTGCGATCACCCCGCCGGTCGGCACCGCCTCGCGGTTGCCAGCGTGGGGAAGCTGCCCGTATATGGCGAGGAACCCGGCCACCGCCGCCGCGACGGCCGCTATGATCGGGACCATCCTTCCCATCGTGCGTCCTTTCTCCTTCAACTCGTCTTGCATCGGATCTCCGACCATGGCTCGTGACCCTCTCAAACCGGATCGCGCTTCCAATAGCATGTGGGGAGGCCGCTTCGCGAGTGGCCCGGCCTCGATCATGGCCGAGATCAACGCCTCCGTCGGCTTCGACCAGCGCCTCGCGCCCCAGGATATCGCCGGCTCCAAGGCACACGCCCACATGCTCGCTGCAACCGGCATCATCGGCAAGGACGATGCAGCCCGGATCATTGCTGGTCTAGACACGATCCTGCGAGAAATCGCGGAAGATCGCTTTCAATGGTCAGCCGCCCTCGAAGATGTGCATATGAACGTCGAATCGCGCCTGAAAGACCTGATCGGCGAGCCCGCTGGCCGCCTCCACACGGCGCGCTCGCGCAATGACCAGGTCGCGACCGATTTCCGCCTCTGGGTCCGCGACCGTATCGACGAGATCGACGAGGGCCTGGCCGGATTGCAGCGCGTGCTGGCTGAGCGCGCCCTGGCGCACGCCGCGACCGTGATGCCCGGCTACACCCATCTGCAGACGGCCCAGCCCGTTACTTTTGGCCACCATCTGCTCGCCTATGTCGAGATGCTCGCCCGGGATCGCGGCCGGTTCGCCGACGCTCGCGTCCGCCTCAACGAATGCCCGCTCGGCGCGGCGGCGCTAGCCGGCACGTCGTTCCCCATCGATCGGGCCATGACGGCGGCCCAGCTCGGATTCGACCGCCCGACCGCCAACTCGCTCGATGCCGTCGCGGACCGGGATTTCGCCCTCGAGGTGCTGGCGTCAGCCGCCATCGCCGCCATGCACCTCTCTCGCCTCGCCGAGGAGATCGTGCTTTGGACGACCGCCGAGTTTGGCTTCGTGCGCCTCTCCGACGCCTTCACCACCGGCTCCTCCATCATGCCGCAGAAGCGCAACCCCGATGCCGCCGAGCTGGTGCGGGCCAAGACCGGCCGCATTGCCGGTGCCTTCCAGGGTTTGATGATGGTGATGAAGGGCCTGCCGCTCGCCTACTCCAAGGATATGCAGGAGGACAAGGAGCTGACCTTCGGTGCGCTCGATGCCTTTGGGCTTGGTGTCGCAGCGATGACAGGCATGATCGCCGATCTCGAGCCCGACGCCGCCGTGATGAAAGCGGCTGCCGGACGCGGTTATGCGACGGCTACGGATCTGGCGGATTGGCTCGTCCAGAATCTCGCCATGCCCTTCCGCGATGCCCATCATGTCACCGGCCGCATTGTTGCCGCTGCCGAGGCCAAGGCCGTTGCGCTCGAGGATTTGTCACTCGAGGCCATGCAGGCCATCGAGCCGCGCATCACCAAGGCCGTGCTCGCCGTGCTCGGCGTCGAGAGCTCGGTGCGCAGTCGCACCAGCTATGGTGGAACTTCGCCACAGAACGTCACCAAAATGGCGAAGACCTGGATTAAGCGGTTGGAAAAAGCGGCGGCGAAGCGCTAAGAAGGTCCAATCCGGCCTCAGGGAGAGGCGAACCGCGGAGCCCGAACCCATGACCACGCGAATTGGCCTGGTCGTCATGACCCTGGCAACGCTGCTGGTGCTGTCTGGCTGCGGCGTGCGCGGCCCGCTGGAGCCTCCGCCGGGCGCCGTTGCCGAGCGCGATGCCGCCGCGACCCCGCCGGGCTCCTCGACCGCCAAGGAGCACGACGGCTTCGTGCTCGATCCCCTGCTCTGAGCGGCCGGCCTGCCGCTCTCCTCGCCATCGCTGGCGAGGATTACGGAGCAAGTTGTGCTGGCGCGGAAGAGAGAACGCGCCGGATGGTGGCAACAAAGCGCTCGGCCGTGGCGATTGCGTCGCGGGCTTGCGCCGGTGTGATGGGCGGCGCGGTGCCGGTGTCGTAATCGGCGACTTCCTTGTAGTAATAGGCGGCTGACAGCTGGCCAGCGAGTTCCGGCGGCAACGCCGGTTCGGCTTTCGCCAGCTTGTGGAATTGAGTGTCGACGCCTTTGTGGGTCTTGGCGATCTTGCTGGTGCGCTCGAAGATCAAGGCTTGCGCAGCGTGGAACTGGGCGTAGTAGGCCAGCCGCGCGGCTTGGCGTGAGATTTTGATCGACAGGTTGCCGCGGGCGTCGGACAGGGCTTCGTCGGCGGCGGCGAGGAAGCTGGCGGTTTGCGGCGTCATAGATCGAGACCGTCCTTGCGGATTTCATACATCAGAGGCGATGCTGCATCACGCCAGCGTCCGGCTGAGAACGGCAGGGTGTGGATATCGGCACCGGTGTCGTCGCGGATCGCGAGTTGGATGTCGACGATGCGGCGCACCTCCTGCCAGTGGTCGGACAGGTCCTCGAGGAACAAGGCGACATCGTAGTCGCTGTCCGGCCGGGCGTCGCCGCGCGCGCGCGAGCCAAACAGCACGACACGCTCGATGCGGTCACCGTAGCGCTCGGTCAGCGCGGCACGGAACTTTTTCAGGACGGGGTCGGAGGTCGTCATGCCAACCAGTATAGCAGCCGCACGCCGCGGCACGAGCCAATCCGTGCGTCATCTCCCGCGAGCCGGGGTCTTGCGCCGAGCGTCGGCCGCACCGCCCCTATGCCGCCATCAGCTTCTTCAGCTTGGCCGAGATATGATGGCGGATCTTGTGGAAGCCGCGCTTACCTTCGGAAACCATCCAGTTCATCTGGATCGAGCGGCGCTGACCCTCGAACGATTCGTGGCCGTGCCAGGAATTCTCCGAGCGTTTGAAAATCAACAACGTGCCGTTGTCCGGGGGCACTTCCGCCGCGTAGTCGTCGAGATCGGTCCCTGACCGCAGGACCCGCAACCGGCCGCCTCCCGCGCCCCAATCGTCATTGAGGTAGAGCAGCACCGTGATGATCTTGTCCTTGGAATCCGTATGGATCTTGCCGTCACCGGAGCGGCAATAGCCTCGCAGCGAGTACATTTTCGGGCGCCCTGCCAGCTCGACCCCGAACTTCCTCTCGATCGCCTGCTCGAAAGCGGGGCCGTCGAGCTCTTCGACGAGCTCCTTCAACACGGCCGTCATCGGCACGTCCTCGAGCGGGTATGATCCACCCTGCAACTTCGGATAGTTGGAGACGACGTTACGCAGCTTGTCGGGCGACAGGAAGCCCGGGATGATCACGTGCTCGTAGGGCTCGGTGTGCAGTTTCTCGGCTTCCAGCCGGTCGATATTGAGGAGGGCCATCGATGCTCCCATGGTCTTCTTGCTGTTGCCATGCGGCGGATGCGGGCGCTAGCGCTCCCTCGGCCAAAGGCCGGGCAGGAGATGCTGGCGCCGCAGCCATCGCTGCTCGACCTCGGCGGCGATGATGCGCGCGGAATCGAGCGGTTCATAGCACCAGTCTATAGGGCCGGAACTGTGCTCCCGCAGCCGCCGCGTCGCGCCATAACGACGCAATGCGTCGTGAAACCGCGCGAACTTGGCGGACCCCCCGTCCGGCTCGAATACCAGCACCGGCCGGCCGGTGGCGCAGGCTTCCCCGGTCATGTTGACCGAGTCGGCCGGCACGATCAGCACATCGGCATGCGCCAGCATCCGGGGGTAGGGATTGGGCCCCGTTCCGTCCCAGATCAGGCGTGGACGATCCCGTGTGGCCAGCTCGACCGCAGCAGTGATGTCGGGTGGCGTGCGGCGTGACGGGGTGACGAGGAAGCTTCCCGCATCGGGGACGAGCGCTGTGATCGAGCGGCCGAGCCGCGCTGCTGTCTCCTCCGTGTATCGATAAGCCCCGCTAGGTCCACCGAGGATGATGGCAAAGCGTGGTCGCGTCAGCGCGGCGATCTCCACCGGCAGCTCCGCGCGCAACCCGGCCAACCGCTCCGGCGTGAAGCTGTGCGGCGCCGTCAGGGTGGTGACGACATTTACGCCGCGCCGCCGGTCGTGCTCGGGTACCCAGATCAAGTCGGCGATGCCCTGGCCGGTCTTTGGATCCTGCAGCACGATCGTATAGGTGCGCGGGCCCGCTGTCCGCCGCAGTGCCCGCATATAGGGAATGCTGAGCCGTCCGGTCGCGATCGCGACATCAGGGAACGGGGGCGCGAAGGGCGACCCTGCTTTTGCGAAGCCCTCGCTGCGCGCAACCGGCGCCCAAGGCGCCAATGCCCGATGCATGCCCTCGGGCGTCACGTGCTTCACCGTGGCCACAAGCCCGAGCGCATTGGCGACACCGAGGCATTGCACGTCCATGCCGATTTTGCCATCGGTAATGATCCAGGCGGTCAGCCCGGCGAGCGGGCGAATCGGTTTGTCGTCGGTAGCTCTCGACATGGAATGCTTCTTGCCGTCTGCAGCGGGTTGGAGCAATGCGGCTGTTGACGCATAGGGGTGAGACGACTGCCCTTGGCGCGTAGAGGTGACATGATCCGTCCGATGATTGCGGTGCTGGCGGCGGTGCTCCTGCTGGCATCCCCGGTCGAGGCCGCCAGACGCACGCCTCGCATCAAGGGGACAGGCGAGACGCTGTCGCTCCAGGCCTTCCAGAAAAAGCATGGTTTTTCCGAATCGCAATCACGAGCATTGCTGGCTGCGGTCGGCCGCATTCGCTGCCCTTGGGGCATAGGGACCGCCTTTCTGCTCGCCAGCAGCGATGTGTTCGTGACTTCGGGCCATCTGTTCACAGAGCTCGATCCGAACTCGAAATGGCGGGGCACGAGCCGCGGCAGTCCCAAGCGCTGCAGCTATTTTCCACTCGTTGGCGCCGGGCGCTACCGGATTGCCGTCGGCTCCCTGCTGCAGGGCGCGTCCGTCGATCGCCATATCGACCAGCTCTACCGCTCCGATTGGGCGGTCGGCCGGCTCGATCGGCCGGTCGAGGGCGCGAGCGCCTTCCAACCCGGTAGCCTCGACCTCAGCAAGGGCAATCCCGTCATCGCCGTCTCGCAAGGCATGAACGACTTCGTCACCCGGATCTGCATGGGTGCTGTCGACGGCGTCGAGCAGCAGCCCCACCTCCTCAACTGGAGCATGAGCCTCGTCTCGGGTTTCACCACGACCTGCGACACCGGTCCAGGCGCGTCCGGAGGGCCAGTGCTCGCAGCCGCACCGGCAGGCACGACGCCGGCCGTCATCGGCCTCACGATGGGATGGGTCGGCGATTCTCCCAGCAACGCTCACCACGTGGTGCTGCCGATCGAGCGCGATGTCATAATCGCCGTCGCTCGCTCCATGCGTGCTCCAGCCCGCGTGCTCGACCTCGCCAATTTCTACAAGGACGCTCCCGGCCCGCCGGCCCAGATGCAGGAGATCGCGCGCGGCCTCTATCGGATCGCGTCGGCCGGCGGAAGCCCCGAAGCCGCCTACTGGCTCGGCACGCTCCACTTCAACACCTCGAGCATCCTGCCCAACGATGAGATCGCAGCCTTCGGCTGGCTCGACCTCGCCATGGCCACGCTGCCTGCTGGGCACCCGTTTCGGCCTGACGCCCAGATCAAGCTTCGCCAGCTCGCTACCCGCCTCGACAGCGCTCAGCAAGCGGCGGGCCGGGTGCGCGTGCAAGCGGTGCTCGATAGCGGGCAATGATCTCCCGCGGCTAGTGTTCCGACTCATTCATTCGGTACCCCAAATGAATGGCCAGCCCACAAGCTACCTCCTTGTTTGTGTTCCGTCTTTCCATTCATTGATCCAGCTTCGCCGGAATCGAATGAATGGGCCGGAACACTAGCCCGGTCCAGCCTCGGTCCCGAGTTGGCGCTCGACCACCCGGGCAAACAGCGCGGCACCCAATGGCAGCGCTTCGTCATTGAAGTCGTAGCGCGAGTTGTGGACAGGTGCGCTGGCTTCCCCATTGCCCAGATTGATGTAGGCGCCCGGCACTTGCTCCAGCATGAAGCTGAAATCTTCCGACGCCGTGGAGGCGGGCTTCCGGCGATCGACGTTCACCTCGCCGACGAGCTCGGCCGCCGCATCCGCCATCGCCAGTGTCGCGCCCGCATCGTTGACGAGCGGGGCAAAGATCAGCCGGAAATCGACCTCGGCCTTGGCACCGAGCCCGGCGGCGACCCCGGTTGCGACACGCTTCAGCGCTGCCTCGATCGTCGTCATCGTCTCGCGCTTCATCCCGCGCGCCGTCCCCGCCATCCGCGCCGTCTGCGGAATGACGTTGTAGGCGTCACCCGTATGGATCTGGGTGACGCTGACGACCGCCATGTCCATCGGTGGTACATTGCGCGCGACGATCGACTGGATCGCGCTGCCGATCTGGCAGGCCGCCAGCACCGGATCAGCCGACTCTTCAGGCATCGCGCCATGCGCACCCCGGCCGGTGACCGTGATGTCGAAGAAGGCGCCAGCCGCCATCCCGGTGCCCGGCGTGATCGAGAAATGCCCGACCGGCGAGCCGGGCCGGTTGTGCAAGCCGAAGATCGTGTCGCAGGGAAACCGCTCGAACAGGCCGTCGCCGAGCATGGCGAGCGCACCACCTGCGCCCTCCTCGCCCGGCTGGAAAATGAAGTTGACGGTGCCGTTGAAGTTGCGCGTCTGGGCCAGATAGCGTGCCGTGCCCAGCAGCATCGTGGTATGTCCGTCATGTCCGCAGGCGTGCATCTTGCCCGATGTCCGGCTGCTGTAGGCGGCCCCCGTCGCCTCCTCGATCGGTAGCGCATCCATGTCGGCTCTGAGCCCGATCGCCTGCGGCCCGTTACCCCTGCGGAGCACGCCGACGACGCCGGTTCCCCCGACGCCGCGATGCACCTCGATGCCCCATGATTCCAGATGCCTGGCGACGACGTCAGCCGTCCGATGCACCTCGAGCCCGAGCTCGGGGTTTGCATGCAGATCGCGGCGGATGGCCGTCAGCTCATCCTGATAGGCGCGTATCAGCTCGAGGGCGGCTTGCGATTGGGACATGGGAATTCGGCTCGCCGTTGCGGGTTGGAACAGCCACCAGCCTAACGCAGCCGGGCCCGGCGGCAAAGGTGGATCGCTCCATCGCTACAATGCGACATGCTCCGGCCTCACACCCAGTCCCACCAGCCGCGCCGGGATTTGGCGTAGCAGCGACGACCTTGCCATCAGACGCAGCAGCAGCGGCGGCTTCAACGTCCCGCTACTGCCGGCAAGCGTTGGCGCGATCACGCGGTTCTGCACCATCACTTGCAGCCGCTGGGTCACCTTCGTCGGCCATTCGCGGCGGCGCTGCACGGCAACCAGGTCGGCGTCGCTGACACGGCCCGCCTGCAGTGGCGCGGCCAGCAGGTTCGCGGTCGCGACGGCGTCCTGGATCGCCAGGTTGATGCCGACACCCCCGACCGGCGACATCGCGTGCGCGGCATCCCCGATGCAGAGGAGCCCCGGCCGCCACCAGCGCTTCAGGCGGTCCACCTTGACGGTCAACAGCTTCACGTCCTCGAAGCTCGCGATCTCCCCCGCGCGACCAGCCGCGAACGGCGCCGCCTTGGCGAGGTCTGCGCGGAAGGCCCCGAGCCCCGCCTCGTGTACGGCCTCGATGCCGTCCTTCGGGATCACATAGGCGCACTGCCAGTAATCGCCACGATCGAGCATCACGAAGATACGGCCCCGGTCGAAACGCCCCATCGGACCTTGGGGATCGCCGGGCTGGCGTGACAGGCGGAACCACAGCGCATCCATGGGCGCGCCGAGATCCTCGACCTCGAGCCCTGCCTTGTCGCGCACCTTGGAGCTACGCCCGTCACAACCGACCACGAGATCGGCCGCGACCTCGATCGTGCCCTCCGGCGTCTGTGCACGCAGCCCGGTGACGCGGCCTTCCTGCTCGATGAGGCCTGTGACATTCGCCTGCATGATGAGGCTGAAGCCGGGATAGGCCTTCGCCTTCTCGGCCAGAAAGCTCAAGAAATCCCATTGCGGCATGAAGACGATGTAGGGGCATCTGACCGGCAGCCGCGAGAACTCGCCGATGGTCAGAACCGTATCGCCGAACTGGGCGTTGAGGCGATAGGCCTTGTTGTGCGGGAGCTTCAGCAGCTCGTCCAGCAGCCCCAGCTCGTGCATCACCTGCAGGGTCGAGGGGTGGATCGTATCGCCGCGGAAGTCGCGCAGGAAATCCTTGTGCTTCTCCAGCACGAGCACCTCGACCCCTGCCCGCGCCAGCAACAGCCCCAGCATCAATCCGGCCGGCCCGCCACCGGCGATCGCGCATCGGACCCTGTGCGACTGAGACATTTGCTGCCCGTAGCCCGTGGTCGGACTGAGCGCACCGCGCGAAGTCCGACAGTCCCCATCGGCGGACTTCGACCGGCTTTGCCGATCTCAGTCCGACCTACGCCGCCATTGGCCGCTTGCCGACCCGCTCCGCATGCACCTGGTCGAGCGGCATGCCGAAGGCTTTCTCCATCAGCGGCACGACCTCCTTGGCAAACCGCTGCAGCGACTTGCGGGCGCGACGGCCGTCGAGCGAGGCGACCTGCATGAAACAGGAGAGATGCGTCGTGCCGAGCTCGCGGATCTCCGCAACGAGCTTCTCGGCGACGAGATGGGGATCGCCGAACACGAGATTGTCGCGGAAGGTCTCAGCCGGCGGCTCGTCGGGCAGTGGCGGCGCCTTGATGAAATGCCCGTCGAGCTCGGGCAGGCCCGCCCGCATGGCGCCGACGATGCGGGCGACGACGCGGGCGCGCTCGCCCATCTCGAGCGCCTCGGCCTTGTCGTCGGTGACGAAGACATACTGCTGCACGGCGAGCGGGGATTTCCGCGGGTCGACGCCGGCAATGCGATACTGGTTGTCGATGTGCTTCCTGGTCTCGCGGTTGAGCTCCATGCCGCGCCAGCCGGCGGTGATGAAGGGCGTGTGGCCGCTCCTTGCTATGCGCTGCAGGATCACCGGCTCGAGGCCGGTGACGAAGATGTCGGGTGTGTGCAGCGGCTTGATCGAGATCGGGCAGGTCGGCACGTCGAAGTGATTGCCCTTGTAGGTGACCGAGCCCTCGCGCAAGGCCATCTCCAGCATGTCCCAGGCCTCCAGCGCGATCGCGACCTTGTCGGCGGGCTTGCGGCCGAAGCGGTCGAACTCGTGCTGCTGATAGCCATAGCCGATGCCGATGATCGCGCGGCCCTCGCTCTGCACGTCGAGCAGGCCGATCTCCTCGATCATGCGCAGCGGATTGTAGAACGGCAGCACCAGCACTGCGGCACCGAGCCTGATGCGCTTGGTAAAGCCGGCCGCATAGGACGCCATCATCAAGGGGGATGGGCAGATCGAGTAGTTGGAGAAATGGTGCTCGGCGAACCAGGCCGTATCGAAGCCGACCTCGTCGGCCGCCTCGACCATCGAGCGGGTGTCCGCGAGGATCTCGCGCGGGGTGATGGAAGCGTCCCGCTGCGTCATCAGGTTGAACAGGCCGAGCTTCATGTTGGTGCCCTGCTTTCGGACTGGTGTCGGCATTCCCGCGCAGGCGGGAATCCAGTGAAGCATTTGATATCATGCTGAGGGTCGACTGGATGCCCGCCTGCGCGGGCATGACGCTCCCTCATTGGTTGGGAGAGTTCCTCAGGCGAAGATGTAGCCGCCGCTCACGATCACGTTCTCGCCGGTCATGTAGCGGTTGGCGTCCGACAGCATGAACACGATCCACTCGGTGATGTCGTCGGGTTGGGCATTGCGCCCGAGCGGCGTGTGGGAGGCGAGCTCGGGCAGGAAGCCCAGCGATTTCGCCTTGTCGGTTGCAATGCCGGCGGGTGCGATCGAGTTGATGAGGATCTGGTCCTCGGCGAAGGCGAGCGCCATCGAGCGCGTGAGGCTGACGACCGCGGCCTTGGTCGCCGCGTAGTGGGCGTTCTGGGGGTGCGCCTTGAAGGCATCGACGGACGAGATGTTGACGATGCGGCCCCGCACCACGCCGTCGAGCGGCTGCGCCTTCATGTGCTCGATGGCGGCAGCCGAGGTATTGTAGGTGCCGCGAACATTGATCTTCCAGTCATAGTCCCAGTCCTCGTCCGTGATCTCGAGGATCGGGCGCCTCGGATAGACGCCCGCGCAATTGACGATGCCGTGCACCCGCCCGAGCTTCTTTGCCGCCGCCGCGAACAGCTGGTAGGCTTCGGCTTTCGGCACGATGTCGCCCGCGACCGTATGCAGCTCGGCGCCCTTGTGCTTCCTGGCGATCTCTTTCGCCCTCGTCGCGACCAGGTCCTTGTCGACGTCGATGATCGCGACCTTGGCGCCGCGCTTCAGCAGCATCTCGACCGTTGCCAGCCCCAGGCCATTGGCCCCGCCCGTGACCACGATCCCCTTGCCTTCGACGCCCATGCTGCTTCCTCCCAAGATCGCAACGACAACGGGGATCTCTACCACGCGCCTCCCGCTCGCGGCATGCACTGCCGCCCGATCCGGCATGCGGCTCAGGCCGCTCGCCTCTGCCCCGCCAGCAGCGCGACCAGGCCGGCACCGACGATCAGGGCGGCGCCGGCGATGGTCGTCGGCTTGGGGATGTCGCCCCACACGAGGAAGCCCCAGATGACCGCCCACACGAGTGCCGTGTATTCGAAGCTGGCGACGAGATTGGCTTCCGCCTCGCGATAGGCAAAGGTCAACCCGGCGATCCCCAGAGCCGCTGTCACGCCGCACGAGACCATCACCAGCAGGTCCTTCCAGCTCGGCCAGATCCAGGGCCGCGTCAGGAAGTCGATGCTGGGGTGTCCTGCTTCCGGCAGCTGGAGCGCGTTGAACACCAAGCCGATCCCGACCGAGGCGATGAGGAAAAGGCCGTTGGAGTAGAACGACATCACGCTTGCCGGCACGGTCGCCCCGAGCCTGCGGCCGATGACCATGCCGCAACTGTAGAGAAAGGCGCAGAGCAGAACCAGGGCCGCCGCCGGCTCGAGCACGCCCCGGCCGGGCTGCAGCATGACGACGACGCCACAGAAGCCGGCGACAACGGCAAGCCAGCGCAAGAGCCCGACACGCTCGCCGAGGAAGGGTCCCGAGAGGGCGACGATGATCAGCGGCACGCTCATGTAGAGTGCGACCGCATCGGCGAACTGCATGGCGGAAAGGCCCAGATAGTAGACGAAGTAGCCGACCAGCAGCACGACACTGCGGGCCAGCAGGAGCCCGACTTGGCCGATCGCGAGCCCCCTGATGCCGACGTCGGCGATCACCATCAGCAGGATCAAGGGAGCCGCCGTCGCCGAGCGGATGAGCAGCACCTCGGACAACGGATAGTCGCCGCTCACCCATTTGACGCCGATGTCATGGACCGAGAACGCGAATGCGCCTGCGCACAGGAAGGCGATGCCGCGCAGCGGGTTGTTGCGGCGGGCCGCAGGCGGCGCGGCGGATGCGGTCGAGGTGGAATCGCTCATGATGCCCGCAGTTTCGCATGACCGCACGCCTGCGTCACCGCTCCCCACTGCCACGGAGGCATGCAGCGTCAGACGGGTCCGGCGCCCGGCCGCTGGTGCAGGATACGGAAACTTTCGCCGACTGTCGTCATGTCACGGCTCCTTGCCTGCTGGTCCAGAAGATGTGCATCAGCACTGCCCCAAACACCACGCTACCCCCTGCAAGCGTCGCCCAATCCGGCGTCTCGCCAAACGCAAGCCAGACCCAGATCGGCGCGAGCGGGGCATCGAGCGCGCTGATGAGGGCAGTCTCGATTGCCGGCAGCAGGCGCGATCCGAGCATGAAGAATGCCATTCCGACCGCGGAGTTGGACAAACCGAACAGGGCGAGGAGAGCCAGGTCGGGTGCCGAGACGGTGAGCGGCCCGCTGAACGGGGCAGCTGCCGCCGAGGCGAGGAGCGCGGAAAGACAGGCCGCGGGCAAGGTCGGAATCCCGGGATAGGCCCTGGCGAGCACCATCAAGCTCGCCATCCCGATGCGCGTGCCGATCGAGGGCGAGGCCGGCATCGGCTATGTGCTGCGCCCGGGCTATGATCTACCCCCACTCATGTTCACGGCCGAGGAGGTCGAGGCGATCGTCGTCGGGCTGGCGTTGCTCGGCCGCACCGGCGACAAGGGGCTGGAGACCGCTGCCGAAAGCGTCACGCGCAAGATTGCCGACGTGCTGCCGGACCCGATCGGCAAGGCGATCGACGATGCGCCGCTCTTTGCCTCGAACTGGCATGCAATTCCAGATGCCGGTATCGACCTCGAACTCGTGCGCCGCGCGATCAGGCACGAGGAGATGCTCCAGATCGTCTACGAGGATCTATCGGGCATTCGCACAGTCCGCGATGTAAAGCCGGTCGCGCTCGTCTACTATGTCGAGTCGGTCGTGCTGGCCGCATGGTGCGGGCTTCGCGGCGATTTTCGCCACTTCCGGCTCGACCGCATTGCTGAATGCGTGACCTTGGGCAACCGCTTCGCCAACGAGGGCGCAACGCTACTCAGGCGATGGCGCGAGCTCCATCGCCTGCCTTGAAGCAGTTGGTCGAGCCTGCGGGCTCCCTATTTGTATTTGAGCCCGAGGATCTCGTAGGAGCGCGCACCCTTGGGCGTCGTGACTTCCACCGAATCGCTCTTTTTCTTGCCGATGAGCGCACGCGCGATCGGCGAGGAGATCGAGATCTTCCCTTTCTTCACGTCGGCCTCGTACTCGCCGACGATCTTGTAGGTGACCTTGTCCTCGGTGTCCTCGTCCTCGAGCGTGACGGTCGCGCCGAATTTCACCGTGTCGCCAGACAGCTTCGACACGTCGATCACATCGGCGCGGCTGAGCTTGTCCTCCATGTCGGCAATCCGGCCTTCGTTCAGGCCCTGTTGCTCCTTGGCGGCATGGTACTCGGCATTCTCGGACAGATCGCCATGCGTACGGGCTTCCGCGATGGCCTGGATGATTCGCGGGCGCTCGATATTCTTGAGCCGCTGCAACTCGGATTCGAGCGCAGTGTAACCCTCGATTGTCATCGGCACCTTGTCCATCGCCATTGCCAATGTCTCCTGTTCGCTCTGGCCACCCACCGAATGGGCGCCCCAGCTTGTCAGCAACTAGTGTTCCGTCCCATTCATTCGATTCCGGCGAAGCTGGATCAATGAATGGAAAGAGGGAACACAAACAAAGAGTTGGCTAGTGGGCTGGCCATTCATTTGGGGTACCGAATGAATGAGTCAGAACACTAGAACCTCGTGCGGGAAAAACGACGCGCCGTCTCGCCTATCCGCCCTGCCCGTGGAGGGCTGGCTGTTCGCGATCCGTTACGAGAAGCGTTCGGTATAAGTCTGCAACGGAGCGACCTTCAGGATGTCGGCTCTTAGAGCTTTGATCGCCTCGGTCACCGCGAGCACGCCGGAAACCGTTGTATAATAGGGAATGTGATTGAGCAAGGCCGTTCGCCTGATATCGAGGCTGTCGGCAATGGCCTTGGCGCCTTCGGTCGTATTGAAAACGAGCTGGATGTCGCCATTTTTCATGGCATCGACCACGTGCGGGCGACCTTCCAGCACCTTGTTGATAAGCGTACACGGAATACCGTGGGCTTCCAGATGGCGGCGCGTTCCTCGCGTCGCCTTGATGGCAAATCCGAGCGCAACCAGCGCACGGGCCGGCGCCACGATCTTGTCCTTGTCGGCTTCGCGCACCGAGATGAACACGGTGCCGCCATCGGGCAGTGAGTTGCCGCCGCCGATCTGGCTCTTGGCAAAGGCGAGCGCATGGCTGCGGTCGATCCCCATCACCTCGCCCGTGGAGCGCATCTCCGGGCCCAGGATCGGATCGACACCGGGAAAGCGGGCGAATGGAAACACCGCTTCCTTCACGGCAACGTGCCCGAGCTTTCGCGGCTTCAGCCCGAACGAGGCGAGCGGCTTGCCCGCCATCACCCGCGCCGCGATGCCAGCGATCGGGATGCCGACCACCTTGGCGACGAACGGCACTGTCCGGCTGGCCCGTGGGTTGACCTCCAGCACGTGGATCTCGCCGTCCTTGATTGCGAATTGCACATTCATCAGGCCGACGACCCCGAGTGCGCCAGCGAGAGCGATCGTCTGGCGCTCGATCTCGGCGATCACTCTGGGTTGCAACGAGTGGGGCGGCAGCGAGCAGGCCGAATCGCCGGAGTGGATGCCCGCTTCCTCGATGTGCTCCATGATGCCAGCGACAAACGCGCCTTGCTTGTCCGCAAGGCAGTCGACGTCGACCTCGATCGCGTCCTGCAGATAGCGGTCGATCAGCAGCGGCCGCTTGGCCGAGACCACCAGCTCCGAGGGGCGGTCGAGCACGGTGCCGAGCCGCTGCAGGTAGCGGTCGAGTTGGGGCTCGTCATGGACGATTTCCATCGCACGCCCGCCGAGCACGTAGGACGGGCGGATCACGATCGGATAGCCGATCTCTCCTGCCGCCTTGCGCGCTGTCTCCAGCGATTTGGCGATCGCGCTCTCGGGCTGCTTGAGTTCGAGCCGCTCGATCAATGCCTTGAAGCGCTCGCGGTCCTCAGCCAGATCAATCGCGTCGGGCGAGGTGCCCAGGATCGGGATGCCGGCCGCCGCGAGCGGTTGCGCCAGCTTCAGCGGCGTCTGCCCGCCGAACTGCACGATCACGCCCTTGAGCGTGCCCTTCGTCTGCTCGCGATGCAGGATCTCCAGCACGTCCTCGGTGGTCAATGGCTCGAAATAGAGCCGATCGGAGGTGTCGTAGTCGGTCGACACGGTCTCCGGATTGCAGTTGATCATGATCGTCTCGAAGCCCGCTTCCGACAGCGCGAAAGCGGCATGACAGCAGCAATAATCGAACTCGATGCCCTGCCCGATCCGGTTGGGACCGCCGCCGAGAATGACGATCTTCTCCTTGCCCGAAGGATCGGCTTCGCATTGCGGCGCCCCGTCGAAGGGCGCCTCGTAGGTCGAGTACATGTAGGCAGTGGGCGAAGCGAACTCGGCGGCACAGGTATCGATCCGCTTGTAGACGGGGGTGACGCCGAGCCCGTGCCGCAGGCTGCCGACCTCGGCCTCGGCGAGACCCGTCAGCTTGGCGAGGCGGGCGTCCGAAAACCCCATCGCCTTGACCTGGCGCAGCAGCGAGGCCGACGGCGGGAGCCCGTCCGCCTCGAGCCTCGTTTCCATCTCGATGATCTCCTGGATCCTCGCGATGAACCAGGGATCGATCCGGCAGGACGCATGGATCTGCTCGTGGTCGACACCGAGCCGGAGCGCCTGCGCGACCTTCAACAGCCGGTCGGGCGTAGGCTGGCCGAGCGCCGCGCGGATGACGTTCTTGTCGTCGCCCTTGCCGAGGCCCTCGAACACGATGTCGTCGAGCCCGGTGAGGCCGGTCTCCAGCGACCGCAGCGCCTTCTGCAGGCTTTCGTGGAAGGTGCGCCCGATCGCCATGACCTCGCCGACCGACTTCATCGAGGTCGTCAGCGTCGGCTCGGCGCCGGGGAATTTCTCGAAGGCAAAGCGTGGGATCTTGGTGACGACGTAGTCGATGGTCGGCTCGAAGGCCGCTGGCGTCGCGCCGCCGGTGATGTCGTTCTCGAGCTCGTCCAACGTGTAGCCGACGGCGAGGCGCGCCGCGACATTGGCGAACGGAAAGCCGGTCGCCCTGGATGCGAGGGCTGACGAGCGCGACACGCGCGGGTTCATCTCGATCACGACGAGCCGCCCATCGGCTGGATTGACCGCGAACTGCACGTTCGAGCCGCCGGTCTCGACCCCGATTTCGCGCAGCACCTTGATCGAGGCATTGCGCATCAGCTGGTATTCTTTGTCGGTCAGTGTGAGCGCGGGCGCCACCGTGATCGAATCACCCGTATGCACACCCATGGGATCGATGTTCTCGATCGAGCAGACGATGATGCAATTGTCGTTCTTGTCGCGGACGACCTCCATCTCGAATTCTTTCCAGCCGAGCACGCTTTCCTCGACCAGCACCTGGCGCGTCGGCGAGGCATCGAGCCCGCGCTCGATGATCTCCATGAACTCCGATTTGTTGTAGGCGATGCCCCCGCCCGTGCCGCCGAGCGTGAAGGAGGGCCGGATGATCGCCGGCAGCCCGATCGATTCGAGCGCGCGGCTCGCCTCCTCCCAATTGTGGGCGAGCATGGAGCGCGGCGTCTCCAGCCCGATCCGGTCCATCGCCTCGCGGAACAGCTGCCGGTCCTCGGCCATATCGATGGCCGCGGCCTTGGCACCGATCATCTCGATGCCGTGGCGCGCGAGCACGCCAGATTTCTCCAGTGCGAGCGAGGTGTTGAGCGCCGTCTGTCCGCCCATCGTCGGCAGCAGCGCCATCCGCTCGCCCGGATGCTCGGCGCGCTCACGCACGATGATCTTTTCCACGAACTCGGGCGTGATCGGCTCGATGTAGGTCGCGTCCGCCAGCTCTCGATCCGTCATGATCGTGGCCGGATTGGAGTTGACGAGCACGATCCGGTAGCCTTCGGCCTTCAGGGCCTTGCAGGCTTGCGTTCCGGAATAGTCGAACTCGCAAGCCTGCCCGATCACGATCGGGCCGGCGCCGATGATGAGAATGGCGTCGATGTCGGTGCGCTTTGGCATGGCGGCGCAAGTCTTATTGCAGTGCGGCGGGGTTGGCTATAGGGGGGCTCTAATCCAGAATTGACCATGGTCCGTCGACCATGATAGACAGATTGCATGGAACAGATCGCCATCTCCAAGTTCAAGGCCACCTGCCTCGCCGTGCTCGAGCGCGTGCGCACGACTGGCAGCCCGGTGATGGTCACTCGTTTCGGCAAGCCGGTTGCCGTCGTGGGGCCGCCCGAGACTAAGAAGCCTGTCCCGCGTTTGGGCGCTCTCGAGGGGAAGTACCGGATTGCCGGCGACATCGTCGAGGCTCCCGCCGTTCCGGAGGAAGAATGGGAGGTCCTGCGAAAGTGAGCGGCCTTGGAGGAGTGGCCATCAAGGAGGATGAGCAGTGAAGCTGCTGCTCGACACGCACATTTGGCTCTGGATGATTTTGGAGCCGTCCAAGTTGAAGCGTCGCGTAGCGACAGCCCTCGACGATCCCGCCAATGAGCTCTGGCTGTCACCCATCAGCGCATGGGAGGCGGTCCGGCTGGCGCTCGATGGACACTTCGAGGGCGTCGACGACGCGTTCGCATGGATCGAGGAAATTGTTGGATTGGGTCTTGTCCGGCAGGTGCCGATCACGAGCCAGATCGCTGTCGAGGCGTGGCGCATCGGTGTTGCCCACAAGGACCCAGCCGACCGGCTCATTGCCGCTACGGCCCTGGTCCAAGGGTTGACGCTCGTCACGTCGGATCGCAAGCTGCAGAAAATCGGCGGCGTCGACGTGCTGTCGAACCGCTGATTGCGTGGCAATTCGAGCGCGTAGGGCGGATTGGCGGAGCGTAATCCGCCATCGCACGGCAAGGCATCATGGCGGATAACGGCGCGTGCCGCGCCCAATGCGCCTCACGCCCCCTTCCCCTTGCTCCCCTTCCTTCTCGGCGCCTCCTCGCGAAAAATCGTGCCGACGCCGTGTGGCGTGAACAGCTCGAGCAGCACCGCGTGCGCCACCCGCCCGTTGAGGATCACGACCGCCTCGACGCCGGCTTCCACCACCTCGATGCAGCCCTCGACCTTGGGGATCATGCCGCCCGTGATGGTGCCGTCCTTGATCAGGCGGCGGGCTTCCGCGACCGTCAGCTCCTCGATCAGGCGCTTGTCGCGATCGAGCACGCCTTCGACGTCCGTCAGCAGCAACAGCCGCGTCGCCTTCATCCTTGCCGCGATCGCGCTCGCGAACGTGTCCGCATTCACGTTCAGCGTCTCCCCTTCCGCCGACAGCGCGATCGGCGCGATCACCGGAATGAGATCGCTGCGCGCGAACACTTCCAGGATATCCGGATCGACCGTGACCGGATCACCCACATAGCCGAGATCGACCGCCTTCATCAGGTTCGATTCCGGGTCGGGCATCCGATCGATCCTCTTCGCGATGACGAGGTTGGCGTCCTTGCCCGAGATCCCGACCGCCTTGCCGCCCGCCCGGTTGATCGCGGCGGCGATCTCCTTGTTGATCTTGCCGGCCAAAACCATCTCGACGATCTCGACCGTCGGCTTGTCGGTGACGCGCAAGCCATGCACGAACTCGGATTTGATCTCGAGCCGCTTCAGCATCTCGCCGATCTGGGGACCGCCGCCATGGACGACGATCGGGTTCACGCCCGACAGCTTCAACTGCACGATGTCGCGGGCGAACGCCGCCGCCAGCTCCGGGTCCCCCATGGCGTGCCCGCCATATTTGACGACGATCGTCTTGTCGTCGTAGCGCTGCATGAACGGCAGCGCCTCCGACAGGATCCGCGCCTGCTCCTGCGCGGCGAGCGCTGTGGGCTTGGCTGTGCTGCTGCTGGTCATGGTCGCCCCGTCGTGATGCCGTCTGGCGCGGAGTTATAGCGGCGCGCGCGGCCGCGGCAAGCACCGGGTCCGACGCCGCGACGCCAGTTGAGCCAACGCGCGGAACCTGCTTAATCTCGGGACGCACAAATCCTGTCCACGCGAGGGGTTGTCGGCATGAGTGGCGTTCCGAGCAATCCAGACGGCCCGATCGATGTGCTCGTGAGCTATTCGAGCCGGGACGTGGAGGCGGCGAAGGCGCTGCAAGCGCTGCTCGAAGGCAAGGGCTTGCAGGTGTGGCGCGACGCGACCGAGCTTCAACCGGGCGATCCGTTCATAGCCAAGATCAACGACGCGCTCGACAGGGCGGCCCGGGTGATCGTGCTCTGGTCGCATGCGTCGATCAAATCGACCTGGG
>JANPDA010000304.1:0-2335 GCA_031431235.1 Hyphomicrobiaceae bacterium
GCCGAGTTGCATCTCGATGTCTGACCAAACCGCATCCGGCAGGATGCGGCTGAAGACGATGCCGGGATAGCGCCAACGACCGAGCTCGCCGAGCGGGCGGGCTGCCCGCCAGGTCACCGTAACCGCCGGATGATCCAGCAAGTGCTCGCCTACACCGGGCAGATCATGGACCAGCGGAATGCCGAGCGACCGCAGATGTCCGGCCGGTCCAAGTCCCGCCAGCATCAGGAGCTTGGGCGTTTCGAACGCTCCCGTCGCGAGCACGACCTCACGGCGAGCCCGGAACAAACCTCGAGACGTCCGCGCCCCGATCACACGCCGGTCGGCGCCGATCTCGAGGCCGAGCACAGGCGTCTCCAGCAGCAGCGACAGGTTCTTGGGGCGTTGCGATGCGGGATGCAGATAGACGATCGATGCCGACTGGCGCGAACTGCCGCGCTTGTTCATGCGATAGCGGCCGTAGCCCTCGTCGAAGGGATGGGTGAAGGCGGTCTCAGCAAATCCACTTCCGAGTGCGGCCTCGCTCAGAGCCCTGGGAACGGCGCCTTCGAGGTGCAGCTCCTCGATCGCGACGTCGCGCTCCAACTGCTCGAAATGGTGCGCCGTGCCAGCCGGTCCCCAACCCGCGGCGCCAAGCCTGTCCCAATCGGCAAAGTCGCTGTCGGGCGGACGGAACCACAGGCCGCTGTTGTGGGAGGCGCACCCACCTTGCACAAAGGACTGCGGATAGGACACCCTCGGGTTGTTGCCATGCGTTGCGACCGTCGGCAGATGCCGGGTCAGCGGGCCGCTCAGCATCTCGCGGAAGCGGAACAGATCGATGATCTCGGGTCGCTCGTCGCTCGGGCCCGCTTCCAGCAACGCGACCGTGGTGCGCCCGTCTGCTGCCAGCGCGCGAGCCAGCGTCGCTCCCGAGGCGCCTGCGCCCACCACAACGAAATCGAACTCGCGCTCGCTCATCCGCCACACCTTCCCGTCTTTCAGCCCCAAGCCGTTCCAACTCTCAACATCTCATTCCAATGGCTGGTCACATGCTCTAAGGATCGCAATGGCCACCCCACCATGGCAAGACCAGGAATGCGAGCCACGATGTTTTCTTCCCTCAAGCCCTCCGTGCTGCGGACCGAGATCGCAAGCTGGACCGGAGTGCCGCCGCTGCCCAAGACCGGTATGCGGATGCGCAGCGGATTGAAACGCACGGCCTTCTATCCGACGATTGGGCGCTTTGCTCAAGAGTGGAAGCTGCACAACAGCTATCTGAAGCCCGACGCGATCGGCGACCCGCTGGAGGAGTACTGGGCGACCCGCAAGGCGGCCGGCCAGTGGGACGTGACGGGTGAGGAGGTGATCGAGATCGCGGGCCCCGATGCGCTTCAGCTGATGGACGAGCTGGTGCCGCGCGACCTCACTCGCCTGAAGGACGGTCACTGCCTCTATTGCGTGATGTGCTACGACTATGGCGGCATCGTCGAGGATGCGGTGCTGGTGCGGTTCTCGTCCGAGCGTCTCTGGTGGGTCGGGGGCCCAGGCTTCTCCGAGCAGGCGATCTACGCACGCGCGCTGGGCCGCAACGTCACGGTGCAAAGCCACCTCGACGACATCCATGTCGCGAGCCTGCAAGGGCCGCTCTCGCGCGAGATCCTGCAGGGCGTGTGCGAGGCCGATCTTTCCCGGATTGCCTTCTATGGTGCTGCCGAGACGAAAATCTGCGGTGTACCCGCGACCATCACCCGCACCGGCTACACCGCCGAGCTCGGCTACGACATCTACGTGAACGTCCGACACGGCGCGCGGATGTTCGCCGACCTCTGGGACGCTGGACGGCCGCACGGCGTGAAGCTCGCCGGCAGCCGCGCCCTCGACATCCGGCGGATGGAAGCAGCGATTCTCAATTTCGGCCACGACTTCGACTGGCAGCACAATCCCTATGACATCGGTCTGGGCTGGATGGTCAATGCCGGGAAGCCCTTCTTCACCGGCAAGCCAGCCCTCGACCGGCTCCCGCCGGAGGCACGCCAGCCCCGGCTGGTGGGTTTGCGTTTCGAGGGCGATGTGCTCGGCGAGACCGGCGACAAGGTGCGCCTCGAGCGGGGGGAGCTCGGTATCCTCACCTCGGCGGTGCATTCGCCGACGCTCGGGTTCGGTATCGGCATCGCCATGCTCGACCGGCCCGGCCTGGCAGTGGGCACACGCCTCACGGTGATGCGGGGCGAGCGCTCGCTCGCGGCAACAACAGTCGCGATGCCGTTCTTCGATCCCGAGCGCAAGCTTTCCAAGGCGTGAGGTCCGGCATGGCACGCTTCGAGCACAGGATTGCCGTCGTCACCGGCGGCGC
>JANPDA010000305.1:0-4916 GCA_031431235.1 Hyphomicrobiaceae bacterium
TGCATGCGGTTCCGCAACAACGAGGTGCGGCTTCAGCTTCACGCGCTTGCCTACAACCTCGCCAACTTCATGCGCACCCTGGCGCTGCCCGACGCGGTCAGACACTGGTCGCTGACCTCGCTGCGTGAAAAACTCGTCAAGATCGGCGCCAGGATCGTCGGCCACGGGCGCTACGTCACGTTCCAGATGGCCGAGGTTGCGATGCCAAGAAGCCTATTCGAAGAAGTCCTGCGGCTGATTGCTCAGCTCCGCGCAGCCCCAGCGTGAGGCGGAGGCCAAGCCTATGCCGCAGACAGACAACGGGAGAGGTGCGCCTTGCCAGCCAGAATGAGCGCCATCAAAGGGAGAGGGCGGCCGTTTTGTCGGCGGCTCCCGCCCAATCGAGGCGAACATCGTCCCGCACGACGCCAAGAGTTGTCAGGGGCGGACGAGATCGCTACCGTGCTGTTGGAAATCGGCGTTCATATGGGGAATGTCGGCTAAGTGAATAAGCTATCGACTTTTGTTTCTTCGGGCGCTTCACTCCTGCCCGGGTGCGGTGCGGTGCGGCGGCGGGAGGGAAATCATGCTGAAATCGGGCCGCGAGCATCTCGAAGGGTTGCGCGACGGGCGCAAGCTCTACGTCGGCAAGGAGGCGGTCGGCGATGTCACGGCGCACCCCGCCTTCCGCAACGGAGCGCGCACGCTCGCTTCGCTCTTCGACCTGAAGCGCGACCCCGCCCACCGCGAGACGCTCAGCTATGATGCCGGCGGCGAGCGTTGCGCCGCCTACTACCTGATGCCGCGCACGCGCGAGGACCTCGAGAAGCGGACGCGCGCCCACAAGCTCATCGCGGATGCGACTCACGGCCTCTTCGGCCGCTCGCCCGACCACGTGGCGAGCTTCGTGACGGGTATGGCGCTGCAGGCCGAGGTGCTCGATTCGGGGACATCGCTGAGCCGCAGCTATGCCGCCAACCTCAGGGCCTACTACGAGCGCGCCCGCAAGCTTGACCTCTTCATCGTCTATGCGGTGTTGCCGGCGCCCGGAGCGCGCGATCCGAAGTTCAGCGGCGGGCGCGGCGAGAGGACGGCGAGCCTTTCCGTCGTGCGCGAGGAGGACGACGGCCTCGTCGTCAGCGGCCTGAAGCTGCTCGCGACCGGCTCGCCCTTCGCCGACGAGCTCTGGGTCGGCAATGTCCAGCCGCTCGCGCCCGAGCGCAAGCGCGAGGCGGTCACCTTCGCCATCCCGATCGGCACGCCCGGCCTGACGCTCTGGTCACGCAAACCCATGGAGCCCACAGCCGACAGCGAGTTCGACAACCCCCTCTCCTACCGCTTCGACGAGACCGACGCGATCGTCCTCTTCGACAACGTGAAGGTGCCCTGGGAGCGTGTCTTCAGCAACGACGACGCCCAGCTCTCGCGTGAGATCTACTACCGCACGCCGTCGCACTGCTTCGGCAACCACCAGTCGAACGTGCGCTTCTGGTCGAAGCTGCAGCTGCTCGTGGGCCTCGCCGCCGAGATCGCGAGCGTGACCCAGACCGAGAAGGTGCCGGCGGTGCGCGAGCGGCTCGGCCGCCTCGCCGCGCTCGAGGCCATGATCGCCGGCATGGTGCACGGCCAGCAGATGAATTTCGAGGATCTCGGCAACGGCTACGTCTCCTTCAACCGCCGCTACATGTACGGCGCGCTCTCCTGGTGCACGGAGAACTACGCGGCGATCGCCGATGACATCCGCGAGCTGATGGGGGGTGGCGTATTCCTCATGCCCGCCGACATCTCGGTGATGCACGATCCGGAGCTGCGCCGGCAATTCGAGGAGTACTGGAGCAGCTCGACGCAAGGGGCGCTTCCGCGCATCAAGCTCATGAAGCTCGCCTGGGACATGCTCGGCTCGGAGTTTGCCTCGCGCCACTGGCAGTACGAGCGCTTCTACGGCGGCCCGCCCTATGTGGTGCGCGACCACAGCCATCGCGAGGCGCCCTGGGCTGAGTTCCGGGGCCGCGTGACCGACTTGATGGCGAGCTACGATGTCCCCGAGGCCGGGTGATGAGCCGAAGGCCCGCAGGAGCGAGGGCAGCGCGTATCCATCCCCCGCTCAGTGTGACGAGCAAGGCGCTGCTCGAGGGCGGCACGGACGGCCGCAGCATATCGGCGGTCGCGCGGCGGCTGCGCGTGACAGGGGCCTTCATCACGACGGAGGTCGCGAAGCTCTGCGGGAAGGATCTCGTTCAGAAGCGCGCCGATCCAAGCGACGGGCGAGGGGTGCTGCTTCGGCTGGTGCCGCCTGGTGAGCAGGCGCTTGCGCGCCTCGCGGACAAGGTGCAACGCATCAATGACGAGTATTTTCGCGACGTTTCAGCGTCCGGGTTCGCAGCCTCGAGCGACTTCGTCGAGAAAGCTCGTCGCCAACGGCGAGCGGACGCTCCATTTCGCGCGGGGCCTGCCGGCGGCAGGCGACCGCCGTGCGGCAGAGTAGGGCCATTCGAGGAAGGTGACGCATGCCAGGCAAGACCCGATCGGACAAGAAGCTCGATATCGCCGGAGCCAGGCTCGCACGGGGCGAGCGCACGAAGCTGCGCATTCCGCTGCTCGAGCTTGCCGACGGCTCGACCGTCGAGTTGCCTGTCATGGTGCTGCACGGAAGCTCGCCGGGCCCGGTCTGCTATGTGGGCTCGGCCTTCCATGGCGACGAGATCAACGGTGTCGAGATCGTAGCGCGGCTTGCCCGCGAGCTCGATCTGCGCGACCTCTCCGGGACGATCATCGTCGTCCCCGCCCAGAACCCGCTCGCGCTGCAGGTGCAGCACCGCTATCCCGTCGGGCACCTCATGAAATCGCCACTCGACCAGAGCCCCGCCGACCCTTGGGTCTGCTTCCCGGGCGAGGCCGAGGGCAACATGGCCTCCCTCATCGCGCACCGCATCTACGGCGAGCTGATGGGCAAGGCCGACATCATGATCGACATCCACACGCCGACGACCGGGGGCTGCTACGCGCCGTTCGCATTCCTGCCACCGGGATCGGCTGGGGATACGGTGGAAGAATCCGAGCGGATGGCGAAGGCCTTCGGCGCAGACTTCGTGCTCGCCTCCGAGACCGGCGTCTACGTCCAGAGCACGAGCCCGCATGTGGTGATGGCGAAGCAGGGAAGCGTCGCGCTCGGCCTCGAGATCGGCGAGGGCGGCCGCGTCGAGCAGGCGGTCACCGATCGGGGCTTCCGGGGCCTGTGCAACATGCTGCGGGCGGCGGGCATGCTGGCTTCCGAGACGGAGACGCTCGGCCGCAAGCTCGTGATCACCGCCATGACGCCCGTACGCGCCCACCGGGGCGGGCTGATGCACCGCACGGTCGAGCTCAACGACAATGTGAAGAAGGGCCAGGTGGTCGCGACCATCACCAACCTCTTCGGCGAGCTGGTCGAGGAGATCAAGGCGCCACACGAGGGCCCGATCGTGCGGGTTGCGACGTTCCCCATCGTCTCGGCGGGCGAGCGGGTCGTGCAGCTCGGTGTGCCGCGCTGAGGGGGAGCTCCGAGCCATGCCCCTCGATCGGAAGCGCTTTGCCGAGCGGGTCCGCGCCAGGCACGACGAGGTCATCGCGCTCTGCGTGATGCTCGTCCGCACGGGAAGCGAGAATCCGCCGGGCGACACGGGCCCGCTCGCCGATGTCGTCGAGGGGGTGCTGCGGGGCGCGCCGGGCGTCACGACCGAGCGCGTGACCGCAAGAGCGCCCGCCGTCAATCTCATCGCGCGCCTCCCCTGCGGACGGCCCGGTCGCCGCCTCGTCCTCAACAGCCACCTCGATACCTTCCCCATCGGTGATCCGACGGCGTGGACCCATGCCCCGCTCGGTGGCGAGATCGCCGAGGGGCGCATCTATGGCCGCGGCGTCAGCGACATGAAGGCGGGCCTCGCGGCGGCGATCATGACGGCACTCGTCCTCAGCGAGGAGCGCGGGCATCTGGCGGGCGAGCTGGTGCTCGCGTGCGTGGGAGACGAGGAGACCGGTGGCCGCTGGGGCACGCAGCACCTGCTCGATAGCGTCCCCCATTCCCGCGGCGACGCCATGCTGAGCGGCGACGCCGGCTCGCCGCACGTGCTGCGCTTCGGCGAGAAGGGGCAGCTCTGGCTCGAGCTTACCGCGCGCGGCATCTCGAGCCATGGCGCCCATGTGCACCTCGGGCGGAACGCCATCGAGCCGCTGATCGAGGCCATCACCCGCATCTGCGCGCTGCGCGAGCGGAACATCGTCATTCCCCCGGCCGTGCTCGCGGCCATGGAGGAAGCGCGGCCCGTGTCTGAGGCGCTCTGCGGCGCCGGCGAGTTCAAGACGCTTACGAGCCTCACGGTCAATGTCGGCGTGATCGGCGGGGGCAGTGTGGTCAACATCATCCCCGACCGGGCGAGCGCGCGCCTCGATCTCCGCTTCCCGCCGGGGCTGACCGTCACGGAGGTGCTGGCGATGGTCGAGCGGGCGATCGAAGGCATCGCGGACGTCGGGTACACGGTGCTGCAAGCCTGCGACCCGACCGTCACCGATCCCGGCCACGAGCTCGCGACGCTGGCGCTCGGCCACGCGCGGGCGCTGCTGGGACCCAAGGTCGCCGCCAACATGCGCGTCGGAATGTCGGATGCTCGCTACTATCGCGAGCGGGGCATTCCGACGATCGTCTACGGGCCGACGCCCCATAACATGGGCGGCGTCGACGAGAGTGTGGGAATCGACGATCTGCTCGCCGTGTTCCATGTGCATGCCATGACGGCGTACGACTACCTGTCGAGGGCGGCCTGAGGTTATCGTGCGGATGCACGCTCAGCCAGGCCAACGCCTGGACCATCGTCTGCGGCCAGATCGAGACGGCGCAAGCCCTCGACAATCTGGATGCGATCCTGGGCGTCGAGGGGCTCGACATGATCCTGGTCGGACCC
>JANPDA010000306.1:0-6320 GCA_031431235.1 Hyphomicrobiaceae bacterium
AAGCCTTCGGCTTTGTCCGGGAAGACGGGTGGATGGGCGGGTGCGAGGCGCTTCGAGGAAGCCGCATTCCGCCCCCACACCGCAACCCCGCCCGCTCCTCCATCAGGACGGCGAGCAGGATGACGGTGTCGGGTTTGCCGATCGATTTGACGGCGCGGGCGGTGGCGGCGAGGCGTGTGGGCTCCGTCAGCAGCCGCTCGATGGCGTCGGCGAGGCTCTGGGGCGTCAGGTCCTTCTGCTCCAGGCGCCACCCGCTTCCGCCACCCGCCGCGCGTTGTGGAGCTGGTCGTTGTCGAGGGCGTGGGGCCGCGGCACCAGGATCGAGGGGCGGCCGAGCGGTAGAAGTCGCGGACGCGCGTCCCGGTCAGAGCGCGAGCAGCTCGCCGGCCGCCAGGTCGAGCGCACGATCGAAGGCGGGCAGCCGGCCGGGCGAGCCCGCGCAATGACCCCAGGGCGACTCGAAGATGCGCAGCTCGGCGTTCGGCATCAGGGCGACCTCGGCCGCGTTGTCCTCCGGCGGGAAGTAGGCGTCATGCCGGCTCGGCATCACGATCGCTCGCGCCTTGATGGCCCCGAGAGCCTTGGCGAGGTCGCGCCGGTAGACATCGTTGTCGCTGATGTCGGCATGCTGCCAGCTCCAGACCTTCGCGAGCAGGTTGTTGGCGTCCCAGGCGACGTGGTCCTCCTCCCAGTCACGGACGAAATCCTCCAGCGTCGCAAACCCCATCTGGCGGTAGAGCGCATCGCGAAAGAAGGCCGGCGAGTAGGCCCATGCCACATAGACCCGACCGAAGGCCCGCAGCCCCTTCTCCGGCGGCGTCGTATAATTGCCGCCGTTCCAGGCAGCGTCGGCCTGCAGAGCCGCCTTGGGTCCGCCGATGAAGGTGTGGCAGTGGGGCGAGCAGCGTGCGGTCCCGCACATGGCGAGGATCCCTCGCGGCACGTCCGGGAACTGCGCTCCCCACTGGAAGGCCTGAATGGCGCCCATCGACCAGCCCGCGACGAGTGCCACGCGCTCGATGCCGAAGCGCTCGGTCAGGAGGCGGTGCTGGCAGGCGACGTTGTCGTGGATGGAGACGTTCGGGAACTCGTGCCCCCGCTGCGACGGCTCGGCGTTGCTGGGCGAGCTCGAGTAGCCATTGCCGAGCATGTTGACAGAGACGATGAAATGGCGCGCCGGGTCGATCGCGCGGCCGGCGCCGAAGTAGGCTTCGTTGCGGATGTGGGTGCCGGTGAAGAAGGTCGGTATCAGCACCAGATTGTCGCGCCGCGGGCTCAGCGCGCCATAGGTCTCGTAGGCGAGGAACGCCTTCCTCAGGACCCCGCCATGCTGGAGGGGGACGTCGCCCAGGTCGAAGATCTCGTAGTCTTGCGGCACGACGCGCTCCTCCTGCTTGCAACCGGATCGACCGGTCCCCGAGACGAAGTGAACGATCATCGCGCGCAATTGTCCAGGCGCGGCTGCGGCAGGGACGAGCCGGAGCCGCGCCGAAGCACGCGCCGCCTTGACCGCATCCGAGCGGCGTGGTCGATGTCGCGTGATGAGCAAAGCGTCCGAGGATGTTACGACGGCCGTTCGACGGCAGCGCGTTGGCGCGAGCCTTGCGGTCGCCCGCCGCCCGAACCGGGCCGCGCCCGCGGGGCAGCTCGCAGACGCACCGACGGAGAAACACCGTATCGAGGAGTACCTGGCCGTCGCGCTCGACCTCTTCGCCGAGCGCAACTTCGCGTCCGTCACCATCAAGGACATCGCCGCGGCGCTCGGTGTGAATTCGGCGTTGCTCTACTACTACTTCGACGACAAGACGGACCTCTTCCGGGCAACGATCGAGTTCGCCGTCCGCATTGCCTTCGACAACATGGCGAAGTTCGAGACGGATCGCGCCGACCCGGAGCGCCTGGTCAAGGCTTGGCTCGACAATCACGTCGAGCGCTACGACGAGATCCACCGCTTCGTGAAAATCGCCCTCGATTTCCGCAGCGGCCATGAGCGCAATTCGGCAATCGAGGCGACCATCGCCAGCTTCTACGCCAGGGAGCGCCGGCTCCTTTCGGGACTGATCCGCCAGGGCATCAGGGAAGGGCGGTTCCGGCCGGTGAACGCAGGCCGCATGGCACAGTTCATCTCGACCCACTTGGACGGCTGCATGGTGCGCGCGGTCGTCCTGCCGGACTTCGACCTCGCAGCCGCCGTCGGTGATCTCGGGCGCCATGTGCTGGCGACGCTGCGCGACGGCCAGTAGCGCGCCGGATCTTCATCCCATGCATGGCTAGTATGCGCGCCCGCGCTTTAATTGAGCGATCAATTAGGACGGCGATTGACCCTCGCGACCGGCTGTGGGATCACTCTCTCGGGGAAGTCGGCCTCCGCCCCGGCGGAGGCGAGTTCTGGGGAGCCAGCCATGACCAAGCGCACGGATGCCGACACAGATGGTCTGAGGTCGAGCCTCGAGACGAGCGGTGTGAAATTCCTCATGCCGACCTATGTGGACATGCACGGCGTGTCAAAGACCAAGGTCGTGCCGATCGACCATCTGGACCGCATGCTCGCAGGATCCGAGCTTTTCACGGGTGCCGCTCTCGAGGGCGTGCCGCAGGACGTGAGCGACGAGGAGGTCGCCTCCCATCCCGATCCGAGGTCCTGCACGATCCTGCCCTGGAAGTCCGACGTAGCCTGGTTCGCGAGCGACCTCTGGTGCGAGGGCAAGCCCTTCGAGCCCTGCAGCCGCAACATCCTCAACCGCGTCCTGAAGCGGGCCGAGGATATGGGCTACACCTGCAACCTCGGCATGGAAGCCGAATTCTTCGTCTTCCGCGACACCGAGGGCGGCGGCTTCGGCCCCATGTCCAACCGCAAGAACCTCGACAAAGCCGCCTATGACTGCGTGCGCATGCTGGACAACTTGCCCTGGATGAGCGAGCTGGTCGATGCCATGAACAAGCTCGGCTGGGACGTCTACTCCTTCGACCACGAGGACGGCATCGGCCAGTTCGAGGTCGACTTCAAATACTTCGATGCCCGCACCATGGCCGATCGCTTCGTCTTCTTCCGCATGATGGCGCACGAGATCGCGCGGAAGCATGGCGGCTTCGCGACCTTCATGCCGAAGCCCTTCGGCGACCGGGCCGGCAGCGGCGCCCACTTCAACATGTCGCTCGCCGACAAGAAGACCGGCCAGAACCTGTTCCAGGACAAGAAGGACGAGCTGGGCCTTGCCAAGCTCGGCTACCAGTTCATCGCCGGGATGTTGAAGCACCTGCCGGCCATCTGCGCGGTGACGGCGCCGACCGTCAACAGCTACAAGCGCCTCGTCATCAAGGGCAGCATGTCGGGCTTCACCTGGGCGCCGGTGTGGGCGTGCTATGGCAACAACAACCGCACGAACACAGTCCGCATTCCCTCGGGCGGTGGCCGTGTCGAGCTGCGTGCCGCCGACTCGGCCTGCAATCCCTATCTGGGCGCCGCGCTGACGCTTGCAGCCGGCCTCGAGGGCATCGAGCAGGGGCTCGATCCGGGCGAGCCGCATCTCGACAACATGTATCTGAAGTCGGACGCGGAGCTGAAGGAGATCGGCGTCACGCGCCTGCCGCAGTCGCTGCGTGAGGCGGTCGACGCTTTCGCGGAGGATCCCTTGGCCGAGCGCGTCTTCGGCAAGAAGATGTTCGAGACCTGGGTCTCCTACAAGCGCGAGGAGTGGGCGAGCTACATCAACTACGTCTCCGATTGGGAGCGCGCGCGCTACCTCAAGTTCTTCTGAGCAGCCGGGCGCGGGCCGCTTACGATCGCAGTTCGGCTCCTTCGAGAGGCATAAGCATGGGGACCAAGGGGAAGGCTGCACGATCGACGCCGCGAAGGCCAGCAACAAACTCCATCTGGGTTGATGGCAAGGCGCATCTCCACATCGAGAATACTTCGGAGCTCGGGGATGTGTTTCGGGTCACGAAGGAACGTCTGCAGGCGGCACTGGCACGATCACCGAGCGTCGCTCGCCGGATCAGAGTGACGCTCGGAGCCGACGGCGACATCTTCGACAGCGCCATCGAGACGGCAGATGCTCTCTTTGCCTGGAAATTCGATCGGACGAAGCTTGCCGCGCGCGCGCCGCGGCTGAAATGGGTCCACGCCCACGGGGCAGGCGTCAGCCATCTTCTTCCGCTCGACTGGCTGCCCGAGGGAGCGGTTCTGACCAACAGCCGCGGCGTGCACGGCGACCGCGCGAGCGAGTACGTCATGATGGCGATCCTCGCGCTCAACAACCGACTTCCTGAGATGGTCACCAATCAGAAAGAGGGGCGCTGGCAGCAGCTCTTCAACACTGGGGTTCGCGGCAAACGGCTGCTGATCATCGGCGTGGGCTCGGTCGGCGGTGGAGTGGCCCGGGCAGCGAAGAAGTTCGGCCTGCACATCACCGGCGTGCGCCGCTCGGGCGAAGCCCATCCGGCGGTCGATGAGATGCACCGGCCCAAGGACCTGGTAAAGTTGCTGCCGAAGGCCGACTTCGTCGTCGTGACGGCACCGCACACTCCCGATACCCATCATCTGCTGGGAGAAAAGGAGCTCGATCTCCTGCGCAAGGGGGCGGGCCTCATCAACTACAGCCGTGCCAACCTCGTCGACTACGGCGCGTTGCGCAAGCGGCTCGAGCGCCGCGAGCTGAGCGCGATCCTGGATGTCTTCGACCCGGAGCCGCTACCCTCCTCGTCACCGCTGTGGCGCACCCCCAATCTGATCATAACGCCGCATTCATCGTCTGATGACGCCGAGCGCTACACTCCGGATACGCTTGACCTCGTCTTCCGCAACATGGCACGCTTTCTCAAAAGTCAACCGCTCCTCAATCGCGTGCGGGCGGAACTCGGATACTGAATCGCGAGCGCCGTGAACCGGCAATGAACGATTGGTCGATTCCAACAGTCAAGGGAGTGCGTTCGCATGGCAATGCGTATTCTCGAGCCAAGTCTCTATGCAAGAGCCCGGCTGCCACTGGCGGAAGCCGAGACCTTACCCAGGTGGTGCTATACTTCGGAGGAGTTCCACGAGGAGGAAGTGCGCCAGATCTTCCGGCGCACGTGGAATTTCGTCGGCCGGGTCGACGAGATACCGGCAAGCGGCGACTACCTGACCGTCGACCTGTTCGGTGAGTCCATCATCGTCGTGCGCGACAGCAGCAACGTCATTCGTGCCTTTGCCAACACCTGCCGCCATCGCGGCACGCGGCTCGTGGCCGGAAATGGCCGCTGCAGCGCTTTCGCCTGCCCCTATCACAGCTGGACCTTCGGGCTCAACGGTGAGCTGAGGGGGGCGCCGGGGATGGAGGGTGTCGAGGGCTTCGACAAGTCCGAATACGGCCTCATCCCCGTGCGGCTCGAGACCTGGGGAGGCTTCATCTTCGTTTCGCTCGATGCGAATTCCCTCTCCCTCCAGCAGTATCTGGGCAACGCGGTCGACGCCTTCGGGTCCTATCGCTTCGAGGACATGGTCGTCACGCGCAGGAAGGAGTACGACCTCGCGTGCAACTGGAAGCTCTATGTCGAGAACGCCATGGAGGATTACCACACCGCGACCGTGCATCGCGTGTCCATCGGAACGCAGGTTTGCACCAAACAGGACAGCGTCGGCGCGTGGGATGCGATCCATTTGCCGGGCACCAAGACGGTCGCGGTCCTGTCGGGTGCACCCGCGACATTTCCGCATATTCCGAGCCTGAAAGGCAAGGCTGCCGGAGGAACCTTCTTTGCGGTCGTCTACCCGAACTGGTTCTTTGCCACGACACTCGACTGCATGTGGTGGCTCCATGTCGCCCCGCGCGGTGTGGGGCGCTCGCTCGTCACGCACGGAGCCTGTTTCCCGCGCGCGACGGCGGAGCGATCCGATTTCGAGGAGGTCGTACAGAATTACTATCAGCGTTGGGACAAGTCCCTGCCGGAGGACAACACCATTTCCGAGCTGCAGCAGGCCGGCCTGCAATCGTCCTTCAGCCAGCCGGGCCGCCTGTCGCTGCACGAGCCAGTCGTTCACTCCATGAGTCAGTGGGTGCTCGACAGGCTGCTCGGAGGCAACTCGGCATCACATGGGGAGGGCAGGCGCAGCACGACTTGATCGCCGGCAATGGTTTGCCCAGCCGAGCGCCAGTGTCCGAGCTGGTCGGATGGGGGATCGAATTGCATCGAGGCCTGTCGTCCGGGGATCGAGCAGCCGTAAATTCCTCGCTTGACGGCAAGAAATGGATGAACGCGGAATTCTCCCGTTGTCATCCGGTCTCCGATGGGCGCAGTGGCACTTCGGTACCGGAATTGTCGATACGCCCAGCGACTTTGGA
>JANPDA010000307.1:0-3037 GCA_031431235.1 Hyphomicrobiaceae bacterium
TGGTCTTGCCCGGCACGTCGAGCACGCCGCCGGTGATGACCTCGTTCAGCTCGCCCTCGGCATGCACGCCGACGACAGTGATCATTTTGGAGAAGCGCATGGGGGCCCCTTGCCAGTGGGATGCGGACGCCGGGTCTGCCCGGGCAATTCTTGTGTCAATCCACCTTACGGCATCGCCGCAGTGGCGCCAACGTCAGAGCGGAGAGGGTGTCGTGAATGCCGCTGGCTCCAGGCTGCCCGCGCGCGGCCCGGGCTCAGTCGAGCTCGGCTTCCGCCTCGATCTCGACGTCGTAGTCCCCGATCAGGCCCGAGACCTCTATCAGCGTGTTGGCTGGCCGGATTTCGCCGAAGTAGCGGCCGTGCACGCGCGCAACCGGCTCCCATTGGCTGCGGTCGCGCAGATAGATGCGCGTCCTCACGACATCCCTGAGGTCGCCGCCGGCCGCTGCGATGCTCGCCGCGATCTTGTCGAGGATGTACACGGTCTGGCCGGCCGGATCGCCCCTGCATACGACCGTGCCACTGCCATGGGTCGCGGTGGTGCCGCTGACGAGGATGCGCTTGCCGACGCGCATCGCCCGCGCGTAGCCGGCGATCGGCTCCCAGACGCTGCCGGTATCGACCCGAAGCCTGCCCGGCCGTTCGTCGACCGGGCTCGCGGCAAACACCTTGGGCAGGCTGTCGAGGTGATGGCTCAAGTCGCCCGACGCGGTGAGGTAGGGTGGCTTGCGGTACTCGTCGCCGCAATCACCGGGGATCGGCTTCGTGTGAGCGAGCGCCGAGTCGATCAGGCGCCGGTCATCGCAATCGAGCCGAAACGCGAACACGGCGAGGTTCTCGGCGCGATGCTCGCTTTCGCCCAGGCGCGCGCCGATGATGACACCCGCGACCGCCGCATGATCGAGCACCCAGCGGGTCGCGACGTTGGCGATCGAGACTTGATGGCGGCGGGCAATCCGCGACAACGAGTCCAACAATCCCTGGAACACGTCCCAGCCGCCGGCAGCATTGATGAAGCGCTTGTACTTCATCTTGCTCCAGTCGGCGATGCGAGCATCCACGGGCTCGGGCTTGCCGAGCCAGCGCTCGGACAGGAAGCCACCGGCGAGCGTGCCGAACGCCAGGATGCGGACACCATGCGAGCGGCAGAGCTCGGACATGTCGCCGGCGGCACGACGATCGAGCAGGGAGAAGCAGACCTGGTTGGAGACGACAGGAGCGCCACAGCCCGTGAGCACACGCAGGTGGTCCGTGTTGAAATTGGTCAGGCCGAGGTGGGCGATCAGCCCTTGGCGCCGCAGGCGATCGAGCTCGGTCATGGCGTCGATGTAGCCCGGGTCCTCATATTGCCACCAGTGCAGCTGCAACAGGTCGATGTTGGGCGAGCCGAGCCGCTCGAGCCGGGCATCGACGCCAGCGCGCACGATCTCGGGCGTCATCGGTCCGGGCTCCGGCACCCATTTGGTCAGCACCGAAGGCCGATGCGTCCCAGTCCCGGCGATGGCTCGAACGCAGCGGCCGGCGATCAGCTCGGCGCTGCCGTAGTGGTCCGCCATGTCGAAGGTGTCGAAGCCGGCACGTGCGTAGTCGGCGAGATGGCGGGCGACCTGATCGAGGTCGAGGAGCGCTCCTTGCTTCTCCATGTCGGCAACTTGCCAGAGACCGGTGACGAGCCGGCTGATCTCGAGGCCTGGCGCCAGCATCGTTCGCTCGGGAGCAGTGATCGTCACGGGCAGGATCCTCCATTCGGCCGGGCGATGGTGTCGGTTTCGATGATCCAAGGGTACGAGCAACGGGCGAGCGACGCTACACCCTCGCTTTGATCGGTCTCGACGGGCTCCGCGTTCCCGATATGATGCTGAGATGCTCGAGATGGAGATCCACGTTGTCGACCATCCCGCAGGGGAGCCCCCGCTGTGACGATGCGGATCGGCCTCATCGTCAACCCGATTGCGGGCATGGGCGGGGCGGTCGCCCTCAAGGGCACGGACGGGGAGGAGGTGCTGCGGCAAGCGCTGGCGCTGGGCGCGCGTCCATTGGCGCAGGAGCGCGCCGAGCAGTTCCTGGCGCGGCTGGCGGCGCAAGGCCGCTGGCTCGAGCTTGATGTTGCTGCCGGCGCGATGGGCGAGCGGAGTGCCGCACGCCTCGGCATCCCCGCGACGGTTGTCGGCGGGCAGGCCGGCGCGCAGACCTCGGCCGCCGACACGCAGCGTGCCGCGCGGGCCATGGCGCACCGCGGCTGCGGGCTCATCGTCTTTGCTGGGGGCGATGGGACGGCACGGGACATGCTCGAGGCGGTCGGGGACACCGTTCCAATTCTCGGTATTCCAGCGGGGGTCAAAATGCACTCTGGCGTGTTCGCGACCACTCCGAATGCAGCAGCCCACGTGGTCGAGCGGCTTTTCGCCAGTGATCGCGGCATCGAAATGCGCGAGATGGAGGTGATGGACATCGACGAGGCGATGCTGCGCGGGGGAGCTCTCTCCGCCCGCCTCCATGGCTACGCTCGCGTGCCGTTCGAGCGCCATGCGCTGCCGGGGCCCAAGGCGCGTGACACCAGCGAGGACATGTCGCTCGAGGGTGCGGCCGCCGAGATCGTGCGGGGCATGCAAGCCGGCACGCTCTACGTCATCGGACCTGGAACCACGATGCGCCGCATCAAGCGGCGGCTCGGCGTCGAAGGGACATTGCTCGGCGTCGACGCGTTCCTCGATCGCCGCCCGGCCGGGCTCGACCTCACAGCGAAGCAGTTGCTCGATCTCGCCAGCGGGCGACCCGCCAAGATCGTTGTCGGCATCACTGGCGGACAAGGTTTCGTCCTCGGCCGCGGCAATCAGCAATTGTCGGCCGCCCTCGTCCGCCGCGTCGGCCGGGACAACATCATCATCGTCGCGAGCATGGTGAAGCTCGTCGCGCTCGACGGCGCCTTGCTGCGGGTGGATAGTGGCGAGCCCGATCTCGACCGCTCGCTCGCCGGTTTCATCCGGGTGGTCACGGGCTCCGGCGAGACCGCAATCGCCCGCATCGGCGAGGCGCT
>JANPDA010000308.1:0-14996 GCA_031431235.1 Hyphomicrobiaceae bacterium
TGCCGCTCTATGGGCTCGGCCTCGGCCTCCTGATCGCAGTGCTGGGCTTTTTCGGCGATGTCAGCATCTCGGCGTTGAAGCGCGACCTCGGCATCAAGGATTCCGGTACCATGATCCCAGGCCACGGCGGCATCCTCGACCGGGTCGATAGCCTCATCTTCACCGCGCCGCTGTTTCTCCACTACACCCGCTTCTTCAATCCGGCGTTCTGGTGAGCCATGGGTTCGACCCGCAATTGGCTCGCTGGTGCGCTCAAGATCGCCTTCTTCGCGCTGCTCGTCTGGCCACTGGTGTTGATCGTGATCGGCCTCAACGTGCGCAATCGCAAACGGCTGCCCGACCACGGACCCGCCATCGTCGCCGCCAACCACAACAGCCATCTCGACACGCTGGTGCTGATGTCGCTGTTTCCGCTCGGCGCGGTGACGAAGGTCCGCCCGGTTGCAGCAGCCGACTACTTCCTGAAATCGAAGCTGCTCGCCTTCGTCTCGGAGCGGCTGATCGGCATCATCCCCTTCGACCGCGATGCAGCCAGGACCATCCGCAACGGCGAGAATGCCGACCCATTCGCCGAGCCGGTCGCAGCCTTGCAGCGCGGTGAGATCCTGGTGCTGTTCCCGGAGGGGACACGCGGCAAGCCAGAGGAGCTGGCTGCCTTCAAGAGCGGGATCGCGCGCCTGGCCATGCGCGTACCCGAGGCGCCTGTCGTACCAGTGTTTCTGCACGGCCTCGGCAAGGCCCTGCCCAAAGGAAGCTGGCTGCCGGTTCCCTTTTTCTGCGACGTGCTGATCGGCGAGCCGCTGCCGCCGGCTGCGAGCCGCACCGAGCTGATGACGCGGCTGCGCACAGCCTTCTCCTCGCTCGCAAGCGAGGGGCGGTTTCCCGAGTGGGACTGACAGTCGGAGATCGAAAGCACGCTATTTCCGAGCGCCACGCTCGGTCATCGCAGCGACTTTGATGGTCTGGGTCATCTCCGCCATGCGCGCAAATTGGGAAAGCGGGCGCGCGGAGGCGAGGTTGACCTTGGTGGCAATTTCGACCTCGGTGCCACCGCCCGAGCGCGCGGCGTCCAACAACGCAGCTTTGAGGCTCGCCTCGGCTTTGTCGACCATCTGCAGCGCCTTGCGCCCGGCCTGATGCGCCCGCCCCTGATCGCAAAGGGTTTCCAGGAACTTCCGCGCATGGCCTGCGTCGAGCAACTCCTCCTCGGCGCCCGCGAACTCCTTGCCGGCGCCGTTCGCCCGCTCGGGCTCGAGCAGCAGCCGCATGGCGTAGATCAATTGCTGCTTGGCCGGATAGCTGCGCCACGTCTCGAACCGGCCCTTCGATTCCGTCCGCACGAATGTCTCGACCGCCTCGCGCGCGCGCCACAGCAGCAGCCCGCTGATGTAGTAGTAGTCGAGCTGGTGCTTGTCGCTGTAGATCGCGCCCTTGCGGATCTTGTCGAGCAGGTCCGATTTCTGGGCGCGCTGCACGGAGTGGGGGATCTCGAGGATCGCGGAGGCGAAGGCTTCGGTCAGGTCGGGCAGGCTGACGACGCGGATGCCCTTCTTGCCCGAGAGATTGCGCCATTCGCCGGTGCGGCTCTCCAGCCAGATCTGGGGCACGCCAGGCTCGCTGCCGCGCTCGCGGAACGTCTTGGCCAGGCGCGCGACGAAATCGCGCTTGGCAACGATCTGCGTCTCCTCGATCGGCGACTGGCGGTTGGCGCCGAGAATGACGTCATCGATCACTGCCTCATCGGTGGTGATCACGAGCTTCACCGGCAAGTTCAGGCCGGTGATGGCCGCGTCCCCATGCTCGCGCGCATGGTGGAACACCATGTGGCTGGTCTGGCAGCCGTTGACGATCTGATAGTCCTTCAGCACGATCGTGCCTTTGAACATCCGCTCGCGAAATCCTTTGGCGAGGATGGTGATGCCGTTGTTGCGCACCAGCATGTGGGTGCGGCGGCGGCGGTCCGCGAGCGTCTGCCCGATGCTCTGGTTGACGCGGTTGCCGTCGCCGGCAAACACGCGGATGTTCTCGTTGAAGGCCGAGTGGAGGATGTCGACGCGACCTTCCTCGTCGGGCTTGGTGGTGATCATCCGCAGCAGATCGCGCGCAGGCAGATAGCCGAGGTAGCAGGCCTCGATCCCGTCGAGCGGGGGCGACTTGACGAAGGTCGAGGGGTCGATCTCGACCTCGTTCTCCTCGATCGCGGAGCGCACCAGCATCGACAACCGACCCTGGTCGATCGGCTCGAAGGTGACCGCTTGGAAGCGGCGATGCAGATTGACGTTCTGGTGGATGATCTCCTCGGCGGCACGCTTGACGTCGGCCTGATTGCCTTCCTCGCGCCAGATCCCCGGCCAGACGAAATACATGGTGCAGTCACAGCGCTGGTCGAGCTTGTGGCGATCGAGGAACTCGAAGATCTCTTTCTTCTGGCGCATCCACTTTTTCACGCCGCTGTTGATCGCGGGCGAGGATTCGCTCAACTCGCTGAAGAAGCGGAACACGCCAAAGCCGAAGGATTGGATTTTGGAGGAGAGGCTTTCCTGGCCGACCGGCCCGCGGCTCTGTTTCTTGAAGTCGCGCCCCGTCGCCTGCACGAACAGGAACGATACCTTGAACGGCGCGCCCGCCTCGACTTCCTCGTCGTATTCGTTGATGTCGTCGCCGGGGGCGAGCAGCTCGTCGTTGACGAGCACGGCGATGCCGTCGAGCTGGATATCGCCCGAGCCGCCGGTCATGATCCGCTTGTCGCCCTCCATCGCCATCTGGGCTTCCACCTTGGTGAAGCCGCGGCTGCGCATCACGTAGTGGGCGGCGAACGATTCGAAGGTCGCCGGGTCGGCGGGCTTCAGCCCGTGCTCGGTCGCATAGCCGTTCTTGGCGGCCTCGATGTCCTTGGGAAGCGCCATCCCGAGCTCCAAAAACGCAATACCCGCTCACGTCAGTCCTATCAGGACGCAGCCCGGCTGAGCAACAACGCACACCCTTTCGCGCCAAATCCGTCGCAGACCGGTTACCGGCAGGTTGGCGAGAGGTGCGACCGGGGCGGCTTCAATTCCCGGGCTTTCTGGAACGCCTCGGCGTGGGGGCATCGTTCGGCCCATCGAGCGACCAGAGATCCCTCAGCCGGTCGACCAGGCCCTTCTCCCGCTCATCCATGATTTCCGGGGTCCAGTCGGCAAGCTCCTGCAACTGATTGGTCAGGGTGAACGGCGTGCTCTTGCCTTCGCGGAAATAGATCTCGCGCTTGCGATCCCAGGCCTGGTTGCGCGCGTCGTCGTTCTGCTTGCGTGAGAGCAGCACGAAATTGGCGATCGAGCGCACCGCGCGCTCACGGCCCTCGGGGTCGGGAAAGCGCACACGCCAGTACTCGCCGGTGCCGATGTTCTGGGGCAGCACGTGCTCGACCGAGATACGGCTGATGTCCCTGGGAAGCTGGCTGCCCGGATAGGTCTCGCACAGCCGCAACAGCACGAGCTTGCACACATAGGACCCGCGCGCATAGAGGTTGGAGTTGGCCTGGAACAGCATGCCTTTCTGCTCGTCGCGGGTGAGGTCGAGCGGGCTGTCGCGGCCATCGAAGGCAGAGCCCGCCAACACGAGATCGAGCACCTTGCGATAGCGCATCCTGCGCCGCTCGCTGCCAATCCCGAGCAGGAGCTGGCCATAGGAAAGCCGGTCGAGCGCTTTCAGAAGCGCGAGCAGCCTGTCGGGCCGGTCCGGGTTGTCCCGCAGCAAGACGAGCACGGCTGGCTTCCAGTCGTGACTGCGCAGCCAACCCAGATACGTCAGGTGGCGGTTGATCTCGGCCGATTGAAGCGCTCCCGCATGGGTCGCCGACTGAATGAGATCGAGGCGCTCGGCGGTCGGGATCAGCACCGTCTCGAAGAAGCGCTCGACGCCGTCGGCCGCCGCCATGGCCGGGATCTGCTCGACGACCGGGCTGTGGCGCCGGCTCTCGATCACCTTGATATGAGTGAACAGGTCATCGAAGGCTGCCCCGCCGAGGCTGCGCTCGAGCTCGGTCCAGACCTCATGATAGTGCGCGCGCCGGGCCTGCGGCAGCAGGCCGATCAGAACCGCTTTCATCAGATCGGCATTGGTCAGGTCGAGGCCCGTGCCGTTGAGCACGACGAACATCTGGTAGGCATTGGCGAAATCGTCGGTTTGCATGATGTTGACGATACAGCGGTGCTGCAGCAGGTCGGCCAGCGCCAGCATGCGGTCGCGCGTCCAGGACGCATCGTCGAGCTCGCGGCGAATCAGCCGGCGTGCGGTCCTCAGAAAGCGTGCGCCCTTGGTGCGCTGACCTGGCGGAACCGGCTTGCTTGTGGTCCCGACGGGGAGAACATGCGCCCCGAAAAATTCGGCCTCCTCCCCACTCAGCCCGATCCGTGCAGTGAAGCGGTCAGATCTCGTGGAACCCGAGGCCTCACCGATCAACGCCTGGAGCCCGGCTCCTTCGGCCCCGAGCCGGTCGCGAAGCATGGCGAGTATGATCGTGATGGTCACGAGCCTTTGCTTGCCATCGACGATGTCGACCGGCACTGCTGCCGGCGGCGCTCGTCCCAATCGAAACCTGCCGCGCCGGGCCGGCTTCTGGCCGTTGCCGAGCAACAGGATCATGCCGAGGAAATACTGTCCGCTTCGCTCGCCGCGCTCCAGCACATCATCCATCTTCTCCGACAGATCGGAGAAGAGCGTGTCGATTTGTTTGGCACCCCACGTATAAGGGCGCTGGTAGGTGGGAACAGTGAGCACACGCTCGCCACTCAGGAGGCCGCCCATCGTGGCGATCTCCGCGCTATATCGTACCATGATCTTTTGTCGACTCGCTGGCTCAGTCTGTATTTTTGCCAGCGCCCTTGATCGTTTCCCAGCCGCAAAACCTAGCAGTCGCAGCACTGCCAGGGAAGGTCGGATACTGCTAAGAAGGGGTCGAAGCGAGCGCTCGTGTGACAATTTTACGACAATACTGGGGTCTGCGACAAAAGATGAGCTTGATCTACAAAATTTGTGAAGCAGCGGACTGGGACGAGTTGGCGAGCGGCGGATGCTATGCCGGCTCGCCCGACGATCGGCGCGACGGCTTCATCCATCTCTCCGATGCGAGCCAGGTCCGGGCAACGGCCGCCAAGCACTTCGCCGGGCGGGCCGGACTGCTGCTGCTGGCGATCGCCGTGGACCGGCTCGGAGCCCAGCTCGTCTGGGAGCGCTCGCGCGGCGGGGCGCTTTTTCCCCATGTTTATGGCACCCTGGCGCGAGAGGCAGTGGTTTGGGCAAAGCCGCTGCCGCTCGCTGCCCATGGAGTGCATCTGTTTCCCGACGAGGTCGCCCTTTGATCCGCAAGCTCTATCCTCTGTTGCGATCGGCCCTGTTCAGGCTCGATGCCGAGACCGCGCATGGTGTCGCCATCAGCGCTCTCGCCCGGCTGCCCCACCGGTCGGGCCGCCGCGACGACGCGCGTTTGGCGACGCGGGTACTCGGGATCGACTTTGCCAATCCGCTCGGAATTGCGGCGGGGTTCGACAAGGACGCACGCGTGCCCGATGCATTGCTGGCGCTCGGCTTCGGATTCGTGGAGGCGGGAACCCTCACACCAATGCCGCAGGCGGGCAACCCGAAGCCGCGCATGTTCCGTCTCGTGCAGGACCGGGCCGTGATCAACCGCCTCGGGTTCAACAATGACGGCCATCGAAGCGCGATCGAGCGGCTCGAGCACCGGGTGCGCACCGGCCGGGGCGGGATCGTCGGCATCAACATCGGGGCCAACAAGGATTCGAGCGACCGCATCGCCGACTATGTGGCCGGGGTCCATGCCTTCGCACCCCATGCCGCCTATTTGACCGTCAACATCTCGTCCCCCAACACGCCGGGCCTGCGCGATCTGCAGGGCCCCGACGCACTCGACGCGCTGCTCGCCCGGGTGATGCCGGCGCGCGAGGAGGCCGCCGGAAAGCTCGCGCGCGCTCTCCCGATCGTCGTCAAGCTCGCGCCAGACATTGCCGACGACGATCTGCCCGCGATCATCGATCGGCTCATCGCCCATAAGGTCGACGCTGCCGCAGTCGCCAACACGACACTCGCCCGCGACGGCCTGAAGGACCGGGCGGCCATCGAGGCCGGCGGATTGTCGGGGGCCCCACTCTACCGGCGCTCGACCAGAATGCTCGCCCGTGCGTATCTGCTGAGCGAGGGCCGGCTGCCCATGATCGGCATCGGCGGAATCGGGTCGGGCGAAACTGCGATCGGCAAGATCGAGGCCGGCGCGTCACTGCTGCAGCTCTATACCGGGCTCGTCTTTTCGGGCCCGCGGTTGATCGGCGAGATCAAACAATCTCTCGTCGCCTGGCTGGAGCAAACGGGCGCGTCGAGCCTGGATCAGCTGCGTGGCCGGCGCGCTGGCGACTGGGCCAGCCGCGAGCCGTGATGAACGCGGCTTTGTGCCGGCCGCTGCTCCGCCCTATAGTGATTGCGAACGCAACCTGGGAGCATCGGCGATGGCAAGACAGTCCGAATGTTGGACTTATGTCGACGGGGACTGGCACCAAGGTGCCCCGCCGATCATCTCCGCGCGCACCCATGCCTTCCATCTGGGCTCGAGCGTCTTCGATGGCGCGCGCGCGTTCGAGGGCGTGACGCCCGATGTCGACCGCCATTGCGCCAGGCTCAACGCTTCCGCGGTCGCACTCGGCTTGATCCCGCAAAAGAGCGGCGAGGAAATCTTCGGCCTCGTGCGCGACGGCCTGAAGCGATTCACGAGCAAGGAGGCGATCTACATCCGGCCGATGTATTGGGCGGAGGGCGCTGGCTACATGGGCGTGCCGCCGGACCCCGAGACCACGCGCTTCCTGATCTTCCTGTCGGCCGAGCCGATGATCTCGCCCAAGGGGTTCTCGCTCACCCTCTCGCCGTTCCGGCGGCCGACGCTCGAGACCATGCCGACCAACGCCAAGGCCGGCTGCCTCTATCCCAACAATGCGCGTGCCGTGACGGAAGCGCGCTCGCGCGGTTTCGACAACGCGCTGGTGCGCGACATGCTCGGCAATGTGGTCGAGACGGCGACCTCGAACATTTTCCTCGTCAAGGACGGCGTGGTGATGACTCCGGTGCCCAACGGCTCGTTCCTGAACGGCATCACCCGCCAGCGCGTGCTTGGCCTCCTGAAGGGTGACGGCCGGGAGGTCGTCGAGCGCTCGCTCGGCATCGAGGATTTCCTCGATGCGGACGAGATCTTCGCGTCCGGCAATCATTCCAAGGTGGTGCCAGTCACCCGTATCGAGAGCCGCGATCTGCAGGCGGGACCGGTCGCCAAGCGTGCACGAGAGCTCTACTGGGCCTGGGCACACGGCTGATGACAGCGCAGATCGAGCAAGCACGACGGGGCACTTGCGACCCCGGCGCCGTGACCTATCGCCGGGAAGGGCGGGCCGCCTTCGTCACGCTCAATCGCCCGGCATCGCTGAATGCGCTCGGCAATGCCGTGCTGACTGGGCTGCGCGAGGCGCTCGCGCGGGCAGGCCGTGAGGACGACGCCGCGCTGATCGTGCTCGAGGGCGCTGGCGAGCATGGCTTCTCGGCCGGGCACGACTTCGCCGGCCTGCAGCGGGCGGCTGCCGGCAATGGCGATATCTTGCGTGCGCACCGCCGCGCGACCTGGGAGGTCGTCCAGCAGATCGCGCGCCATCCCAAACCGATCGTCGTCTTGTTGCGCGGCATGGTGCTGGGTGCCGGCGCGGGGCTCGCCGCCGCTGCGACCCATCGCGTGGCGGCATCGGATCTGCGGATCGCGCTGCCGGAGACGAGCCTGGGGCAGATGCCCGATGCCGGCCTGACGTTCCGGCTCGCACGCGCGCCGGGCGGGTCTGGGCTGCTGGTCGCCCTCACCGGCTGGCCGCTGTCGGCAGCGGATGCCATGCATGTGGGCCTCGCCGACGGCATCGTGGACGTCGCCAGGATGGACGAGCTTGCTGCCCGCCTCGCCAACCCGTTCGCAGGCCCCCTCGAGCAGGTTCTGAGTGCGTTCGTGGCGCTGCCCGAGCCCGGTGAGCTGTCGCGCCAGCGCGCGCTCGTCGACCGGGCTTTCGGGCAGGCGTCGCTGCCGGGGATCCTCGCCGAGCTCGACCGCTTGGAAGGCGCGCTGGCTCGCCAGCTCCTTGCTGCCCTCCGCAAGCGCTCGCCGCTCGCGCTCGCTGTCACCCATGCCGCAATCCGGCGAGCCCGGTCGGCGCGCACCCTCGAGGATGCGATGAACCTCGAGTACATGCCCGTATGCCGGCTAGCGGAAGCGCCCGATGCCGCCGAGGGTGTTCGCGCCCTGCTGATCGACCGCGACGACCTGCCGCGCTGGTCGCCGGCGAGTCTGGCCGAGGTCGACGCGTCCACCGTCGAATCCATCTTTGCACCGATGCTGCCGGGCGAGGCCATGCGGCTCGGCGCGCCGGCCTGACTGGAGGGCACGCCATGCCTGCGGCTTTCGTCTTCGACGCCTACGGCACGCTGTTCGATGTCCACTCTGCTGCCGGACGCCTGAAGGACGCGATCGGACCGCACGCGGTCCGGCTGTCGGAGATCTGGCGCGCCAAGCACCTCGAATACACCTGGGTGCTGTCGCTCGCCGGCAGGCAGGCGACATTTCGATCGCTTGCCGAGCAAAGCCTCGATACCGCGATCGCCATGGTCGGTGGCATTGCGCCCGGCGTGCGCGAGCGACTGCTCGACGGCTATCTGACGCTCGACGCTTATCCCGAGGTTGTCCGTGTGCTCGGCGCACTGCGCGAGCGCGGGTCGAGGCTCGCCATCCTCTCCAATGGCGATCCCGACATGCTTGCCGCGGCCGTTGCATCCGCCGGCCTCCACGACATGCTCGATGCAGTGCTGTCGGCGAGCGCAGCCCAAATCTTCAAGCCGAGCGCTCGGGTCTATGCGCTCGCAACCAGCAGGCTCGGCCTGCAGCCGGAGCAGGTCGTGTTCGTCTCGTCCAACCGATGGGATGTGGCGGGTGCGCGGGCTTTCGGTTTCGAGACGGTCTGGATCAACCGGATGTCAGGCCCGGAAGAGTATCCAGACCTCTCGCCCGGCGCCGTCGCCGCGAGCCTGGATGCCCTGCTCGAGCCGCCGCCGCACGAATAGTCCCGAGCCGGCACGACGGTTAAGCCTTTTTTGACCCCGATGCGGGAGAGTGTCCGTCGTTGCTGTCGCCTGCGTTCCCGGCACCCAAACGGACGGATACCCATGGCGCGTCTTCTCCACGCACAATTCTCGATTGTCCCTGTCCGATCGCACCTCAGGATCGTGCTGGCGCTGTCGGCCACGCTGATGCTGTCGGCCTGCGCCGGCAGCCAGACGCCGTTCGACGGCCTGGCCGGCGACCAGCAGCCCGCGCACCCCGAGGCAAGCCTCGCCAACGGCTCGGCCGAGCAGGCCAAGGAGTACTGGGCAACCGCGTACGCCAGGAACCCGCGTGACGAGCAGGCCGCGATTGCCTTCGCTCGCGTCCTGAAGGCCGAGGGCTCCAAGGACAAGGCGCTGTCGTTGCTGCAGCAGGCGACGATGTACAATCCGGATTCAAAGCCGATCGCCTCCGAATATGGGCGCCTTGCGCTCGATTTCGGCCAGATCGATCTGGCCGAGAAGCTCATCATCCGCGCCGAGGATGCCTCGCACCCGGATTGGAAGCTCGTCTCCGCCAGGGGCGCGATCGCAGCCAAGCGCGGCGACCCCAAAACGGCGCGCGGCTTCTTCGAGCACGCACTCGAGCTTGCCCCCAATGAGCCCTCGGTCATGAACAATCTTGCGCTCACCTATGCCCTGGATGGCGATGCACGGAAGGCCGAGAGCATGCTGAAGCGCGCGGCCGAGGCAGGCGGCGACACCACCAAGGTACGCCAGAATCTCGCCCTCGTGCTCGGTGTGCAGGGCCGGTTCGAGGAAGCAAAGCAAATCGCCGAGACTGACATCGCCAAGGACAAGGCGGCAGCCAACGTCGCCTATCTGCAGAAAATGGTGAAGGCAACGCCGGTGCAGCTCGCCAAGGCGCCTGCAGGCTCCGACCTGGGCGTCGAGGTCGAGCCAGCGGTCGTCAAGGCGGTTGCGCCTGCCCAAGCAGTCGATGCCGGCTGGGCCGGAACGATCAGCGAATAGACAAGAATGCGACATTGCCAATGGGCTCCCCATTCGCAATTCGCAACTCGCAGCCACCATTCACGCACTGGTCCCGCGCCGCCCACGGTTGTAGGAAGAGCAGTCTGCTCCTTCCCGATCGGGGTGCGCCATGTCGCTCGATGATGTTTGCTACCTCTCCGCCCGCGAGGCGATCAGCCGTTTCAAGGCCCGCACACTCTCGCCGGTCGAGCTGCTCGATGCCCTGATCGCACGCGCGGCACGTGTCAACCCGAAGATCAACGCCTTTGCCGACACCTATTTCGACGAGGCTCGCGTCCAGGCGCAGGCGGCAGCGGCACGCTACATGGGCAAGGGCGAGGCGCCGCGCCCGCTCGAAGGCCTGACCGTCGCCGTCAAGGACGTCGCCCGCATCGAGGGCAAGCGCACCACGCAAGGGTCGCTGACGCTCGAGCACACTATCGAGACCGTATCCGACCCCATGGTCGAGCGGCTCGCGGCAGCCGGCGCCATCTTTCACGCCCGCACGACGGTCCCGGAGTTCTGCCTCTCGGGTATCTGCCGCACCCGGCTCTGGGGCACGACCCGCAACCCCTACAATCTCGACTATGGCCCGGGTGGCTCGTCGGGTGGATCGGGCGCATCGCTCGCCGCTGGCACGACGACGATGGCAACCGGCACCGACATCGGCGGCTCGATCCGGATCCCGGCCTCGGTCTGCGGCGTAGTCGGCTACAAGCCGCCGCACGGGCGCAATCCGGAAGCGTTTCCCGCCAATCTCGATCCCTTCAACCATTGTGGACCGCTCGCCCGGACTGTCGGTGACGCGGCGCTCTTCCAGAACGTGGTGTCGGGCGCGCATCCGCGCGATCTGGACAGCTTGCGCGAGCGTGTCGTCATTCCCGACAGCCTGCCGGGCATCAAGGGCATGCGGATCGCCTACTCCGTCGACCTCGGCTACATGGCGGTCGACCCCGACGTGCGCAAGCGCACGCTGGAAGCCGTCGCGATTTTCCGGGGGCTCGGCGCCAGCGTCGAGGAGGTCGATCTCGGCTGGTCGGGCGACATCGAGAAGTACGGCATGGCCTGGTGGAACAGCCTGCATTTCGGCCGGATCACCATCTGGTGCGCGAGAGATCCCGAGAAGCGCGAGTTGCTCTGCGACTACACGCGCAAATTCGCCGAGGTGGCGGAGAGGACGACGCTCGACGACACGGCCCGCGCGCTCGAGGAGGTCGATCGCATGTATCAGACCTTCGGGCCGATGATGGAGACACACGACATCTTCCTGTGCCCGACCGCGACGCTGCCGGCGATCAAGGCCGATCATGATCCATGGGACCAGGATTTCCGGGTCGAGGGCCGCAAGGTCGACCCCGAGTATGGTTGGGTCACGACGCACGTCTTCAACATGTTGAACAAATGTCCAGCCATGACGGTGCCATCGGGCCTCGCCGCCAACGGCGTGCCCACGGGCCTGCAGATCGTCGGCCGCACCTATGACGACCTGACCGTCTTCCGCGCCGCCGCCGCCTTCGAGAAGGAGCGCGGTTTCGTCCGGCCAAAGGGATTGTGAACGGATCTCCCTCCTGAACCACGGTGGGAGCCACAAGGATCGAGAGCCCCGGGAGGAGCACCCCATGACATCGTCCGCCGCCAAGAAGCCTGCTGCCAAAGCCTATTCCCTGCCCCCCATCGGCGGTGGCGAGGAAGCGTTCCGGCCACAGCCCGTTCCAGTGCCGCTGCCGATGATCGTCAGGGCCAAGGGCATCCATCAGTGGGACGACGAGGGCAAGGAGTACATCGACCTTTCCTCCGGCCCGATCGTGTCGAACATCGGCCACGGCAACGAGCGGGTGGCCGATGCCATGGCGAAGCAGGCCCGCACCATGGATTTCGCCTACTCCCGGGTCGCGCGCCACCAGCCCGATTTAGACATCTCCCATCGCATCGCCTCGCTCGCCGGGCCGGGCTTCGAGCGCGTGTTCCTGTCCTCGGGCGGCAGCGAGGCCAACGAGATCGCCGTCAAGTTCCTGCGCACCTACGACCTCGCCTTGAACGGCGGGAAGCGCACCAAGATCATCACGCTGATGCCCTCCTATCACGGTGGCACCGTCTTCACTCTCGGCATGACCGGCGACGGCGACCTCGTCTCCTGGCTGGACGGCTTCCAGACCGGCTGCGAGCATGTGCCCTCGCCCATCACCTATCGGCTGCCCGGCAATCACAGCCCCGAGACCTACGCCGCCCACTGCGCCGACGAGCTCGAGGCGCGGATCAGGAAGCTCGGCCCCGACAAGGTGCTCGCCTTCTTCATGGAGCCGGTCGGCGGCCTCGGCACCGGCTGCAACGTGCCGCATGCTAGCTATTTCAAGCGGGTGCGCGAGATCTGCACGAAGTACGGCGTCGCGCTGGTGTTCGACGAGGTGCTCTGCGGCACCGGCCGCACCGGCAAGTTCCTGGCGGCCCACAACTGGCCGGAAGCGCTGCCCGACGTCGTCGTCATGGCCAAGGGGCTCGCCTCGGGCTATTCCCCGCTCGGCGCGACCTTGTTCCCCTCCCGCATGGTCGATCCGCTCGCGCGGAAAACCGGCTTCAGCTTCTCCCACACCTACAGCGGCAATCCGGTCTCATGCGCTGCCGCGATCGCCGTGCTCGACGAGTACGAGCGTCAGGACATCGTCGCCAACACCGCCAAGATGGGCGCCTATCTGCGCGAGGGCCTCGAGGGCCTGAAGACCAAGCACAAGAGTCTCGGCGACGTGCGCGGGCTCGGCCTCTGCATGGCCGTCGAGGTGGTGACCGACCGCACGACGAAAGCGATCTGGCCGGTCGAGATCTCGCCGACCGACCATTTCCGGATCGCCGGCCTCGAGCATGGGCTGATCATCTACACCCGGCGCACGGCGAAGGGCCGCAACGGCGACTGGTTCATCGTCGCCCCGCCGATGAACATCACGCGCGCCGAATGCGACGAGGCGTTGAAGCGCATCGACGCGACGTTCAAGACATTCGAAGCGGAGATGAAGCGCCTTGGCCATCTTGCCTAGCAGCGACAGCAGAGTCGCCCTCGTCACCGGCGGCGGCACGGGCATCGGGGCAGCCACAGCGGTCGCGCTGGCGCGGGCCGGGTGCCGGGTCGCCGTCAACTACTCGGCAAGTGTGGCGGCGGCCGAGGAGGTCGTGGCCGTCTGCCGCGAGTCGGGCGTCGAAGCCGCGTGCTTCAAGGCCGACGTCTCGCGCGATCTGCAGTGCCGCGAGCTGGTGGCCGCTGTGCTCACCCGGTTCGGCCGGCTCGACGTGCTCGTCAACAATGCGGGCATCACCAAGGTCGTTCCCGGCCAACCGCTCGAAGGCCTCGGCGAGGAGGAGTTCGATCGGCTGTTCCAGGTCAATGTGCGGGGCACTTTCCAGATGGCCCGCGCGGCAGCCGATGCCTTGAAGGCGAGCAAAGGCAACATCGTCAACGTCTCCTCGCAATCGGGCTTCTCGGGCTATGGCTCGTCGATGGTCTATGCCGCGACGAAGGGCGCGCTCAATACGCTGACGCTGGGGCTCGCGAGGAAGCTCGCGCCCGAGATCCGGGTCAACGCCGTCTGCCCGGGGTTCGTCTCCAGCGACTGGATGCGGAAGGCGCGCAAGCTCTCCGCTGCCGATGTGGAAGCCTTCACCGAGGCGACACGACAGGCGACACCGCTCCAGCTCGTCGTAACACCCGACGATGTGGCCGAGGCCGTCGCCTACTTCGCCTTGCAGGCTGCCTCGATCACCGGCGCCCTCCTCGACATCGACGGCGGCGCGCATCTGACGGTCGCCGAGCCGCTGCGGTACATGAAGAAGAGCTGAGGCGGATAGAGCATTGCGTGCCGCCGGCGGATGCGGCCATCGAGGCTGCCAGCTGTGCTATGAGCTGCTGCGTGCCACTCGGCAGCTTCTTCGGCTGGGCTGGGGCCATTGCGATGCCCGGCGTCCCTGTGTGCTGGCGTCCGGGCTTTGTCCGCGGCGCCAATCCACACGCAGTTGGACCTCGCGATGCCGGATTGTCCGGACGCCGCCCTGAGCTTGCGGTTCAAAGTCTTCGGTGATCTGATGGTTTCCGAGCAATGTCTGCCAAAGCAACAGGTCGAAGCGTGCAGCCGATCGATCTCCAGCGCGTCCTGGTCCATTGCGGTGCGTGCGGTCACGCAGCGCCGATCGATGGCGAGCGGCTGGCTGCGGTGATAGGTGCTACCCCCTCGCTCGCACACTTGGAGCGGATCTGGTCTCGACTGAAGTGCGGCGGCTGCGGAGCAAGTGGCCCGACGGTCAGGGATTCGGATGGCCGGCCCATCCTTCGGGCCTGCGCCGACTGCGAGACCATGATTCCGGCCAGACGCCTGCTGGCAATGCCCAACGCCCGGTGCTGCGTCTCGTGCGCCGCGGGCACAGAAGGGAACTCGGCGCTGCAGCGCTGGCCCACGCCCCCGACCGGGTTGGCAAGCTGCAAGCGCTGCGGGTCTGCGACAGTCGTCCGGGAAAACTCCGACGATGGAAACCTCTTCATCGGCTGCACGGAGTTTCCCCATTGCCGATGGACGACGCCGCTGCCACCGGCGTGAGCGGCGTCTCGATCACGTCGCGCTTGGGGAAGAGCTTCAGATAGTCCGCCACCGGCCGGATGAAGACGAACCGGCAATCGTAGTCGCTGTCGGGCGAGGGGAATCCCCAGGCCCGGCTGCCGCTTTCGACCGCAAAGGCAATTCTGACAGCGTGGTCGCGGGCGATAGCCTCGAGCCGGCCGTCGATCAGGGCGAGGATTGCGGGGTCCATGGCGGCCGGGATATGGCGGGTGGGTGGCATGCTGCCGTCCGTTTTCAAACTGCTTCTCGCAACTGGCG
>JANPDA010000309.1:0-11952 GCA_031431235.1 Hyphomicrobiaceae bacterium
GATTGACGCCGGCAAGCTCGGCGGCCGCGATCACCTCTGCATCGTCCACCTGGCCGAGCCGGGCGATGTTCTCGGAGATCGTTCCGGCGAACAGCTCCACGTCCTGGGGCAGGTAGCCGATGAACCGGCCGAGGCGTTCCGGATCGAAGTGGCGCAGGTCGGAGCCATCCAGACGCACCGCACCCTGGGCAATCGGCCAGGCGCCGACGAGGGTGCGGGCGAGCGTCGATTTGCCTGCCGCGCTCGGCCCGATCAAGGCGATGGTCTCGCCCGGCTCGACCTGGAACGTGATGCCCTTCAGGATCGGGATCTGGCGGTTGGGAGCTGTGACGACGAGGCCTTCGGTCGCGATGGCACCCTTGGGCGGGGGCAGCTGCGTGCGCTCGTGTTGGGAGGGTACGGCATCGAACAGCGCCTTCAGGCGGTTCCAGGCGGTGCGTGTCGCCATCAGGCCTTTCCACTGGCCGACCGCCTGCTCCACCGGGGCTAGCGCACGGCCCATCATGATCGAGGCGGCAATCATCAGGCCGGGCGAGATCTCGCGCTGCACCGAGAGATAGGCGCCGACGCCGAGGATGGCGACCTGCAGGAACTGGCGGACGAACTTGGTCGAGGCCATGATGAGGCCCGCACGATCGCTCGCCGCCGCCTGCCAGCCGAGCACCTCCTGGTGCTTGGCGGCCCAGCGGTTGTGGATCGCGCTCTGCATCCCGAGCGCCTGGATCACCTCGATGTTGCGCATGGTCGAGGTGGCGTAGTTCGAGGCGTCGATCTGCGATTTGCCGGCAGCCGACAGGCTCTTCCTGGTGACGAGCTCGTTGACGAGCGCGAGCGCGAACAGGATCACCGCCCCCCCGAGCGCGACGAGCCCGAGGTAGGGGTGCAGCAGGAAGCAGACGATCACGAACACAGGTGCGAACGGGGCATCGCAGAGCGTCAGAACGGACGACCCGGTCCAGAACTCGCGGACCTGATCCATATCGCGCAGGGCTTGCGAGGAGTTGGTCGAGCGGCTCTGCAGTGCGGCCGTGAGCGCCGCGCGGAAGAGGGGAGCGCCGAGCGCCTGGTCGAAGCGCACGCCCGCGCGCACCAGCACCCGGGAACGGATCAGGTCGAGGATCGCGTAGGTGGCGAGCATCGCCCCCGCGATCACCGTCAGTGCGATCAGCGTCGAGTTGCTGCGGCTCGACAGCACCCGATCATAGATCTGCAGCATGTAGATCGGGCCGACGAACATCAGCAAGTTGCAGAAGACACTGAACACGAGCGTTGCGACCAGCGCCGGCCGGAACTTCGCGAAGGCGAGGCTGAGCGGTGATGGGCCGCTCTTCTGTGGTGCACGCATGTGGGTTCCCTCGCGTCTTCCCGCCAGCCCCAGCCGGATCGACTGACAGCTGACCACTCGGGTTGTGGTCCAGCGCCGCTCTGCGATCCGATTGACGAGGCTAGCAGATAAGGTTCGACCCGTCGCCGGGCAAGCCAGGTGTGCCGTACGGAACACCTGGCAGCTTCAAAGCAAGATACGTTCCATGTCTGCCCCGGTCGTGCGGCGTCGATCGTGCGGTCGCGCCAGGCAGATGGCTGCAAGTTCGTATAGTAATTATCATACTTTTGTGGGGATGGCGAGCGCGTTCAATCGGCTTGGCGTTCTGGCCCAGAGCAATCGGGCATTGGGGTCGAGCCCGCAGTTGACCCTTTCGGGCATTGCCGCTCCCGTGTAACCAGACACGCCCGGAGTTTCGAATGGAATTGAGGAGGATCCATGCCGCGCAAAGTGCTTCTGATCACGGCCGACCAGTGGCGCGGCGATGCGCTCGGATTGCTCGGTCACCCGGCGGCAGTCACGCCCCACCTCGACCGGCTGGCGCGGGACGGCGCCGTCTTCACGGCTCACTTCACGCCGAGCGCGCCATGCGGTCCGGCTCGCACCACGCTGCTGACCGGGCTCTATCCCTTCATTCATCGCTCGGTCAGGAATGGCTCGCCGCTCGACCGCCGCCACACCAACATCGCGCTCGAGGTCAGGCGCGCCGGCTACGATCCCGTCCTGTTCGGCTACACGGATTCTTCCGCCGACCCGAGCGAGCTTGCGCCCGATGACCCACGCCTGAAGAGCTTCGAGGGCGTGCTGCCGGGCTTTCGGCTGGAGGCCTCGCTGAACGAGGCCTGCCTCGCCGGCTGGTTGTCGGAGCTAGCCAGGAAGGGCTACGAGGTTCCCGAGCATCATCCCGACATCTATCGCCACCCGGGCACGTCGAAGGTGATGCCCCGCTTCTCGCGCGAGCCCGCCGTGTTCAAGGCCGAGGATAGCGATACCGCCTATATTGCGGATCACGTGCTCGACTATCTACGACTGCGGCGGCGCGAGGACTGGTTCGTGCATGCGGTATTCCTCCGGCCCCACCCCCCGCTGATCGCGCCTTCGCCCTACAACACGATGATCGACGCGGCGCTGGTGCCCAAGGCGAGGAAGCACTCGGAGCGGGCACGCGAGGCCGCCGTTCATCCCTATCTCGACCTCTGGCTGAAGGAGCAGGCCAATCCCGCCTACTTCGAGAGTCAGGTCGATGTGCAGGCGGTCCCCGAAGCGGATCTGGCCGCCATGCGCGCGGTTTATTTCGGGCTGCTGCACGAGGTCGACCTGCAAGTCGGGCGGATCCTCACCCATCTCGAGGGGACGGGTGAGCTCGACGAGACGCTGGTCATCTTCACGTCTGACCACGGCGAGATGCTGGGGGATCATTGGGCCTGGGGCAAGGGTGGCTGGTATGACGCGTCAAACGCCATTCCCTTGATCGTGCGCGATCCGCTTGCGCCCAATTCGGCCCGCGGGCGGCGGATCGAAGCGTTCACCGAGTCCGTCGACCTCGTGCCGACCATGCTCGAGTGGCTGGGCCGCGAGGTGCCGGTCGAGGCCAATGGCCTGTCGCTGCTGCCCTGGCTCAGGGGCGAGACGCCGGCCCGCTGGCGCAATGGCGTGTTCTGGGAGTTCGACTTCCGCACCCCCCACACTCAGCGGGTCGAGCAGGCATTGGGTCTGACCTCCGACCAATGCACCCTGAATGTCTGGCGCGATGCGGCCTACAAGTACGTCCATTTCTCCGGATTGCCGCCGCTGCTCTACGACCTGCGGCGCGATCCCGACGAGCTGGAGAATGTGGCAGGCCGGCCGGAGCTGGCGGGTGTGATCGCGGAGTATGCAGGCAAGCTCCTCACCCATCGGATGCTGCACGCCGAGCGCGTGCTCGCCAACGCCATGCTGACGCCGCGAGGGGTCGTCACGCATCGCGGCCCGCGCGGGCTGCCCGAAGCGCTCGCGGGCGTGCCGCAGGTGGCGGTGGCGTAGAGCGAGGCATCGGTGTCGGTCACCCTCGCCGGCCGGATCGCGATAGGCCCATGTCGAGCGGGAAATCGTCGCCAAAGCGGTGCTCGAAGTCGAGCTGGAAGCCGAGGAAGCCGAGATGGAACTCCTCGGCTTTCGCCTCGTCGAACATGGGCAGCACCGGAGTGACTGTGCCGAGGCTGGTCATGTTGCTGCTCCCGGAATTGCGAAGTCGCCGCGCTACACTGCGAGCCCGCGTGGGATCCGCTTCTCGGGGTCGAAGAATGGCAGGTCTACGATCTTTCCCTTGGATTTGGCAGTCGCGGCGCTGCCCAGTGTCACCGCCGCGCCGCGCCAATCGCTGGGCTCATCGAAGCGCGCGTAGCCGATACCGCAGCCGAGCTGCGGCGACCAGGCTCCGGTCGTCACGCGGCCGACGCGGCGCTTGCCCTGCCAGAGGCCCATGCCGGCGACCGGCACCTCGGTCGGCGAGGTGAGGCCGAGCAGTGTGGGGCGCCGATCGGCCTTTGCGAGCGCCGCGCGGCCGACGAATTCGCCGGCATCGAGATCGACGAACTTGCCGAGGCCCGCCTGCCAGGGCGTCAGCGAAGGGTCGAGGTCGGTGCCGTTGTCGAGGATGCCGGCCTCGATGCGCCGGATGCCCATGGATTCGAGGCTGCCGCCGACGATGCCGAAGGGCTTGCCCGCCTCCAGCAGGTGGTTCCACAGGCCGGGGCCATCGGGACTCGCTTCGAGTGTGTAAAGCTCGAAGCCCATCTCGCCGGTCCAGCCGGTGCGCGACACCAGCAGGGGTTGGCCCGCTATGGTGCACGGCCGGATGTGGAAATACGCCAGCGCGTGCGCGTCCGCCGCATTCCAGACCGCCGCCAGCACATCGAACGCGCGCGGACCCTGCACCTGGATCACGAAGGAACCCGGGTCGGTAATCCTGACATCGAGGCCGATCGCCAGCGCGTGCAGCCAGGGCACGAACTCGCCGTTCGCCGGCACGTACCAGACCCGCTTCTCTTCGAGGCGGAACAGCACCCCGTCCATCAGGATGCCACCATCGTCGCGACACGCGATGGCGTAGCGGCCCCGCCCGGCGACGAGGTTGGTGACGCGCCGGCAGAACACGCGGGCGAGCAGGTCGTCGACCTGCGGCCCGGTAATCTCGATCGGGCGCTCGGGCACGTCGTAGAGCACGGCGTCGCGCCGCAGCGTGTGGTACTTGGCGACCGGGTCGTCACCCCAGCCGAGCGCGTAGAAGCGCCCGCTGTAGAGACCCCAGACCGTATCCGGCTGGCTATAGCAGGGCGCGAAGGGCGAGAACTGATAGCGCTTCGAGGAGAGCCGGATCACCGTATGGGAGGCCGCATAGCCGCGCGGCTGGCCCGCCTTGCTGCTGCTCAAACCTTGGCTCCGGCTTTGACGGCGGCGATTGACTTCAGGATGGCGACGATCGCGCGGTCGCGCTCGGCGGCCATCTCCTCGAAGTGTCTTCCAGCCGCAATCGCGTTGCAGCCATCGACCATGCGGTCGCGCAGCTCCTTCGTCAGCTCAGGGGCTTCGAGCCGGGTCCAGGGGAGTTTCAACGCCGGCCCGAACTGGTCGAGGTTGGTTGCCATGCCGCCTTCGCCGCAGGCGACGTGGAACGCCATGCACTGGCCCATGAAGGCGAGACGGGGACCTGGACCATTGATCAGGGCGAGGTCGATCTGGGCGGGCGTTGCCTCGCCGTTCGCGACCATGTGCAGGGCCTCGCGCCAGAGCGCCTCCTGCAGCCGCGTCGCGATGAAGCCCGGGATCTCCTTGGGCATCACCAGCGGCGCCTTGCCGGCACGCTTGTAGAAAGCCTCGGCCCAGGCGACGGCATCAGGCGAGCTGCGCTTGCCGCCGACGATCTCGACGAGCGGGAGCAGGTAGGGCGGATTGAATGGGTGACCGACGACGGTGCGCTCCGGGCTCGGGCAGCGCGCCTGGATCTCGGTCATGGTGAGACCGGACGTGCTCGAGGAGATCACGACGCCGGCCGGCACCGTCCGCCCCAGCCGTTCGTAGAGCGCCTGCTTCAGATCGAGGCGCTCGGGCGCGCTCTCCTGCACGAAGTCGGCATTGGCGACAGCGGCATCGATATCCGTCGTGACTGTCAGCCGGTCGAGGGAGGCGCCCTCGGCGAGGCCGAGCTCCGTCAGGCTCTTCCAGCCGGTCTCGATGATGCCGCGATAGACGGGCTCCTCGCTGCGGTCGTGGATGTAGCCGGTGACGTCGTAGCCGCGGGCGAGGAATTGCGCTGCCGAGCCGCCGCCGATCGGTCCGGCGCCGATGCTCGCTACTCGCCTGACCGCCTCTGGTGACTTTCGCATGTCGCCTCCCTCATCGTCCCTTGAACACAGGTTTGCGCTTCTCGGCGAACGCCCGCACGCCTTCGGCTGCGTCCTCCGACGTGAGCATCGACTTGTAGACCGGCAGATCGCCCGCGCGCATCTTCGCAAAGGCAGCCTCGAGCGGCACGCACTCGATCGCGCGCAGGACCTCCTTCACGGTCTGCAAGGCGAGCGGGGCGGCCTCGGCCAGCTGGACCGCCCAGACGCGCGCGGCCGCCATCGGCTCGCCCTTCGGCACCACCTTGTTGACGAGGCCCCAACGGGCTGCTTCCTCGGCCGTCATGCGCCGCCCGAGCAGCAGCATCTCCATCGCGATGTTGGCCGGCAGCCGGCGCGGCAGCCGCTGGAGGGCGCCCGCATCCGGCACGATGCCCAGTGGTAGCTCCGGCAGGCCGAACTCGACGTGATCGGCTGCGATGATGAGATCGCAGGACATGGCGATCTCGAAGCCGCCGCCGATGGCGTGGCCGTTCAAGGCCGCGATCACCGGTTTGTTGAGCCGCCAGTTCTCGGTGAGGCCCGCAAAGCCGCCCTCGCCGTAGTCGGCCTCCCACCAGTTGTCGAGCGCCATGTCACCGCGATCGAGCGCCTTCAGGTCCCACCCAGCCGAGAAGATCCGCTCACCGACCGCCGTGACGATGCCGACACGCAGCTCCGGGTCGGTGCGCAGCAACGAGAAGGCGGCTGCCAGCTCCTGGCTCATGGCCTGGTCGATCGCATTGACCTTGGGCTTGTCGAGGGTGACCTCGAGCACATGGCCGCGACGCTCCAGGTGGACATGCTTCGTCATGGGCATCCTCTTGGTGCGGCGGTGGCTCGAAAGGTCATGCTGGCGCGCGCATCCTCGACATGGGAGAAGTTTTTCGACGTATGCCAGCGATTTTTCGACCTCAACGGGGGCCCTTCAGAACAATGACCGAAGCAGGCGACCAACTCAGCGTCACCGGAGCCTGTTGCCCGCCGGCGATCGCTGCCAATGCTCGTGTCGATGGCAGCGCGGCGAGGACGAGCTTGTCGGATCCTTCGACCTTGACGTAGGCGTGGGTGCGGTCGCCCAGATAGGCGAGTTTGCTGACGGTCCCGGCGAGGCCAGCGGTAGCCGGGCCCGGGTTGCGAGCCTCGACATGGATGCTCTCGGGACGCAAGGCGACCGTGACGGTCTCGCCGGGGCTGAGCTCAGCGGCCGCCGTCGTTGCCGCTATTGCCCCGAGCCGCTCGGTCTCGATCATCGGCAGTCCCTGCTCCCAACCCAGCATGCGGCCCTCGAAAAAGTTCATGGTGCCAATGAACTCGGCAACGAAACGGGTCCGCGGCGCGGCATAGAGTTGCTGCGGCGGTCCCACCTCCACGACCTTGCCCGCCGACATCACCGCGATCCGGTCTGACATGGTGAGCGCCTCCTCCTGGTCGTGGGTCACGAACAGGAAGGTGATGCCGAGCGCCTTCTGCAAATCGCGCAGCTCGATCTGCATGTGCTCGCGCAGCTTCTTGTCGAGCGCCCCGAGTGGCTCGTCGAGCAGGAGCACCTTCGGCTTCTTGACGAGGGCGCGAGCGAGCGCGACGCGCTGGCGTTGGCCGCCCGAAAGCTCGTGTGCGGCCCGCTCGCCATAGCCCTCGAGCCGGATCAGCGCCAAGGCCTCGCCGACGCGCTGTGACAGCTGCGCTCGCGACAGGCCGTCCTTGCGCAGGCCAAAGGCGATGTTCTGGAACACGTTCAGATGCGGGAAGATCGCATAGCTCTGGAAAACCATGTTGACGGGGCGCCGATAAGGTGGAACCGCAGCCATCGGCTCGCCGTCGATCGAGATCTCGCCCAAGGTCGGGATCTCGAAGCCGCCGAGCATGCGCAACAGCGTGGTCTTGCCGCAACCCGAAGGCCCCAGCAGCGCAAAGAACTCGCCGCGGCCGACATCGAGGCTCACGTCGTCGACGGCAGCGACCTTGCCGAACAGCTTGGAAACGCCGCTGATCCCGACGAAGCCCTGTTGTGGCATGCGCCCCACGCTCATGATCGGGTGCCGCCTTCCTGGCGGCGCAGGCGCTCGGCGATCGCAACGAGGATGAAGGTGCCGATGAGGACCGTCGAGCCCAGCGCCAGCACCGCAGGGAGCTTGGCGGGGAAGCGCAGCTGGCTGAAAATGTAGAGCGGGAGCGTCGACTTGCTACCGGTCAGGAAGAAGGCGAGCAGGAACTCGTCGAAGGAGATCGTGAAAGTCAGCAGCAGGCTCGCGATCACGCCCGGCAGCACGATCGGAAAGGTCACGCGCCAGAAGGTCATCCAGGGCGTCTCGCCGAGATCGAGTGCTGCTTCCTCCAGGCTCCGGTCGAAGCCATCGAAGCGCGACAGCAGCACGAACAGCGAGAACGGCAGGCAGATCAGGACGTGGCCGATCCCGACGGTGTAGAGCGAGAGACCGATGCCGATGCGGTTGAAGCCGATCAGCAGCGCGATGCCGAGGATGATGAAGGGGATCACGAGGGGAAGCGCGAACAGGCTGGTCAGCAGCCCCGAGAACGGCAGGCGGCTGCCGGTCAGCGCCTTTGCAGCGCAGAGCCCCATCGCAGTGCTGAGGAAGGCGACGGGAAGCGCGACACTGATGCTGTTCGAGAAAGCCGCGTGCATGCCTTCCTGCGCGATCATCTCTCGCCACCATTGCAACGTCAGGCCCTTCATCGGCAGCGCCACATAGATCGAATCGTTGAACGAGAAGATCGGCAGCAGCAGCACCGGCAGATAGATGAACACGAGATAGGTGATGGTGTAGCCCTTGAGCCAGGCAACGCCTGCGCTGGTGCGATCCCTCGTCATGCGAGTGCCTTCTTGATGCCCTCGAGGCCCAACAGAAACCCACAGACGACGGCAGTGACCACCAGCATCGAGACGACGGAGATGGCGGCGCCGAGCGGCCAGTTGTCGAGCTGGCCGAAGGAAAGCTGAATGAGGCTGCCGATCATCAGTCCGTTGGGGCCGCCGACCAGCTTGGGCGTCACGTAGTCGCCGACCGTTGGGATGAAGACGAGGAGGAGCGCCGCCACGATGCCCGGCATCGACAAGGGCAGTGTCACGCGCAGGAACGTCATGACGGGCCCCTCGCCCAGATCCTGGGCCGCCTCGATCAGCGACCGGTCGATTTTCTGCAGCGAGACGAACAGCGGCAGGATGGCAAAAGCCGCCCAGGCGTGCGCCAGCGTCAGCACCACGGCAAAGGAGTTGTAGAGCAGCGCTTCGAGTGGCTCGGTCGTGAGTCCGAAAAAAATCAGTGCCGAGTTGACGACGCCGTTGAAGCCCAGGATCAGCTTCCAGGCGAACACACGCAGCAGATAGCTCGTCCAGAATGGCAAGGTGATGATGATCAGCCAGATCATCTTGTTGCCGTGCACGTGGAAGGCGATGAAGTAGGCGGCGGGATAGGCCAGCAGGACCGTCAGCGCCGCTACGATCGAGGCGATTCCGATCGAGCGGGCGAGCACAGCCACGTATTGCGGCTTATCGAAGAAGGCCTGGTAGTTGGCCAATCCCAGGGTCCAGCTCGCCGGATCGGCCTCCACCATGAGGCTGGTCCCGACCAGCAGAATGACCGGAGCGAGCAGCACGACGATCAGCAGCACCAGCGCCGGTGCCAGCAGCGCATAGCCGCGCAGCGCGGGACTTGCCCGCCAGGTCCTGGCGAGCCAGCCGGCCCGGATCGTCATACTGCCTGTCACGCGTCGCCTCCCGGCCGCCGTATCGTTTGCCGGAGCATCGTATTGTATGTTTGTCATACAAACAAGCAATGTGCTAAGGACCGCATTGCGCGGTCGCAGGCAAGCGGCTGGGGTTCGAACTCGAAGGCTCGGAGCGACTGGCAGCGATGTCGAAGACACTGAACGACAGCGCCGGCATGGGCGAGACGGCGTTCCGCGCCGACCGGATCGAGCGCAAGTCGTTGACGCTGCGAGCGCGCACTGCAGATGCGATTCGCCAGGCGATCGCCGACCATCGGCTTCCCCCGGGCGCGCATCTGAAGGAGCGCGATCTCTGCGAGATGCTGGGGGTGAGCAGGACCTCCGTGCGCGAGGCGCTGCGGCACCTGGAATCGGAGCTGCTGATCGAGACCGTTCCTCATCGTGGACCAGTCGTCGTGTCGCTGACCGGGGAGGATGCGCGCGACCTCTACAAGGTCCGCGCCGTGCTCGAGGGCGTGGTCGGCGAGCAGTTTGCCACGAATGCGAGCGATGAGCAGGTCGCCGAGCTGAGGCGGCTCGCGCGCGCCATGGCAAAGGCCGCGCGCAAAGACGCGCCCCAGGTCACGCTCGGGATCATCGCGGATTTCTACCAAGTGTTGTTCGCGGGCTCGAAAAATCGCATCTGTGCCCAGATCATTCAATCTCTCAATACGCGGATCTCGATCTTCCGCCGTCTATCGCTGGCAAGCAAGGGTCGCCCCAAGGCGATGTTGGCGGAGGTGGAGAGGATCGTGAGCGCTGCCGAGGCTCGTGACCCCGAGGCGCTCAAGCAGGCTTGCATCCAGCACGTTGAAGGCGCGTGTGCGGCCGTGATGCGGCAGCTGGCTGCAGGAATGGGATTGTCCGGCCAGCAGAAGCCACCGGATCGACCCGCAAAGCGTGTCAACACTGGGAGGAAGTCGATATGAGTATCAACGAGCACTTGCCCATCAGCCGGCGGAAGGTCCTGAAGTCGCTTGCCGCATTGGGGGTGACGTACGCTGTGATGCCGATCGGGGCGGGCCCGGCTCGGGCTGCCAATGAGGTCCACTACCATACCTGGTCGGGCTACGACGCCAAGGAGCTGTTCACGGCCTACATCGACAAATACGGTGGCATGCCCGAGGTCAGCCACATCGCGACGGAGGAGGAGAGCTTCACCAAGCTCAAGACCGGCTGGTCGCCCGACCTGATCCATCCCGGCAACTACAACGTCCGCCGCTTCAAGGATGCGGGCCTGCTCCAGCCATTCGACATCAGCCGCGTGAAGAACTGGGCCGGCCTGATCGAGAGCGTCCGCAACGACGATTCTTGTGTCTATGACGGGGTCCAATACATGATTCCGAGCGAGTACGGCAACAGCTCGGTCATCTATCGCACCGATCTGGTCGACGCCGCCTTCAAGGACAATCCGAGCTGGGGCATCCTGTTCGACGAGAAGTACAAGGGCAAGCTTTCCAACTACGGCACGGCCGCGGCGACCGTGCAGTGCGCCGCGCTCGTGCTCGGCTACAACAACATCTATGACCTCTCCGACGAGCAGCTGGTCGAGGTCAAGAAGCTCGCAACCAAGCAGCGTGGCCTGTTGCGGATGTACTGGAACGACGCGACCGAGCTCGAAGGGGCGATGGCCTCGGGCGAGGTCGTTGCCGCCTACGGCTGGAACGCCTCGCTCGTCAACCTGAAGAAGCAGGGGCTCGCGGTCGAGATGGCGATCCCCAAGGAGCGCATGTTCACCTGGGTTGCCGGGTTCGTGATGCACAAGAGCTGCAAGAACGTCGATGCCGCCTACGATCTGATCGACGCCTGGACGTCGCCGAAGTCGGGCGCCTGGCTGATGGAGAACTACGGCTACGGCTCGACCAACAAGGAGGCCTACAAGGTCGCCGATGCCGCCAAGCTGAAGAATCTCGGCATCTCCGATCCCGAGGCCGTCTTGAGCGCGAGCCTCTTCTTCAAGTCGCTCGCGCCTGAGATCGAGAAGAAGTACCAGGCCCTGTTCGCCGACGTGCAGTCGGGCGGTTGAGACGAGGGCACAGGAAGGGAGGGGAGCAAAGGCCCGATCGCTCGCTCCCCTCCTCCAGCCACGCCCTCGCCACCCGCTACGACGAGCTCGCCAACGCCTGTCTTGCGCGCCGTCGCGCTGGCTTGCGTACCGGTCTGGCTCGACGGACGACAGGGCCGAGGCCCGACCAGGCCGCGCGTGCCAAAAGTGGAAGACAGCCCACGGTCATCCGAGATACCCTGATCCCCACCCCTGATCGCTCCCACAAACCGGAACAAAAGAGGGCGGAGCTTGCGGACGTGGTGGAACCGGTAGACACACAGGACTTAAAATCCTGAGCTGGAGACAGCGTGCGGGTTCGACTCCCGCCGTCCGCACCACATTCTGGTCCGCGCTACCCGACCCTTCCCCGCAGCCCCTCCCCGCTCGCCCCGCACACACCCCGGTCCGTGATGAACCCCGTGACGAGGCGCGCGGGCGTCACGTCGAAGGCGGGGTTCGCCGCCGGGCTGCCCGGCGCGGCGATGTCGACC
>JANPDA010000310.1:0-11400 GCA_031431235.1 Hyphomicrobiaceae bacterium
ATCGTCCGGCCGGAAAACATGATCGGACCGGGCTGAGGATTACTCCATTCGATCAATCGGATACGAGCCATATTCGCCTTCTGGCCCAAAATATAAGTAATCACTGTCGGGATGGAAGCCGTCTATTGCGGGTTTCCGGACCAGAACGTGGGAATGGGGCGAATGGCTCCGGCGTAATCGGAACGCCATTGACGCAAGCTACCGCGAGCTCGAGCAGAACGGATTGTGGTACGACGAATACCGGATTTGGTAGACGCGGCAGCTTCGCATCCGCCAACCCAAGCCAGCTCAACACCGGGGAACACCGTCATGGCCGAGATCGTCAATCTGCGACGGGCCCGCAAGGCGAAGGTGCGACGCGAGAAGGAGAGCGAGGCACGCGACAACCGGGTCCGCTTCGGCACGACCAAGGCCGCACGCCAGCTCGCCAGCGCCCAGGAGGAAGCGGCCCGGCGCCGGCTCGATGGACACCTCCGTCAGCCCGATGACGACGAGCCCGAGCAATGAAGCGTCCAGCCAAGCGTTCGCTGGTCATCCGTGGCCATCGCACCTCGATCTCGCTCGAGGAAGCGTTCTGGCAGGCGCTGAAAGAGGTCGCCGAAAGCGAGGGAGCGACCGTCGGCAAGCTGGTCGCACGCATCGACGAGGGGCGCGGCACGATCGGCTTGTCGAGTGCGATCCGCGTGACCCTGCTCGAGCACTATCGCGGCCGCTGCCCGTCAGAGCCGCTCAAACCCTAGTGGCCTGCATCGGCAATTTCGACTCATGTGCAGTCGCCGCGAACACTGATTCCTACCTCGTCGGGTGCAACCGACAGGGCAGGGCGATCATGTCAGCCAAGAAATTCATTGTCGAACTCGACGCGCAAGAGCGCGCACGGCTGGACGCGCTGATCTCCAAGGGCAAGGCGCCGGCAAAGCTGATCCTCGAGGCGCGCATCTTGTTGAAAGCCGATCAGGCCGAAGGCGGCCCGGGCTTGTCAGCGCAATTCATCATTGCTATGATGATTTGCGATGAATGCACGAGCGCGGAGCGGCACGAGGGTTCCGCCCTATCTTGCCGGACGACATTCATGACAAAGCCATTTCTGACGGTCGTGTGTATAGCGCTATCGGTCGTTGTTTCGGCACTTGCGGGAGCAACAACAGTCGGTGCAGACACCACGTACTATCAATCTGTAAGCTCGGGAAAGTCTGTACGGGTCTACATTGCCTGGCCGGCCTTCCGCGATTGCAAGGTCGCAGGCTCGCTCGACGTCGAAATCACTGTCCGGCCGACCCATGGAACGACCACGAAGCGCACAGGCGCTCGCCATCTGGCGGGCTGCCAGCTCAACATCAAAGGCATCAGCGTTTACTACAAATCGAACCCAGGCTATCGTGGGCTCGATCGGGTGGGCGTCAGGTTGCGCGGACCAGACCTCGACGGCAATCCCGTCGAGATCAGTGACATCGTCGAGATCGAGGTGCAGTAGACGACCCGTGCAGCGATGCTTGCGAATCGCGGCTCCGTCGCCGACCTCCGGACACAACGCTTTCTAGCGTGCGCTCGGGAAGCCGTGTATCAGGGGCGCTAGTGTTCCGTCCCATTCATTCGATTCCGGCGAAGCTGGATCAGTGAATGGAAAGACGGAGCACAAACAAAGAGTTGGCTAGTGGGCTGGCCATTCATCTGGGGTACCGGATGAATGAGTCGGAACACTAGCGCGTGAATGAGGCTGCGCGCCCTTCGCCAGGAGCACCGATGCGATCCGCCGACCGGTTGACACTCCATCCCCTGATCGAGCCGCGTGCCGTCGGCCGGCTTCCCGTCGGCGACGGCCACGAGATCTATTACGAGGACTGCGGCAATCCCGCGGGCAAGCCGGTGATCATGGTCCATGGCGGACCGGGCGGCGGCTCCAATCCGACCATGCGCCGCTTCCACGATCCCGCGCGCCACCGCATCATCCTGTTCGATCAGCGCGGCTGCGGGCGCTCGACACCGAATGCGTCGCTCGAGGCCAACACCACCTGGAGGCTCATCGCCGACATGGAGCGGATCCGCCAGCACCTGGGCATCGAGCGCTGGCAGCTGTTCGGCGGCTCCTGGGGCTCGACGCTGGCGCTCGCCTATGCCCAGACCCATCCCGAGCGCGTCACCGAGCTGGTGCTGCGCGGCATCTTCATGCTCAGGCGCGAGGAGCTCGAATGGTTCTACCAGTCGGGCGCCCACTGGATCTATCCCGACAGCTGGCAGAGCTACCACGATCACATCCCGGCGCCAGAGCGTTCCGATATGATCGCGGCCTACTACAAGCGCCTGATCGATCCCGATCCGGCCGTCCAGCTCGCCGCCGCCAGGCAGTGGAGCATGTGGGAAGGCTCGGCGCTCTCGCTCTATCCCGACCCCTCGCGGGTCGAGCAGTTCGGCGCGGACGCCTATGCGCGGGCCTTCGCGCGCATCGAGTGCCATTATTTCGTCAATCGCGGGTTCTTCGAGGCCGACGATCAGATCCTGCGTGACGCCCACCGCATCCGGCACATCCCGACAATGATCGTGCATGGCCGCTACGACATCTGCACACCCTTGAAGAATGCCTTCGACCTGAAGCGTGTGCTGAAGGACGCGGAGCTACGCGTCGTGCCCGACGCCGGCCACGCCATGACCGAGCCTGGCATCATTCACGAGTTGATGGGTGCGATCCGGCGCTTCGAGCATTTGCCGGCGGATTGAGGTGGAGGTCTCATGACTGCGAGGTCGAAGGTCGCCATCGTCACGGGCGCGGGCAGTGGTATCGGCCGGGTGACGGCGCTCGCGCTGGAGCGGGAGGGGTTCGTCGTGGTGCTCGCCGGCCGCCGGCAGGCCGAGCTCGAGACCACCGCGGCGCAAGGCAGCGGCCGCATGCTGGCCGTTGCGACCGACGTGACCGATCCCGACTCGGTCGCGGCCCTGTTCGCGACGATCGAGGCGCGCTGCGGCCGGCTCGACCTGCTCTTCAACAATGCCGGCAGCTCGGCGCGCGGCGTGCCGCTCGAGGATCTGGCGATCGAGGATTGGCGCCGCGTCGTCGACGTCAATCTGACGGGCTCGTTCCTCTGCGCCCAGCATGCCATCCGCCTGATGAAGCGGCAGTCGCCCAAGGGCGGTCGCATCATCAACAACGGCTCGGTCTCGGCCCATGCGCCGCGGCCGAGCTCCGCGCCCTATACGGCGACGAAGCATGCCATCACCGGGCTCACCAAGTCGATCGCGCTCGATGGGCGCAAGCACGACATCGCCTGCGGCCAGATCGACATCGGCAATGCGCTGACCGAAATGACGGCGCGCATGACCGAGGGCGTTGCGCAGGCCGACGGCCGGACCGCGGTGGAGGCGACGATGGATGCCGAGCACGTGGCGCGTGCCGTCGTCTACATGGCGGGGTTGCCGCTGGAGGCCAATGTGCTGTTCATGACGGTGATGGCGACAGCGATGCCGTTCGTCGGACGGGGGTGATCACCCTCAACCGGCCTCGAGATAGCGACGAACCTCCTCCGGGCTCACCGCGCGTCGGAGCGCACTGTCCTCTGCCTCGCACACGGCCGCGAAATGGCTGACGAAAGCCTCGCCGAACAGCTCACGCGCCTTCGCGCTCGAGCGGAACCGCCGGGTCGCCTCGAGCAGGTCGGCCGGCAGGCGCGGCACGCCCTGGGGGATCTCGCCCGGACCACCACTCGCGATCGGCTCGGCCGTCAGCTCGAGCTTGCGTGCGAGCCCGTCGAGGCCCGCACCCAGCACCAGCGCGAGTGACAGGAACGGATTGCAATCGCTGCCGGGGAGGCGGAACTCGAGCCGGGTCGCGGCCTCGGTCTCGGCGGCGGTGCGAACGGCCGCCGCATAGCTGTAGGGAGCCCAGCTCACGGTCCTGGGTGCCCAGCTGCCCGGCGCGAGCCGGCGGTAGTCGTTGACTGTGTGCGCGCAGAGCGGGAACGCCTCCGGCACCACCTCGATGATGCCGGCGAGGAACGATTTCGCCCGTGCAGACAGGCCGTTCGCATCGCCCTTGTCGGCGAAAATGTTGCGGTCGGTCTTGGCGTCCTTCAGCGACAGCACCACATGGCCGCCGATGCCGGGAAATCCCGCGCCCAGCAAGGCCATGAACGAGGCCGTCAGGTTGCGCTGACGGCAGAACGACTTGGTTGCCATGCGAAAGAACGCGGCATCGTCGGCCGCGCGCATGGCGGGCCTGTGCTGCAGGGTCGCCTCGAAGCAGCCCGGCCCGAGCTCGGCCGACAGCGAATAAACCCCGATGCCGGCCTTCGTGAGCAATGCCTCGAGCTCGGCGACGAAGGGAGCGAAGGTTGCGGCCGTCTGGCCCGACCAGCAGCGATTGTCGGCGGCGTAGGCCTTGATGCCGGCAAAGCCCTTGTCGCGAAGAGTATCGGCGGTCTCCTCGAGCACGATGAACTCGAACTCGAATGCGGCCTCGGCCACCAAGCCCATGCGGGCTGCTTTCGCCACCTGCTCGCGCAGAACCTGTCGCGGCATGATCGCCGCCTGCGGTCCCGTATAGTCGGCGACCAGCAGCGCGGCATCGGGCTCGAAGGGATAGGGTCTCAGCGAGTCCGGATCGAAGGCGATGGGCTCGCTGCGATAGGGGCCGGGAAAGATGATCTGCTCGGCGGTATCCCACTTCGGCAGCACATTGGCGAAAACGGCCGTCTCGGCCGTGGCGAGCAGCTCCGCCCGACGCAGCCGGCGCTCGCGGAACATGCCCTGATAGTCGAACACGCCGACGTGGATGACCTCGGCCTTCAATCGGTCGAGGCCGTCCGCCAGCCGGGCGCTGACGCTGGATTGCTTGGCCATGGGAGGATCCATCGGTGCGCGCCGAAGTGTCGCCGCCGGGACCGCAACGGGTCCCGGAAGCAACCATGTCATGCGGCCTGGGTCGATCGCCTCAGAGCGCCTTCTTGCCCTGCTGGCTCATCATGAAAGCGTCGAACCCGCGCTCGGCGATCTGCTGCCAGAGGAAGGTTTCCGCCCGGAACGCCGACATCGAGGCCCAGCACTTCTTCCAGGCCGGATTCGTACCATCGAGCTCGGCATAGGTCGCCTTGGCGGCGTTGAAGGAGGCTTCCATCACGTCCTGGGGGAACGGCCGCAGCTGGGCGCCTCCGGCTACGAGCTTGCGAATGGCGGGCGGGTTCAGGAAATCGTACTTGGCGACCATGTCCTGGTTGACGTGACCGCCGACCGTGCGGAGCAGCGACTGGTAGCCCTTCGGCAGCTCCGCCCACTTCGCGCTGTTGACGCAGACATGGAGCATCGGTCCGCCCTCCCACCAGCCGGGGTAGTAGTAGAACGGCGCGACCTTGTTGAATCCAAGCTTCTCGTCGTCATAGGGCCCGACCCACTCGGCCGCGTCGATAGTGCCCTTCTCGAGCGAGGGATAGATGTCGCCACCGGCGATCTGCTGGGGAACGACACCGATCTTGGAGATGATCTTGCCGCCGAAGCCACCGATGCGCATCTTGACGCCCTGCACGTCGGCGAGCGACTTGATCTCCTTCCTCCACCAGCCGCCCATCTGCGCGCCGGTGTTGCCGGCTGCGATCGCGACGAGGTTCTGCGTGGCGTAGAACTCGTTCATCAGCTGCTCGCCGCCGCCGTGGTACCACCAGGCATTGTGGCCGCGATAGTTGAGGCCGAACGGCACCTGGGTGCCGAGCGCATAGGTCGGGTCCTTGCCCCAGTAATAGTACATCGCCGTGTGGCACATCTCGACCGAGCCGTCGCCGACCTTGTTGGCGGCCTCGAGGCCGGGTGCGATCTCGCCAGGCGGGAACACCTGGATCTGGAACTTGCCGTCGGTCGCCGCGGCAACGAGGGTCGAGAACAGCTCGGCGCCGCCATAAATGGTGTCGAGAGCCTTGGGGAAGCTCGATGTCATGCGCCATTTGATCTCGGGTGCCGACTGGGCGATGGCGGGGGCCGCGATCACCGTGGCGGCAGCTGCGACGCTACCGGCGCCAGCGGCCTTCAGGAACTTACGTCTCGTCGTCACCGACATGCGAGCATGCCTCCCTTTTTGCAGAGTTTTTCGTGCACTCCCTCCGATACACCGACGGCCGCGCCTGCGCCACATGGTCTTTCCAACGGGAGCGCATCCACCGCAATCGCGGTCTCGTGCCTTGTTGGCGCGACCCGAATCGGACTGAGGCTTCTCGATCGGAGCGATCAGGAGCGGACCATGGCCAATTTCACCACCCATATCGCCTCGGGCATTCTGGCCGGAGGCATGTTGTCGACGCTGGCCATGGCGGGATCGGCGGTCACCCCGATCGAGGTGCTGTCGCTGACGACGACCTGCGCGCTCGGCTCCGTGCTGCCCGACATCGACCTGAAGCAGTCGCGCGCCTCCCAAGCGATGTTCTCGGGCATCGGGGTGCTGCTCGCCTTTGCGGTATTGTTCAATGTCGGGATGCAGAAGTCGATCGCCGAGATGTGGATCCTTTGGATCGGCACCTATTTGCTGGTGCGCTATGGCGGGCACAATCTGTTTCATCGCATCGCGGTGCATCGCGGCGTGTTCCATTCGTTCCTGGCGACAGCCTTGTTCGCCTTCCTCGCCGCGATCGTGCACACGAAGCTGTTCGGCGCTTCCGCGACCTTGGGTTGGCTGGCCGCCGCCTTCATGGCGATCGGCTGCCTGCTGCATCTGGTGCTCGACGAGATCTACAGCGTCGACATCTACAACGAGCGGATCAAGGCGTCGTTCGGCTCGGCCCTGAAGCTCTACGACGGCAACCATCCGACCGGTTCAGGGCTGATGGCAATGGCAGTGGTTGCCGCATTCCTGTTCACGCCGACGCTCGATGGGTTCGTGGGCCTCTTCACCTCCCACGATACCTGGGCCTATCTGAGCGACCGGATGCTGCCCGACGACGGCAAGTGGTTCGGAGTGCTCGGCGATGCCAATGGCGCCACCGCCACGGCCCCGACCACCGTGCCCGCAGGCACGCTCGAGGCGGTGGAGGTGCAGTAGCGCCACCCGTGTTCCGGCTTGCCAGCGCCTGCCGGCTCCCTATGGTGTGGGCGACTGATCTCATGAGGAGAGCCCAATGATGAGCTGGTTCGGCGGCGGCCCGACCATCCCCGTTCTCCGCTTCACCGGACCGATCGGCATGGCGACGCCGCTTCGGCCCGGACTGTCGATCGCAACGGTCGCGGGCGCGATCGAGCGGGCGTTTGCCATCAAGCGTGCGCCGGCAGTGGCTGTTGTCGTCAACTCGCCGGGTGGCTCGCCGGTGCAGTCGCGCCTGATCTTCCAGCGCATCCGCGCGCTCGCCGCGGAGAAGTCGAAGCGCGTTCACGTGTTCTGCGAGGATGTGGCGGCGTCTGGCGGCTATATGCTCGCGCTCGCGGGCGACGAGATCTATGCCGATGAAAGCTCGATCGTCGGCTCGATCGGCGTGATCTCGGCGGGCTTCGGCCTCGACCGGCTGATCGAGCGCCATGGCGTCGACCGCCGTGTCTACACCGCCGGCGAGCACAAGATGGCGCTCGACCCGTTCCAGCCCGAGAAGCCCGAGGAGATCGCGCGCTTGAAGGCGTTGCAGCGCGAGGTGCATGACGGCTTTGTTGCACTCGTGCGCGAGCGCCGCGGCGGGAAGCTCTACAGCCCGCCGGACGCGTTGTTCACCGGTGAGATCTGGACGGGCAAGCGCGCCGTCGAGTTGGGGCTGATCGACGGCATCGCCGAGTTGCGGGGAAAGATGCGCGAGCTCTATGGCGAGAAGGTGCGCCTCAAGGTGATCGCATCGGAGGGTGGCTGGCTGCGGCGCCGGCTCGGCATGACTGGTCCCGCGAGTTTGGCCGAGGATGCAATCTCGGCCGTCGAGGCGAGGCTGTTGTGGTCACGGTTCGGGCTGTAGCCTGCCGGCCAGGGCGCTGTTTTTCTGATTGTGCAACCGAACTCCGACGGAGACACGTCATGCAGCCGTTTGCGGGCATCAAGGTCGTCGATTTCACCCATGTGCTGGCGGGTCCCTTCTGCACCTATCAGCTCGCCGTGCTGGGCGCCGACGTGATCAAGATCGAGCCGCCCGACGATCCCGACATGATGCGCCCCGAGGGGCACAGCGCTGCGATGGGGGCGCAGGGGCGGGGCACCCAGTTCATCTGCCAGAACGGCAACAAGCGCTCGCTGGCGTTGGATCTGCGCAGCGAAGGCGGACGCGAGGTGGCGCGCCGGCTCGTCGCCAAAGCCGACGTGCTGGTCGAGAACTACCGCAAGGGCGTGCTCGATGGCTTTGGGCTCGGCTATGCGCAAGCTGCCAAGCTGAAGCCTGACCTCGTCTACTGCTCGATGACCGGCTTCGGCCATACCGGCCCCAAGGCCGGCCACGTCGCCTACGACAATGTGATCCAGGCCTATTCCGGTTTGATGGCGGCGACCGGCTCGCGCGAGGTCAGCCCACTCCGCGTCGGCCCGCCCGTGCTCGACTACGGGACCGGCTCGCAGGCAGCCTTTGCCATTGCTGCCGCCCTGTTCCAGCGCTCGCGAACGGGGGAAGGCCAGAAGATCGACGTCGCCATGGCGGATGCCGCGCTGATGTTGATGACGACGACGGTGATGGATTCCCAGATGCTCGGCGAGACGCCGCTCCCCGCCGGCAATTTCAACCCCGACCGGCCTCACTACAGCTGCTACCCGACGGCCGATGGTCAGCTGGTCCTCGGCGCTTTCACCGTGCGCCAGATCAGGAAGCTCTGGACTGCGCTCGGGCGCCCCGAGCTCGATCGCGAGATCGAGGGCCTGTCACTGCATCAGGCGTTGCAGCGCTTCGCGGCGCGCGATGGCGAGCTGCTGGCGCGGATCTTCGCGACCAAACCGGCCGACTACTGGGAAGTGCTGCTCAATCAGGCCGGCGTGCCGGCAGCGCGCGTCCGGCGCATGCATGAGACCTTGGCGCACCCCCAGGTCGCCTCGCGCTCGGTCCTGCAGGCGGCCGAGAAGGTGCCGGAGACGGGGATGATGCTGAAATCCCCGGTCGCCGCTTTCGGCTATCTGAAGGATGGCCCGTCGCTCAGCCGCCCCGCTCCAGCGCTCGGCGAGCATACCGCGGAGGTGATGGCCGAGCTCGGGTTCTCGGGCGCGGAGATCGAACGGCTCGAGCAGGCCGGCGCGGTCCGTGGGCGGGCTCCGAGCTGAGATTGCCCATCCGGCTTTCGAGAGAAAAGAGGCGCCGCTGCGATGTCGCAGTCGGCGCCTCGGCCATCCGGTGACGCGCTCAGGGGAGGAGCTATGCGTGCAACCGGATCGCGGTCCTCAAAGAAAGATGTCGTGGGAGGCCGGCACGAAGCCGATCCCCTTGATGACGAGCACGTCCGAGCCGCCGAGGTCGATCCTCAGGTCGCCGGCGCTGGTCACGCGCATGCTCTGGACCTCGCCCGAGATCAGGTCGATCTTGTCGGTACCGAGGTTGAAATCGTGGATCGTGTCCCGGCGATAGCCATCGCCATAGACGAAGACGTCATGGCCACGGCCGCCCCAGAGCTCGTCGCAGCTCTCGCCACCATCGACCGTGTCGTTGCCGGATCCGCCCTGGAGGCTGTCGCGGCCGAGCCCGCCGGAAACCAGATCATCGCCGTTGCCGCCCTGGACCGTGTCCCGGCCGGCGTCGCCGGCAACCGTATCGTTGCCCGACATGCCCCACAGCTCGTCGCTGCCGGTCTCGCCATGCATCATGTCCCGACCGACGCCGCCGTTCAGGTAGTCGCCGCCTTTGCCGCCATAGAGGTCGTCATCGCCGGCAAAGCCATAGAGGTAATCGGCGCCGCCCCATCCGATCACGAGGTCCGCGCCGCCATTGCCCTGCATGACGTCGGCCGTGCCGGAGCCGCTCATCCGCTCGTGGGTGATGAAGGCGTCGTCCTGGAAGTACTCGATCCCGCTGGTGCGCTTGATGATATCGGAGAGCGAGGTTCCCTCGACCTCGGCCAGCAGGTCGGGCAGGTCCTTCAGGCGCTCCTCGTAGTAGTACTTGTCGCCGTCGCGCAGCACCTCGAACTGATAGGCAAGGATCGCGCGGAAGGTCTCGCCGACCATGGCGCCGCGGACATTGTCCTCGGCGAGGCCGCCGATCCACAGGTCGACATTGTCGATCGAGCCGTAAGCCGCAACGAACTTGGCGACGACTGCCGGGTTGGACGAGATGGCATCGAAGCTGTCGTAGCGGGCGAGCCCGAGAGCTTCCCGCACATCGTTCAACGGTGGAATGCCGTGATCGCGGCCGCGCATGATGTTGAGGAAGGCGAGGTCCTTGGAGCCCGGCACGAAGATCAGATTGCGGACACCGTCGACGATCGTCTCGTCGAACTCCTGTGCCATATGACCGGCGAGGCCGCGGATCATCGACTCGACGCCGCCGACTTGAGCGAGTTGATGGGGCTGGAAAAAGGCGTCACCGAGCGGGATCGAGCTGTCGTCGCCCTTCTCGCCCGCAGCCTCTAGCGCGCTCGGCAGCAAGGTATGACCGAGGCGGAAGGCCGCGGTCGCGAACTCGTGGGTGACGCGCGGATCGACGTTCGAGTCATAGCCTTCGTAGGCGCCAAGCCCGTTCTTGCCGATCAGGATCGGCAGCCACTCCTGGTAGATGACGTGCTGCATCTCGGCCTCGACGATGACGCGGGCCGCCTGGAAGGTCTGCTCGTCGCTCCATTCCGGATGCAGCGCCTCGAGGCGATCGACCTGGAAGTTGTGCTCGCGCAGCCAGATGGTGTGGACGGAGGTGAGTGCGATGTTCTCGGGTGCACGGATGTCGCCGGCGACCTGCAGCGCCGGATTGGCGCCGCCGGCGACGATCGGCAAGCCGCCGACATTGTTGGGATTGATGCCGGGATTGTCGGCGATGATCTGGCCGCGTGTCGGCAGGTTTTCGCCATCGCTGACGAGGAGCTTCGCGCCCGTGCCACCGTTGGCGCGGAGCAGCTTGGTCATGTCGGCATGCGAGCCGTAGATCTCGCTGGCGTCGAGGAAGCTCGTCAGCACGTTGGCATGTTGGCGCGGATCGTCGTCGCCCGAGCCCGACATGAAGAAGGAGCGGCGGAAGGTGAGCGTGGCCGTCGGGTTATCGCCGCCGGGCCCGAACTGGGGGTCGTCGCCGGGAACCGGGATGTTGACGATCTCACCCGCGTTGTCGAGCGCGAGGTCGAGATCGTGGTCGACGAGCTGGCCGAAGAAGGTGAAGAGGTCGTTGGCCTGCACCTCGTTGTGGGTCTCGCCGGTCTGGGCGGCAATCTTGTTGGAGATGTCGCGCGCGTTCTCGCGCTCGTCCATCTGGCCCTGGCCGTCGGTGTAGAGCGGCTCGGCGATGCGCGCGAAGGCGCCGAAGGACTTGCCGAGGTCGCCGGGCGCGTTGCCCGTGCCGTCCT
>JANPDA010000311.1:0-10005 GCA_031431235.1 Hyphomicrobiaceae bacterium
CGCAGCCGGCGACCAAACGTGTGCTTCAGCTCATGCCCATGGACTTGCCGCCGTCCGATCCATGCCGGCCCACATCGTCGTCGCTGGCTCAGGCCTGGTTGAGCGCTTCCAGGCTCTCCGGCACGATCTGGCCGCCGTCGACGATGATGGTCTGGCCGGTGATGTAGCCGGCTTCCTTGGATGCAAGGAACAGCGCCGCATAGCCGATGTCCTCGACGGTGCCGAGCTTGCCGAGTGGCACGGATGCCGCCATCGTCCGCTGGTAGTCGGGGCCGAGCGAGATCAGCCCCTCGGTCAGCACGTTGCCGGGCAGCACGGCGTTGACGGTGATGCCGTAGCGGGCGAGCTCGAGGCAGGCTGTCCGCATGAAGCCGAGCTGGCCGGCTTTCGTCGCGCCATAATGCGTCCAGCCGGGGAAGCCCGTGACGGGCCCGGTGATCGAGGAGGTCAGCACGATGCGGCCCTGGCCCGAGCGCTTCAGATGCGGCACGCAGGCTTTCACCGCATGGAACGTGCCCTTGAGATTGACCGCCATGGTCTCGTCCCAGACCTCGGTCGAGAGCTCCTCGATCCGCACCTGCGGGAAGATGCCGGCATTGGCGCAGAGGATATCGATGCCGCCGAACTCGGCTGCCGCGTAGTCCGCCATGGCGCGCATGTCGTCGAGCTTGGCGACGTCCGCCTTGAAGGCCTTGGCGATGCCGCCGGCGGCGTGCAGGTCGGCGGCCGTCGCCTCCGCCTCCTCGAGCTTGCGCGAGACGATCAGCACCTTGCCGCCGTGGCGCGCGAAAACCTTCGCGATGCCCTTGCCGATGCCCCGGCTCGAGCCCGTGACGATGACGGATTTGCCCGCGATCGATGTCAGCATGTGTTTTCTCCCCTCGCTTGCCCGATTATATCCGAAGACCTACGCCATGGCGCTCAACTCGCTCGCTCGCGATCGTGACGGCGCATCAGCAGAATGAGGCCGTAGCCCCCGAGCAGGAGCAGCGCCGCTCCGATCGTCGAGACCGTGCCGAGCACCGGCACGCCCGGCGTGTAGCCTGCGACCATCTTGGCATAGAGGTATTCGGGCACCGTCGTATCCGCGCCGGTCGTGAACAGGGACAGGGGGAAGTTGCCCCATGACAGCAGGAACGCAAACAGCGCGCCCGAGAAGAGGCCCGGGAACAGCACCGGCAACGTCACCTCGCGGAAAACTTGCGCGCGCGTTGCACCCAGATCGAAAGCCGCTTCCTCGAGCGCGGGATCGAAGGAATAGACCTGGATCGAGATGACCAAGGTGACGACCGGGATGATCCAGACCAGATGGGCGATCACGGCCGTCTTCCAGGACAGATCGAGCCCGAGCGCATTGAACCAGAGCAGCAACGAGAGCCCCAGCACCGATTGCGGAAAGAAAATGGGCAGCAGCACCAGCCGCTGATAGAGCGAGCGCCCGCGCCAGTCGTAGCGGGCAAAGGCGAGCGCCCCGAAAAAGCCGACCAGCACCGCAACCACGGTGACGACGGCGGCGATCGAGATGGAGGTCGCGAGCAACTGCCGGACCTCGATCGAGTTGAAGGTCTTCGACCACCATTCGAGGCCCCATTTGGTAATGGGGAAGGTGAAATAGCGGCTTGCCGTCAGCGAGGCGAGCACCAGGCACGCGCCAGGCAGGAACACGAACACGAGAACCGCGATCGTCCACGCCGTGATCAGGGCATGCCGGAAGCGCTGGCGGCGATCGTTCATGACTGTCAGCGCCTCCCCAGCACCCGATCGAGATCGAAGCGGCGCAGCACCGCGAGCACGAGCGCGCCCACGACCAGCATCAGCAGCACCGAAAGCGCCGCCCCGAGCGGCCAGTTCTGCGAGTAGGTGAAGGCGCTCTCGATGTCGTGGGTGATCGGGATGATGCGTTGGCCGCCCAGCACCTTGGCTTCCGCGATAGCCCCGATCGCCAGCACGAAGGTCAACAGGCAGCCGATCACCAGTCCGGGCATGGAGAGCGGCAGCTCGATCTCGCGGAACACCTGCCAGCGCGAGGCGCCGAGATCGTAGGCGGCATCGCGCGTGTCGGTGGGCACCATGGCGATGCCGAGCGTCATCGGGAACAGCATGAAAGGCAGGTAGACGTAGACCATGCCGAGCACGATCGCGCCGAGCGTGAACAGGATGCTGTCGAGCTCCAAACCGAACAGGGATTTCAACGTCCCGAGCAGCACCCCGTTCTTGATGAGCAGCAGGATCCAGCCATAGAGCCGCACGTTCTCGGAGACGAACAGGGGAATGGTGAAAAGCAGCGTCAACAGCGTCGACCAGCGTCCGAACACGCGTACGAGACCGTAGGCGACGGGATAGCAGATGATCGCGAGCATGATGACGGTGATGACGGCGAGAGCCAGCGACCAGAGGAACGAGACGTAGGCGGTGCCTTCGAAAATGGTGCGGTAGTTCTCGAGCGTGGGCGAGGAGAAGATGCTGAAGGTGCGCGGCGGCATGAAACTGTAGCCGACCACGGCGAGGAGTGGCGCGGCAAAGCCGAGCGCGAGAACGACGAGGAGCGGGATCGCGGCGCGCCGGCCCGGATTGCCGAAAAGCCTGTCGGTGCCTGGCGTCATGGCGTGGTACCGCGGCTGGCGGGTCGGGTCGATGGGTTGGTTCGACGCGTTACGATCATTGTCTCGCTCGCAAGAGTGCGATCCCTCACCCGTTCGGCAAATGGCGCGAGAGCGCGGCGAGGACGGCCATGCGCACGGCGACGCCCATCTCGACCTGCTCGCGGATCACACTCCGGGGATCGTCGGCGACGGCGGAGGAGATCTCGACACCTCGATTCATCGGGCCGGGGTGCATGACGAGCGCGTCCGGCTTGGCCCAGGCGAGCTTCTGGTGGTCGAGGCCGAAGAAGTGGAAGTACTCGCGCTGCGAGGGCACGAACGAGCCCGACATGCGCTCGAGTTGCAGCCTCAGCATCATCACGATGTCGGCGTCCTTCAGCCCATCCTCCATCCGCGTGAACACTTCCGCCCCCAGCCGCTCGGGATTGGGTGGCAGCAGCGTCGATGGCGCGACGATGCGCACGCGCGCGCCCAGCGTGTTGAGCAGCCCGATGTTGGAGCGTGCGACGCGCGAATGCAGGATGTCGCCGCAGATCGCAACCGTCAACCCCTCGATCGGCCCCTTGTTGCGCCGGATCGTGAGAGCGTCGAGCAGGGCTTGCGTCGGGTGCTGATGGGCGCCATCTCCCGCATTGACGACCGAGCAATCGACCTTCTGGGCGAGCAGCTCGACGGCGCCTGCCTGATGGTGGCGCACGACCAGGATGTCGGGTCGCATGGCGTTCAGCGTCATCGCGGTGTCGATCAGCGTCTCGCCCTTGGCGACGGACGAGGTCGAGACCGACATGTTCATCACATCGGCGCCGAGACGTTTGCCCGCGAGCTCGAATGAGCTTTGCGTTCGGGTCGACGACTCGAAGAAGAGGTTGACGAGCGTGCGGCCCTTGAGGCTTTCCCGCCGCTTCTGCACTTCGCGACTGATGCCGGCGGCCTGCTCGGCGAGATCGAGCAGCCCCAGAATCTCTGGCCTGGTCAGGCCCTCGACGGAAAGGAGGTGCCGGTGCGGAAAATGGAAAGTCGAGCGGGCGAGCATTGTCATCATCAAAGTGGACTGGATAGGGCGAGTCCCAGCCGAGAACAAGCTGGTTCGCACTTCTCCACCGATTGGACGCTGTCGCCGCGGCACTGGCTGGCCACGATCGGTCTGGAATCCTCCCGCCGCTTCCGCCATGATGCCGCGGTATCCGGCCAGCCGCGCCGGCGATGGCAGGAGGAAACGTGCCGTGCAGCCCGTCAAACTTGGAGATCGCGAGTTCCGTCATGCGCTCGGCTGCTTTGCCACCGGGGTCACGGTCATCACGGCAGTGGGTCCGCGCGGCCAGCTGCTCGGCAACACCGTCAACTCGTTCACCTCGGTCTCGCTCGATCCCCCGCTCATCCTCTGGTGCATGGGCCGGCATGCCATGAGCCTCACGGGCTATCTGTCGACGGACCACTTCGCCGTCAACATCCTCGCGCTCGGCCAGGAGAGCGTCTCGGCCAACTTCGCGGCGGCGGGCGGCGATAAATGGGTGAACCAGAGCTACGAGACCTGGACGACCGGCTGCCCCGTGCTGAAGGGGGCAGCTGCCGTGTTCGAGTGCAAGACCAAGCACACCTATATGGGCGGGGATCATGTGATCTTCGTTGGCGAGGTGGTGAATGCTGCTTATGCGCCCGATGCCAAGCCGCTCTGCTATCATCGCGGTCGCTACCAGACGTTGGGCGATCTCTGAGGCATTCCGGCGTAGTCTGATGCCGTCGAGGAGCTGGCGACCGAGTTCAAGTCAGCCCAGTGCAAAACGCCCGCACCCTGCTGAGCACCCGCCGCCCCTTGGACCGCCATCCGCGCCGTTTGGAGGAAGCCCGTCATTTCGTGCTCGAAATCCGATTCGATCCGTGGCATGAACCTTGCGAATTCCTCAACGAGTGTCGCAGTGCGAGGAAGACCCATGGAAATCGAAGCTTTCGCCTACCTCTACCTCATGGCCATCGGTTTCGTGGTCGCAGGCGCAACCATGAGCGCATTCCACCTGGTGACCGGGCATCCGCTCGGCTTCGCACTCGGCCAGCTCGGTGGCTCGCCATTGGCAATCGCTTCGATCGTCCTGCGTCTCGTGGCAGGGCCTGCCATCCTCGTCCGCAATGCGGTGCAGAGCGGCATGTCGTTGCGGGCCGACCCGTTCTGGTTGGTGATCGGCCTCGTGTTTGCCAGCGCCTGGGCGCTGGCGAGCGGGGCGCTGGTGCTGCAGTCCTTCGGCCCGGTCCTCGCAGGCAGGTGAGGCCGAGAGTGCGACTACAGGTCGATCCCTCGAGCATCGGCGGGCGTACCGGGTCCGGCCCTGTTGGCACCAAACCCGGTCGAACCGAAAACCCCGACAGAACCACGATCACTCGCGTGCAACCAACCCAAGGAGAGGCGACCATGACAGTCATCCCAAGAACATCCATTTCGGCAGGCATCAGCGCGGCCCTCGCGCTCGGTCTCGCATTCGCCTCAGCCGCTCCCGCCTACGCCGCCAAACCGACCTTCTCCTGCAACGGCAAACTCAATTCGACCGAGCGCGCGATCTGCAACAGCAGCGAGCTGTCACGTCTCGACCGGCAAATGTCGAGCGAATACTTCGGCCAGCTGGATCAGCAGACGAGCGCCAGCGCGCGCCGCGAATTGAAGAGTGCCCAGCGCAGCTGGCTGCAGGATCGCAATTCCTGCGGCGGCAGCGTCAGCTGCATCCGTGGCGAGTATCAGCAGTGGATCGAGCAGTTGACCGAGTGGGGCCTGTAGCCCGTTCGATATCTGACATCGACCGGCTCGATCGACCTCGCACGTCATCGGCGGCGACGCGACCGGGACCCGAGCATGCAAACAGGGCGGCAGCCATTGGCAGCCGCCCTTTTTTCCTAGCCAGAAGCTATGCCCCGCTCTGGGTCGCGTTGTACCGGTTCTTCAGCGCGCGATCGACCTTGTCGAGGATGGCGGACTGGGAGCCCGCGAGCGCGGGCGTCGAGGGCATCGAGGTGCCGGCGTTGCCCACGACGCCGTTGCCGACCAAGGTCGCACTGTTGGCATTGAGCGCGCCATTGGTGACCCGCTCCAGCACCTGCAGCCGGTTGGAGATGATGCTCAGATCACCACTATTGTTGAGCCGCCACTCGTCGATCGCGGTCGACAGGGTCTGCTGGGCGTGTCCCAGCGCGACAAGGGCATTTCTGACCTGATCGAGCTCGGTATCGAGCGATTTGCCGATCAGTGTCTCGATTCGGCTCATGTCGAGACCGCGCGGTTCGGCAATGGCCTTCTCGACCAGGCCAAACCTCTCGCCGAAACCCGACCAGTGCCGCTGCAGACCGGTGACCTGCGCGTCGATCGTGCGCTCGAAGGCCCGCAGCCGCTCGCTGTTCCCGCTCTCGATGCGCTGCCAGTCGAGACGCTGGCCCTCGACCGCCTTTTGCAGTGCCTCGAGGCGCGATTCGACGGCGTGGCTCACGCCGCCCCCGTCCGAGGGCTGCACCGAGGTCACGGCATCCTCGATGGCCGTGAGCCGCTCACCGAGCGTGCTCCAGGTCCGTGCGGCATCGCCCAATCGCATCTCGATCGCGCGCTCCACACCCTTGAGGCGCTCCGCCACACCTGCTTCCATGCGCTGCAGGTCGGTGCGCTGGCCATCGAGACCTTTGTGAATCTGCAGGAACCGGTCGCCGAACAGGGTCTGGATCTGGCTTGCTCCCCCGGCCTGACCTGCCACACGCTCGATTGCCTGCAGACGATCGGAAACGAGGCGCTGCAGCGTGCCGAGATCGGCACGCCCGCTCGCCGCAGCATCGGCCAAATGCTTCAGGCGGTCCCCCACCATGTGGCGGTCGCTGGCGACATCGCTTGCGAGATTGGTCTGGGCGGATTTCATATCGGTGAGGGCGAGCCGCAGCTCGGCGGCAACGCGCTCCTGTCCGGCGCGCAGATCGCTCGCCAGCCGCTCGAACGCGTTGCGCATTTCCTGCATCGGATCCGGCCGGTCCTCGAGATCGGCCCCGAAGGCATGGCGCTTGATCAGGCGAACGGCCCGCGATTTGGGATCGTATTTGAGCAGGGCCTCGAGCACGTCCCGTACGCCCGTTGCCTTCTCGTCGCGATGGCTGGCGCCCGCCGCGGCCAGGAACATCACCGTGTTGAAGTCGCGCGAGGCACGCAGCTGCCCATAGCCGACCGCCTGGTCGACCGGGATCTCGCTCGAGATCACGGCAGCACTGTCGCGCCGCAGGGCTTCCACGTTGATGCCCCTGTCCTCCAGGATCGCCGAAGCCGACGCGACCCGCGCGAAGGCATGCACCAGATGCTCGAGCATGACCTCGCGAGCGCCGTGCGCCCGGGCGATCTCGTGGGCATGATGGCTGCAGGCGAGAATGGTCTCGTCCTCGGCCAGTTGCGCCGGGCGGTAGAGCATGGGCGAGCGGCGCACGACCGACACGCCGTTCGGCAGCGGTTGCATCTCGTTCTCCTGGGACTCGTATCCACTTGCCGGTAGCTCATATCGGCTGTGCGGCGAGGGCAGGCCGAATTCCTCAACCTTGCTTGACATCAGTCAGTACTCCCGAATTCGACCCGCTTTGCACATTCGACGAACGCAAGGACGCAGCGTTCCCGCGCACCCCGAGACAGCCACTCTCTGGCCTCACGCCTTGCCGCCGGACCCCGATGGTCCGAATGCGGCAACGAGCGAGCCTGGAGGCCATTCTAGCATTCATGCGGCCGATTGCAGCACCGAATGAATACGATAATATTAAACTCGTCCGAAATTGTGCCGGCAACGAACGCGGGCGTTGCCGGTTCGGCCGGCGGCCGAGTCTGACCCTCTTGGTACCCCGATCAGCTCGAGCCCGTCAAAAATAGGGTTGCGCCGGGACCTTCTCGAGCATCGCAGTGCCGAATGCCTTTTGCCATTGCGCGTCCACGAAGCCGCTCGAATGCAGCTTGTAGAGGATGATGTTGAGGACGTCTCTCAGCTCGTGACTATCCTTGCTGACGCCGATCGCATCCCAGCCGATGTCGATTTTCTCGGGCAAGACCCGCCATTTCGTGCCGGCATGGGCCTTGGTGAAAGTCACGAAGAAATCGAGCATCTCGACGATCGCGGTGGCGCGCCCTTCGGCAACCGCTTTGACCGCATCCGCCGGGCTGGCGACCACCTCCAGCTTGGCCTTCGGCAGGTTCTGGCGCGCCCAGCCGATGGTCCAGGCGCCGGTGACGTCGGCGAGCGTGACCGTGTCGTCGTTCAGATCCTGCCAGCGTTTGACCTTGGACCTCTGCGTCGTCAGCACGCCCATCACCTCGGTATGGAGGGGACACGTGAACTTGATCTGCCGCATCCGCTCGGCATTGCGCGTGAGGCCACCGAGCGCCATGTCGATCGTGCCCTCGACCAGGAACGGAATGCGTTGAGCCGTCTCCGTCAGCACCCACTCCACATTGGGAATCGCCATCTCCTGGGCGATCATGGTCGCGATCGCCACGTCGAAGCCTTCCATCTCGCCGGCCGCATTGCGCGACGAGAAGGGCGGGGAGTTGGGATGAATGCCGACTCTGAGCGTATTGCCAGCGACGATGTCGTCGATCGATCTGGCTTTGGCACCGGTCGTCATGGCGGCGGCCGCAATCCCCGTCCCGAAGGCGCCTAGCCCGAGCGCCCGGCGAGAAAGCTTGAAAATCATGGTCCAACCTCCCAGATTGGCGCGACGCCGTCCTCTGGCCCCGAGCGATTGCCGACATTTCCGGCGACAAGATGTCCGCCTCGGGCAGCAGGATCAAGGCTGGCATGCCGCATGGCAGTGGATTGCCATGGACCGGGGGCTGGCAAAAGATGCCAGAAACGATTGAACGGGATCAATCAGCGGAGCACTCGAGCGTGACCACGGCAGAGAATGACGGCCTCCATCTCGGCAACTGGCGCACTGCGCCGTTCAGCCGCCTCGGTTTCACCCGGGTCCGCGAGCTGATCCCATCGGCCAGGATCGCGGCTGGCCCCGGACCAGCTGCAACGCTGGCGCGCTCGCTCACCGACCTGTCGCGCCTGGTGATCACATCGCCGCAGGGGGGCGAGACGACGCTCACTCGTTTCCTCGACGACACCTTCACCGACGCCTTCATGGTGTTGCGCCGCGGCGTGGTCGTCTGCGAATGGTATCGCACCGAGGAGGCGTCGATCGCGCCCCACATCGTTTTTTCCGTGACGAAGTCGTTTACCGCGATCCTCGCCGGCATCCTCGAGGCCGACGGCGTGCTCGATCCCGACGCCCCCGTCACCCGCTACATCCCCGAGGTGAAGGGCTCGGCCTATGGCGATGCCACGGTGCGCCACCTGCTCGACATGACGGTGTCGGTGCGCTTCGAGGAAGCCTACCTCAATCCGGACGAGACCTTCCTCAGGTACCGCGAGGCGAGCGGCTGGAACCCGCGCCGGTCTGACTCTGAGGCAACGCTGCACACATTCCTCCCCACGCTCGCGAAGGCCTCGCATGCCCACGGCGACCGCATCCATTACCGCTCACCCAATTCCGACCTGCTCGGCTGGGTGCTGGAACGTGCGAGCGGGCAGCGTTTCGCCGAGATGATGTCCGAGCGGATCTGGCAGCCGATGGGTGCGGCATCCGACGCCTACATCACGGTCGATCCCGCGGGAGCCGCGCGCACGGCAGGCGGTCTCTGCGTCACCATCGCCGACCTCGCCCGGTTCGGCGAGCTGATCCGCTGTCGTGGCGTCGCCCATGGCCGCCAGGTGGTCCCGGGCGATTGGATCGACGACACCCGGGGTGGCGGCAGCGTCGAGCAATGGGCGCGCGGCGACATGCTGAGCTTCATGTCGAGCTGCCGCTATCGCAGCAAATGGTACAATCGGGTCGACAGCGGTAGCACCATGGCCGCCGGCATCCATGGGCAATGGCTGGTCGTTGATGGCGCTGGCGACATCGTCATCGCCAAGCAATCGTCCCAGGAGCTGCCGGTCGAGGATGGCATCGACCATCTGCACTACGCGGCATTCGATGCGATTGCTGCCGCGTTGAGATAGGCGCTCAGCCTTCGAACGCGATCTCCATGCCGTCATATGCCGGTACCACGTTGGCAGGGAGCTCGGCGGCGAGCGCCGCGTAGTCGAGGTCGATGTGGAGGTGGGTGAGCACGGCGCGGCTGGGTTGCAGCGCGGCGATCACGACGAGCGACTGGCGGACCGAGAGATGGCTCGGATGTGGCGTATAGCGCAGCGCGTCGATGACGAGCGCATCGAGGCCTGCCAACGCCGCCTTGGCCGCTGGGGGCACTGCGCTCACGTCGGGCGCATAGGCGAGGTTGCCGAATCGGAAGCCGAGGGCGCGGATGTCGCCATGCTCGAGGGTGATCGGCAGCGCCGTGATCGGACCGCCCGCGCCCATG
>JANPDA010000312.1:0-11511 GCA_031431235.1 Hyphomicrobiaceae bacterium
CCGCGATCATCCCTCCGAGCACCACCGGATCACCCTCGGGAAAGGCTTCGAACCGATCGGTGCGCTGCAGCAGCACCGCCGCGGGCCGCAGCGCTTCAATCAGGCTGCCGTCGACCGGGCAGTGCACCCACAGCAACGGCCGGCGTAGCCCCGCGCGGCGCGCCGCCAGGCGGATCTGGGGTGCCAGCGCCCAGCCGGTCGCGAGCCGCCCGGCGCCACCGGGCACCGACACCGGGGAGAAGACGTGAAAACCGTTCTCGACATGCACGAGACCGCGCTTCAGGCTCGCGAGCTTGCGACCCACCCGCTCGATGAAACGGGGGTCGCCGCCGGGCGAAGGCATCCTGACGCCGATCGAGTTGACATAGAGCACCGGCATTTGCCGCGCGAGCCGGCGCAGGATCTGGAAATCGAAATGGCCGCGATTGTGGTACCACCAGTCGAGCCCGCCCATGCAGACGATGCCGTCGAATGGAATCTGTCTCAGCACCTTGCCACGCATGCCAGCCCCCGAGGCGAAACGAGACCTTCGAGCCTGGCAGAGTTGCGTTAACCGCTGCTTGCCAGCCGGAGCGTGGCAGCAGGATCGGCCTTGACAACGTACCAACCAGTTGGTATGTATTAATTCATGGAGACCGATTTGCCCCGACCAGCGAATGGCCCGACGGCAAGGATCAAGTTGCTCGATGCCGCTCTGTCGCTGGTCCGGGAGAGGGGCTATGCGGCGACGACCGTCGAGGATCTGTGCCACGCGGCCGGCGTGACGAAGGGCGCGTTCTTCCACCACTTCGCGTCGAAGGTGGACCTCGGCGTGGCTGCTGCACATTACTGGTCGGAGGTGACGGGCGCCTTCTTCGCGGGAGCGCCCTATCATCGCCATATCGATCCGCTCGACCGGGTGCTCGGCTACATCGATTTTCGCAAGGAGGTCCTGCAGGGCAAGGTGCCGGAGTTCACCTGCCTGGCGGGAACGATGCTGCAGGAGACCTATGACAGTCATCCGGCGATCCGGGATGCCTGCGCAAGCTCGATCGAGGAGCATGCGGCCAGGGTGGAGGCCGATATCGCGGAAGCCTTGGAGACGCATCGCATCAACGCCGATTGGACCGCGCGGAGCCTTGCGCTCCACATGCAGGCCGTATTGCAGGGTGCCTTCATCCTGGCGAAGGCGAGGGGCGGCCCCGAGATTGCCGCGCAGTCGATCGATCATCTGCGCCGCTATGTGCAATTGTTGTTCAAGTCCGAGAGCCGACTGGGAGTATGATCCGATGACGCAGAAGAAGTCCAAACCGGCGACCGCGTCGACCAATACCGTTCGACTGCATCGTGTCCTCGCCGCGCCTCCAGAGAAAATCTATCGCGCGTTCCTCGATCCCGACGCCTTGGCCAAGTGGCTCCCTCCCAACGGCTTCACCGCCAAGGTTCACCACTTGGAGGCAAAGATCGGTGGCACTTTCAAGATGTCGTTCACGAACTTCACGACAGGCAATAGCCTCTCGTTCGGTGGCGAGTACATCGAGCTCGTGCCGCATCGGCGCATCATCTACACTGACAGATTCGATGATCCGAACCTGCCTGGAGAAATGCGCGTAACCGTAACCTTGAGCAAAGTTTCGCTCGGGACGGAGATCGACATCGAGCAGGCAGGCGTGCCCTCCGTCATTCCGCTGGAAGCCTGCTATCTCGGCTGGCAGGAGTCGCTCATCCAGCTCGGCAGGCTCGTCGAGCCCAATATTCAGGGCTGATGTTTGCAGGCCGAATGGGCAAATTTCAAAGCCGCAAGCAGCGAGCGCTGCTGGTGTGTCCTGAAGCCAGAATGCCACACGAACGCCAACAGGGGGAGCACGGCCATGGTCAAACCCATCGACACGGCCAAGATCGAGCGCGGAACCGGTCGCGGCTGGCCGGTCTGGCGCGCCGATCTCGACAGGCTTGGTGCGGCGAAGTCGAGCCATGGCGAAATCGTCGACCTGATTCGCAAACAAAGCGTCTCGGACTGGTGGGCGCAGACGATCGCGGTTGCCTACGAGCAGCAGACGGGCAAGCGCGTTCCGGGCCAAGGCAGCGACGGACGGTTCAATGTCTCGCTGTCCCGGACGATCGAGGGGGAACCGGCGGCCGTCCGTGCCCTATGGCGCGCCCTGTGTGAGACGCCACTTGCCGTCAGCGGCAAGGAGTTGGTGGGCAGCCCCACGCAGAGCGACACGGCGAAGCGGCTGTACTGGCGCTGCCAGCTTGCCGGGGGCTCGAAAGTCGCCTTGAGTTTCGAGGCCAAGGCGCGAAGCAAGACGCTGGTCGGCGTCAATCATGACGGGCTCGCATCGACAGTCGATCTCGACCAGATCCGTGCGCAATGGATTGAACATATGGAGCAGTTGCGGACGGCAATGACGCCGGGCCGAGCTTGAGCGAAGGGAGCTATCGTCATGTTTGGAATCCTCGGTATCGCCCTGCTCGTGGCGATCGTCGTCGTGATCGGTGTCATCCTCGCTTTGGCCGCAAGCAAGCCCGACCAGTTCCGCTTCGCCCGCACTGCGCGTATCGCGGCGGCGCCGGAGCGGCTGTTCCCGCTGATCGATGATCTGAAAGTCATGAACAGCTGGAACCCCTTTGCACTGCGCGAGACGGCAGGCAAGGGCACCTATTCGGGGCCTCAGAGCGGCAAGGGCGCAACCCATGAGTTCGCCGGTCCGAAATCCGGCACGGGCTCGATCGAGATCGTCGATGCCGTGCCGAGCTCGAAAGTTGTGATGCGCCTCGTCATGACGAAACCGATGAAGGCCGACAACACGGTCGAGTTCACGCTGGAGCCCAGCGGGGCGGCAACCGACGTCACCTGGGCCATGAGCGGCCGCCAGCCGCTGCTGGCCAAGGTGATGACCCTCTTCATCGATTGCGACAAGATGGTGGGCAAGGATTTCGACGAGGGCCTCGCCAATCTGAAGCGGATTGCGGAAGCGCGGCCTGCGCCATGACTGCGATCATGGGCATGGTGAAGCTCGACATCGCGAAGCTCGAGGCGGCCTGCGACGGCACCTGATCCCGACACCAGCAGCCGACAGCGCGAGGCAGTCCGCACCATGCCCCCCATCATCTCGATCAAGAGCCTCTCCAAGACCTATGCGACGGGCTTCGAAGCGCTGAAACGCATCGACCTCGACATCAGGCGGGGCGAGATTTTTGCCCTCCTCGGCCCCAACGGCGCTGGCAAGACGACACTGATCGGCATCGTCTGCGGGATCGTCAGGGCGAGCGGCGGCACGGTGACGGTCGAGGGCCACGACATCGTTGCCGGCTACCGCGCCACCCGTTCCCTGATCGGCCTCGTGCCGCAGGAGCTGACGACGGATGCCTTCGAGACCGTCTGGGCGACGGCGAGCTTCAGCCGCGGCCTGTTCGGCAAGCCCGCCAACCCGGCCCACATCGAGAAGGTGCTGCGGGACCTGTCGCTGTGGGACAAGAAAGACAGCAAGATCCGCACGCTCTCGGGCGGCATGAAGCGGCGCGTGCTGATCGCCAAAGCCCTTGCCCACGAGCCGCGCATCCTGTTCCTGGACGAGCCGACGGCAGGCGTCGACGTGGAGCTGAGGAAGGACATGTGGAACGTCGTACGCGATCTCCAGGCGTCCGGTGTCACCATCATCCTGACGACCCACTACATCGAGGAGGCCGAGGAGATGGCCGACCGCATCGGCGTGATCAGCAAGGGCGAGATCATCCTGGTCGAGGAGAAGGCCGCGCTGATGACGAAGCTCGGCCGCAAGCTGCTGACGATCGAGTTGCATGCGCCCTTGAGCGAGGTCCCGGCGGCGCTTGCCGGCTACGGCCTCACGCTCGCCTCGCAGGGACGAGAGCTCGTCTACACCTACGACACCAGAGCGGAGCGGACCGGAATCACGGCGCTGCTGCAGGGGCTGCGGGACGCCGGGCTCCGCTTCCACGACCTCAGAACCTCGCAGAGCTCGCTCGAGGACATTTTCGTCGACCTGGTGAGGCAGCGGGCATGAACCTCGAAGCCGTGAAAGCGATCTACCTGTTCGAGATGGCCCGCTTCGGGCGGACGCTGATGCAGAGCCTGGTCTCGCCGGTGGTTGCGACCTCGCTCTACTTCGTGGTGTTCGGGGCAGCGATCGGCACCGCCATGCCCCAGATCGACGGGGTCCCCTACGGCGCCTTCATCGTGCCCGGGCTGATCATGCTGACGCTGCTCAACGAGAGTGTCTCGAACGCCTCGTTCGGCATCTACATGCCCCGGTTCGTGGGCACCATCTACGAGCTGCTCTCCGCTCCCGTCTCCTCGTTCGAGATCGTGCTCGGCTACGTCGGGGCGTCGGCGACGAAGTCGATCATCCTCGGCCTCGTCATCCTTGCGACCGCCGCGCTGTTTGTGCCTTTCGAGATCGAGCACCCCTTCGCCATGACCGCATTCCTGGTGTTGACGGCCGTCAACTTCAGCCTGTTCGGCTTCATTCTCGGCATCTGGGCGGACGGGTTCGAGAAGCTGCAGATCGTGCCGCTGCTGATCATCACGCCGCTCACTTTTCTCGGCGGCACCTTCTACTCGATCAGCGTGCTGCCGCCGTTCTGGCAGACGGTCTCCCTGTTCAATCCGGTCGTCTACCTCATCAGCGGCTTCCGCTGGAGCTTTTATGGCGAAGCCGACGTCGGTATCGCCATCAGCCTCGCCGTGACCTTTTCGTTCCTGGCGGTATGCCTTGCGATCGTCTGGTGGATCTTCAGGACCGGCTACCGGCTGAAGAGCTGAGGAGTGTCCTGCCCCCGTTGCAGGGTGGCAGCGAGCTTCAGACCCGGGACACCAGTGTGGCAGGCCCCAGATGGTTGCCCTGCAGATAGGTGACACCGGCCTTGCGCAGGATGGCGATGCTCTGATCGTTGCTCACGAACTCGGCGACGGTCTCCATGTCGAAATGCCGGGCGAGGCGCACCAGCGCTTCGACGAAGACGCGGTCCGCGGCATCGCGGCCGAGATTGCGGATGAAGGAGCCGTCGATCTTGACGATGTGGGCGCCCAGATGGCGCAGGTTCTTGAAGGTGGTGTAGCCGGCACCGAAATCGTCGATCGCCACCCGGCAGCCCAGGTCCTTCAAGGCATCGACCAGCCCGCGGCATTCCTCCAGCTCCTCGATCGCCGCGGTCTCGGTGATTTCCACGATCATCCGCGAGGTGAGGCTGCGGTCGCCACCGGTCAGGCGGTGCAGCGTGACCAGCCACTCGTGATCGCCCGCGGTCTGGCCCGAGACGTTGAAGGAGAGATGGGCGCTCGGATTGGCGCGGAGGTGCTCGACCGCCAACTGCAGCACACGCAGGTCGAGCAGCCGTGCCAGGCCGAGCTGCTCGGCGATAGGCATGAACTCGCCCGCCGTCACGATGCCGCCGTCGGGCATCTGCATCCGCAGGAGACACTCGCTGAAGGCCGGCTGCAGCGTGTCGGCGCGCACAATCGGCTGCAAAGCGAGCCGGATCCGGCCCTCGTCGAGCGCCTCGATGATGCCGTCGGTCATGGCGATGTTCTGCTTGCGCGATGAGATCCTGGCCGCGCTCGGCGCATAAGCCTGGAAACCATTGCCACGGCGCGATTTCGCCTCCTCGTGCGCGTCGAGCGCATTGCCGAAAACTTCCTGCATCGTCTCTGCGTGGCGAGGCGCCAGCACCGCGCCGATCGCTGCCGTCACCGCAATCCGGCAGGCCGAGGTTGCGATCGCCTCGCCGCCGACAGCTTCGAGCATGCGCCGGGCAACCGCCTGCACGCCGTTGATATCGCAATCGTGCACGATCGCGCCGAACTTGTTGGAGGAGAAGCGCCCGATCTCGTCGCAGCCCCGCAGCTGCTGGTTCAAGGTGGCGGCGACCTCGCGGATCACCTCGTTACCGATCTCGAATCCGAAGGTCTCGTTGATGCGCGAGAGATTGTCGATCGAGGCGATCATGAATGCGAACGGCTTGCCCGTAGCCCGCTCCTCGACAAAGGCCGACTCGATCACGCCAACCAGGCGGCTCGAGTTCATGAGGCCCGTCAATTGGTCGCGCTCGCTCAGATAGAGCAGTCGCTGCTCGCCGGCGAGCTGGTCATCGACCCGCCGCAGCACGCCCATTGCCGAGCCCGGCGCCCCGTCGCGGCCGGCGAACCAGCGGCCCTCGTCCTCGAGCCAGAAACCGCGGGCACCGCGCCGGCCATCGGGCAGGAACCGGTAGCGCAGCCGATAGGCAACGCCTTGGCCGGCATCGATGACCTTGCTGTTGCGGATCAGATCGAACCGGGCGCCTGAATGCTCGGTCGCGATCATCATGTGATAGGCGGCCCCGCTGGCGACGTGCTGCAGCGAGCCCACGTCGAGAACGGCCGGCGCGTTCGTCTGCCAATCGATCTCGTCGGACCGCAGGTCCCACTGATAGGAGGTGTGGCCGGCTGCCGCGACGATCGCCTCGATGTCAAAGCGCGGCGTGGGCGCCGGCTGACGGGCGCCTGGCCTCGGCTCGCTCGCCGGCGGATTGCCGGAGGTCCGTGCGCCCGGCTCGGGACGATGGGTCAAAGGTCAGGCTCCGCCTCGTTGCCAACAGCAACGCCGGACACGCGAGCCCGGACATTGGTCAGTGGCAGCTTAGCGAATTCAGGATTAACGATTGGATAAATCTCGCTCCGAGGCAAGCGAGGCCCGATCGCGCGACCGAGCCTCGCTTCGATGTAGTCGAGCAAGCGTCCGAGGCCACTGGCGGCCTATTGGTCGTCGCCGCCAAAGCCGATGTCGCGGCGCGCCGTCCTGATGCCGACGATCGAGCCGACGACCACGTCGAAGCCCGACAGCAGCGTCAGATAGAAGAACAGCGAGGTCGCGGCCTTGTCGACCAGCAGGTACTCGACGATGAAGATCACGAACAGGATCATCGACAGCGCCTGGTCGGCGAGGCCGGAGCCGCGCGTGTAGGTCGCCTTGATCACCTCGAGGGCGAGCAGGATGATCGAGAGTGTGAGGATGAGGTCGCCGACGCGGAACGACCAGCCGCCATTGGGCAGCGGCCAAATGAAGAGATGGGCGCCTTCGATGGCGGCGGTGGTTGCATCTTTGACCACGGGAGCGCCGTAGAAGATCTCTTCAGGCGCCGAGCCGCCGCCGAGGAACACATAGGCGTTGTAGATGATCAGCGACAGCACCAGCAGCGGAATGCCCTTGAGCGACATGACTTCCTCCCGTTGACGTCCTGCGCGAGCTCGTTGCCGCGAGGCCGTGACCCCTCACATCTCCGCCGCCCGGCCGGCAAAATCCGCCAGCCCTTCGGCACCAGTCTCAATAGCCGATCGGCGGCAAGCAGCCAATACGCGCCTGTCCGCAGGCGGGCGCGTCACGCCCGCACACGGTTGGTGTCCAATGGGTGCAAACGATGGCGCCGCTTCGCCACCCGCCTCAGAAATCGTCCGACTTCGGCGGCAACACCTGCAGCTTGCCGTACTTGCCGGATTTGAGGTCGATGTGGTGGGGCCGGCGCAATTCGCCCGACTCCTTGTCCTCCACATAGGCCGGCGCCTTCAGCGCATCGGCCGACCGGCGCATGCCGCGCCGCGAGGGGGACGTCTTCTTTTTCGGAACTGCCATGTCACTCTCCTGCCGCTGACCAATGCCGCCAGCAGACCCCGGCCGCCGGGCGCGGTGCTGTTGCTGTCGACCGCGGTCGAGACCGCTGGCGTTTGAAACAATCGATCATGCCCCGCTGGCATCGGTGCCATGGGCAAGCTCGAAGTGTCTTATAATGGCTTTCGGCCAGTCGCGCCAGTATCCTCTAGCGTGCAAGTCCAGCTGGCAGATGGGCCGCCATGCCACGCCAAGCGCGGGAGTGGCTTCTTTGGGCAGGCAAGGCTATCGTTGCCGACGAAGGAGATCCTCATGCTCGATCATTCGACCCCGCGTGGCCGCACCATTGCCGCGCTCATGAAACTCGCCGCCGAGCGCCCCTATCGCGAGATCGCTCTGTTCGACGTCGCGCGCGAGGCGGGCGTGACACTGGTCGATCTGCGCAACGAGTTCGCGGCCAAATCCGACATTCTCGCGGGCTTCACGCGCGCCGTCGATGACGAGGTGGCGCGGCGGATGGAGTTCCGCCTCGAGCGCAGCGCCGGCGCACGTGACCGGCTGTTCGATGCGCTGATGACGCGTTTCGACGTGCTCGCGCCCTTCCGGCCGGGCTTGCGGGGGATCCTGGACGCGGTGCGCACCATGCCGGGCGAAGTCTCGGCCCGCGGCTTCATCGCGTCGCAGGGCTGGTTGCTGGCGGCGGCTGGCATCCCGGCGGACGGCGCAACGGGCGCGGCCCGAGTCACGGGTCTGGCGGCGCTCTATGCCAGGGTCTTGCCGATCTTCCTCGCCGATGACGACCCCGGCCTTGCCCGCACCATGGCGGCCGTCGACCGGAGGCTCAGGGACGGCGAGCGCTGGATCGGGCTGGTGGAGAACGCCTGCGACGGCGTGCGCCGGGTGCTCGATCGCGTGGCAGGCGGCTTTGCTCGCCGCAACGGCAATGCCGAGCCCGATGGTGGCGACAGCAGTGCTGCCCGGTCGTCTCCCTCCAGCGGCAACGACAACGCGAGCCCGGAGCCGCGCACATTCTGAGGACACCATCTGAGGACACCATGACCGGCAGCAGCAGCAAGCCCGCAACCATCGGATTCGATGACTTCCTCGCAGTCGACATCCGCGTCGGCACGGTGGTGAAGGTCGAGCCGTTTCCCGAGGCCCGCAAGCCCGCATTCAAGCTCTGGATCGATTTCGGGCCGGAGATCGGGACGAAGCGGACCTCGGCGCAGATCAACGTGCACTACGCGGCGCAAACCCTGATCGGGCGCCAGGTGGCCGCCGTCGTCAACTTCCCGCCGCGCCAGATCGGCCCCTTCATGTCGGAAGTGCTGACTCTGGGATTTCCCGATGCCGACGGCGCCGTTGTGCTGATCGGACCTGAGCGCGCCGTGCCCAATGGCGGGCGTCTGCACTGAGGCCGCCGGCCCGCCGCCTACTCGATCGTCTCGTCCTTGTAGACGCCCCAGAGCTTGATCTGCTCCACATAGCCGCGCTCGCCCTCGATCGAGACGTGACACCAGGACCGGTCGCAGGAGAGCAGGCTCGCGAGTGTGCCAGCCTCCACCAGCGCGACAACGGTGGAGGACGCGCTGGCGGTCGCATGCACGGGAACGGTCATGCTGGCGCCCTCCGTCGTCGTGCCGGTCTCCCATGGCAGCACCAGCGCTGTCCGGCGGCCCGACAACAGGCTCTGCAGCACCCAGCCCTTGGCGCCTTCGCTGTCGCGTACCTGCCGCCAGGTCTCGACCTCGTCGATCACCTCGACCGGGAGCCCGGCGCGGTTGAAGACCCAGTCGATCGGATAGTCGGTGCCAGGGCCTTTGCGCACGTTCACGCGGTCGGATTTGAGGCTGACATAGCGCGGCACCGGCTGGCCGGACACGATCTCGCCGGCGCCCGCCGCTGCCGCTCCGAGCAGTGCCGCGGCGAGAATGCTGACGATGCGCGTTGCCAAACCTTGTCGCATAGCTTGGCAAGACCACGATTTGGGCGGAGGATCAAGCGGCTCGCATGCTGCATCGCCCCGTAGGCGAGCGTTGCGCCTTTGTCAGCGGGCAACATGTCTGTTAGAAGGCGGCAACCTGCTTCAAAGCCTCTCCACAAGAAGACGGTCAACATCCGGGGAACAGCGCCATGACGCAAAAGAAACCCCTCGTCATCGTGACGCGCAAGCTGCCCGATACGGTCGAGACACGGATGCGCGAGTTGTTCGACGCACGCCTCAATCTCGATGACAAGCCGATGAGCCAAGCCCAGCTCGTCGAGGCTTGCCGCACCGCCGATGTGCTGGTGCCGACCGTCACCGACCGGATCGACCGGGTCGCACTTTCGCAGTCGGGACCGCAACTCAAGCTGATCGCCAACTTCGGCACGGGTGTAGACAACATCGACCTCGATACGGCGCGCAATCGCGGCATCATCGTCACCAACACGCCCGGCGTCCTGACCGAGGACACCGCCGACATGACGATGGCGTTGATCCTCGCGGTGCCGCGCCGGCTCGCCGAAGGCACCATGTTCATGAAGGACCCCAAGACCCACTGGCAGGGCTGGGCACCGACCTGGATGCTCGGCCACCGCATTTACGGCAAGCGGCTCGGCATCATCGGCATGGGCCGGATCGGGCAGGCAGTCGCCCGGCGCGCCAAAGCTTTCGGCTTGCAGATCCATTATCACAACCGCCGTCGGGTGGCGGAAGAGACCGAGCGGGAGCTGGAGGCGACCTATTGGGATTCGCTCGACCAGATGCTCGCCCGGATGGACATCGTCTCGGTCAACTGCCCGCACACGCCCGCGACCTTCCATCTGCTGTCGGCGCGCCGCCTGAAGCTGTTGAAGCCGACCGCCTATGTGGTCAACACCGCGCGCGGCGAGGTGATCGACGAGAACGCGCTCGCCCGCATGATCGAGGCGAACGAGATCGCGGGCGCCGGGCTCGATGTGTTCGAGCACGAGCCCGCCGTCAACCCCAAGCTCATCGCCTCCAAGAGCGTGGTGGCGCTGCCCCACATGGGCTCGGCCACGATCGAAGGCCGCATCGACATGGGCGAAAAGGTCATCGTCAACATCAAGACCTTCATGGACGGCCACGCCCCCCCCGACCGCGTGCATCCAGCGATGTTTTGAGGTGGGGGGCGGCTATGTCGGACCCAATCGACGCGACCATTTCTTATGCGCGGCAAGACGTTAGAATTGCCACCTCGCTTTGCACTGCGATGATCGAGATTGGTTTGACGGTCTGGGCGGATTTTAATGATCTAGCTCCGGGCGACAATTTCGCCGAAGTCATCGGTCAAGCGCTGGCTCGGACAAAATCCATGGTGGTGGTCGTTACGGAAGACTCGGCAAAGACTAGTTTTGTTCTTAGAGAAATTGGAATTGCTTCAGCGACTGGACGATCGGTCATTCCGGTTGTGTTCGGCGACGATTCATTGATGCCTCCGCAGCTAAAACATATCAGTTTCGTTTCCGTCGATCCATTGTATCCTGATTTTACGATGGCCGCACAAAAAATTGCCGCGGCGCTCGGGTGGACAGTTAACTCGCAAGCATCGACTGAAATCGTTCAAGAACTTGCTCACGAGCTCGCCGAGGAGGCTGCAAGTACAGGCGGCACTCTATCATCGCGGGATAGCGAGCAGACTTCGGCCTTCGTGGTCCACGGCCACGACGACGGCGCACTCACTGAAGTCACCGCCTATTTGCGGCAACTGGGGGTACGGCCGATCGTGCTCAAAGACGGGAGCCGCCGGACACTACCCCGCAGCAGATAGTCCAAGCTACGATTAAGCGCCCTGTGTTTTCCTACGAGCACGAGCTGCGCATCATCGCCAGACGCGACACCGCCCACTCGAATCTCAAGAAGGGTGAGTTTGGATTCGAATTGCCGCTCGATATGAACATCATAGACTGCGTCGCAGTTCAC
>JANPDA010000313.1:0-6337 GCA_031431235.1 Hyphomicrobiaceae bacterium
TCGCGACGGGCTTCCGCCCCGATTTCAACAGCTTCGGCGGCCCGATGGTCGCCGTGCAGGAGAACATGGCGAAGTTGTCGCCGGAGGACCGCGCTGCGATCGCAACTTATCTCAAGTCCTTGCCGGCGATTGCCAATCCGAAGCCGAAGAAGAAATAGCCGGCCGCCTTTCGGCGCCGCACGGCATGCTCGCATCAGCAGGCACGCGTGCGATGCAGCAGTCGTTTACCGTGTTTCTTCGGTGCAAAGGCCGGCGGAGGCACTTTTCAAGCTCTGGAAATTATCGTTTGCAACAAAATATCGTGCGTAACGAGCGTTCCCGCGAGCGCATGTTCAACCAACATTCAGCACCGGAGCATCAGTACGATCCGGGCTGAGAACGAGAGGGCTGGGAGATGCGCATGACACCTGGACACACCGAGCTTGCTCTACGACGCCTGGCGGCGTGCGTGTTTCTGCTCGCGCTGACGTGTGGCGCGGGTCCCGCCCCAATCGGCGCGCGGGCCGAGGAGCAGCCGGCAGCCGAGGCGGCCGCGCAGGCTCCCACGACCGAGACGGCGCCCAAGCCGGACAGCGCAACCACCGCTCCCGCTGCCGCTGCCGGGACTGCTGCTCCGGCTGGGTCGACACCCGACAATCCCGCAACCGCCGCTGCCGACCCCGTGGCGATCCCGTTGCCGGCCGATCCGGTCGCGCTGAAGGCGTTCCAGGCGCTCGAGAAAAACTGTTCTCGCTGCCACCAGGACGGACGACTGAACCGGCTGCGGCCCGCCAAAAACTTCGGCAACATCCTGCATCTCGACGAGATCGCGGCCGACCCCAACCTCATACGACCCGGCAATCCGGATGCCTCACGCCTCTACAAGCAGATCGTGAAGAAGGAGATGCCCTACGACACCTACTATGAGTTCACCGGTGCCGAGCCGAGCGCGGACGAGGTGAGCGCCATCCGGGATTGGATCGCTTCCCTCGGCGCTACGCAAACGGCCGCTTGCCAGGGCCGCGCCACCATCGGCAACGAGCAGATCGTCAACGCCATCGCCGCCGACCTGCAAGCTCAGCCCGATCATCGCATCGCGGGGCTGCGCTACGTCACGCTCGCCAACCTCTACAACGCCTGCATCAGCGACGACCAGCTCGCGGTCGATCGCCAGGCGGTGATCAAGCTGCTCAATAGCCTCTCGAGCAACTCCGACGCGCTGCGGCTGGCAACGGTCGACAAAGCGCAAACGATCATCCGCTTCCATCTCGACGATCTGGCCTGGGACGCGCTCAAATGGGAGAAGCTGCTGGCTGTCTATCCCTATGCAGCCAAGCCCGACGTCGAGCTGTTCGATTTCGTTGCGAGCGCGACCAAGACCGAGCTGCCCTTCGTGCGCGGCGACTGGCTGGCCTTCGCGGCCGCGCGCCCGCCCCTCTATCATGACCTGCTCGGCCTGCCGAAATCGTTCGGCGAGCTGCAGAAGTCGCTCGAGCTCTCGATCGAGGAAAACCTGAAGAAGTTTCTCGCCAAGCGCGCTGGCTTCCAGATCTCGGGCGTCTCGCGCAACAATCGCCTGATCGAGCGCCATACGATCAAGACCGGAGTGCTCTGGACCTCCTACGATTTCGCCGGCAACCAGAACCGCCAGAGCCTGTTCGAGCACCCGCTCGGCCCTGACGGCGACAATGCCTTCCAGCACGATGGTGGCGAGACGATCTACTCGCTCCCCAACGGCTTCAACGCCTATTACCTGAGCACGGCGAAGGGCGATCGGCTCGACACCGGGCCGACCAACATTGTCCAGGACACGACGCAGAAGGACCTGTCGGTGACCAACGGCATCTCGTGCATGGGCTGCCACGACCAGGGTTTCCGCAAGGCCAAGGACGAGATCCGCGCCCACGTGGCGGCTGACCGGACCTTTTCGAAAGCGGTGCGTGATGCGGTCGATGCGCTCTATCCCCCGCACGCGGAGATGGATGGGCTGATCGACCAGGACACCAAGCGCTTCCGCGACGCTCTGCAGCAAGCCGGGCTCGAGCCCGATGCCAAGATCGGCGGCGTCGAGATGATCAATGCCCTCTCCAAGCAGTACGAGAAGGACGTCAATCTGGCGTTCGCCGCCGCCGAGTTCGGGATCACGGGCGAGGATTTCGTGGCTCGTCTGGCGGGCGCCGGCGGCGAGATCTTCCGCCTGCAGCGCCGGCTCGAGCAGGGCACGGTGCCGCGCGACACCTTCGAGGTCGCGTTCAAGGAGCTGTTGGCCAAAGTCACCGACGATACGTTCGCCGTGGCCCAGGGTGTCGGCAAGGCCGAGGCGATTGGCGCCAAGAGCGAGGATTCCGCGCTCTCGCGGGATTTCGAGCTGGCACTTTTCTCCGACAAATCGGCCTACGTGGTGGGCGACCTCGCGGTGTTCACGGTCTCGACCAAAAAAGACTGCAACCTCACCCTCATCAACGTCGATGCGGCTGGTCAGGGTACGGTGATCTTCCCCAACGACTTCCAGCGCAAGAACCTGATCGAGGCCGGCGAGGAGCTGAAATTCCCAGGCGCCGGCGCGCCTTTCCAGTTCCGCCTGAAAGACAAGGGGACAGAAGCGGTGATTGCCGCCTGCAACGCTTCGGGCAAGGAAGTCGACGGCATCAAGCACGATTTCAAGAAGCAGCAGTTGACCGAGCTCGGCGAGTATCGCTCGTTCGTCACCCGCAAGATCGAGGTCGAGCAAGCGACGGCCGGCAAGCCCAAGAAGAAGTCCGGTGAGAAGACGGCAACCGAGGAGGCCGCGGCGACGGGCAAGGTCTCGGCCAAGGGTGACGTGCTTGCCCGCACCGCAATCAAGTTCGAGGTCGAGTGATGGTTGCGGACAGGCTCGTTTTTTCCTTCTCCCCCTGCGCGGGAGAAGGTGGCCGACCGCAGGCCGGCCGGATGAGGGGGGGCAAACTCAGAGCTCGAGCGCCGCCAGCGTCCGCTCGGTGACGAGGCGGACGTCGAACTGCTGCTCCACCTTCCTGCGGCTCGCACGCGCCATGGCGGGGATCAGGTCCGGCCGCTTCAGGAAGAATTCCATCGCTTCCGCGAGCTTGACGGCATCGCCGACCGGTACCAGCAGGCCGGTTGCCGGTTGATCGACGGTGTCACGGCAACCATTGGTGTCGGTCGTGATGATCGGGCGCCCGACCGCCATCGCTTCGAGCACCGTGCGTGGCATGCCCTCGCGATAGGAGGGCAGCACGTAGACATGGCATTCGGCAAGCTGCTCGCGAATGTCGCTGCGCGGCCCCAGATACTCGACCGTGCCCGCATGGCGCTCGATCTCGGCGAGCGGGAAGCCTGCTGGGCCCTGCTCGGGCGGGCCAATCAGGCGGAAGCGTGCCGTCCCGCTGCGGCCGCGCACGGCTGCTGCCGCCTCGCAATACTCCGCGATCCCCTTGTAGCGCACGAGCCGCGCGATCATCAGGAAGGTGAGGCCTTCCGCCAGTGGTGGTAGCGGCGCCTCGCGAAAGGCGCCCAGATCGACGCCCGAGCCGCCGACCACGTGGCGTGCAACCCGCGCCGGGATCACGCCGAGCCGCTCCAGATCCTGCCGGTCGTCGTGGTTGTGGAAGATCGCGGCGTGACTTGCCCGGAAGGCCAGCCGGTAGAGCCAGGTGGTGGCGAGCCGCACCGCCCTGACCTTCAGTCCGCCGCCCGCCTGAAAGGCGTAGCCGAGGCCCGTCAGCATCGGCACGATGCGCGGCACACCCACCTTGCCCGCCGCGATCGCGCTGTAGATCGCGGCCTTCGGCGTATAGCCCGTCACCACGTCCGGCTCGAAGCGCTCGAAAATCGTTCTGAGTGCTCGAACGGATTTCAGGTCGAAGAGGGGATTGAGCCCGGTGCGCTGCAGCGGATAGCTCGCGGCCACGACCCCCAGCCGGGCGAGCGCCGCCGTGGTTGCCCCATCGTGATCGGGCGCGAGCGCGAGCACCTCGTGACCGCGGCGGCGGATCTCGGCGATCAGGTCGCCGCGGAAATTGAGGAGCGAAGGCGCGTAGGATGCAACGATCGCAACTTTTTTGGCTCGGGGAGGCATCGCTAGTGGTCCAAATCCGACATTTGCATCCGCTCGCAGCACACCTCCGAGCAAATGTCGGATTTATCAGGACCGCTAGCAACTTTATGATTCTAGTGGAGCTTTTTAATTGGACATTTGAGCACGAGCCTAACGGCAACCGGGACTCGAATGTCAAATTCGCTCCACTGGACGCTCAGTGCAGCATGCGGCGGTTCTGGTCGTCGGCCAGCGCATCGGCCTTTACCGGCAGATGACGGGTCTCGGGCGTGTAGCCCTCGACGGTGCGGCTGAGGACAGCGTGGATCGCCTCGATGTGGCCCAGCGTCAGCGCCGCCTGCAAGGCTTGCAGCTCGCGCTCGACCTCGACCATGGTCTTGGCCGGCTCCCAGCTCCGCATGATGCGCGGATGCGGCGTGGTGGTGGTGTTCTCGCCGATCAGCAGCTCCTCGGCGAGCTTCTCGCCATGCCTGAGGCCCGTGTACTTGATGGCAATGTCGCCCTTGGGATTGGCCTCGTCCTTGACCTCGAGCCCCATCAGGCGGATCATCGAGCGGGCAAGGTCGTCGATCTTGACCGGCTCGGCCATGTCGAGCACGAACACCTCCCCGCCCTTGCCCATGGCGCCCGCCTGGATCACCAGCTCGGCGGCCTCGGGGATCGACATGAAATAGCGCATGACGTCGGGGTGGGTGACCGTCACCGGCCCGCCCTCCTGGATCTGCCGGCGGAACAGCTTGACGACGCTGCCGGAGGAATCGAGCACATTGCCGAAGCGCACCATCGTGAACACGGTCTTCGTGCCCGGCTCGGCGGCGAGCGCCTGCAGCACCAGCTCGGCCAAGCGCTTGGACGCACCCATGATGTTGGTCGGGTGCACCGCTTTGTCGGTGGAGACCAGCACGAAGCGCTCGACGCCGAGATCGCGGGCGGCTTCGGCGGCAATGCGGGTGCCGAACGTATTGTTGCGGATGCCCACCACCGGATTGTGCTCGACCATCGGCACGTGCTTGTAGGCTGCCGCATGGAACACGGTCTCGATGGCGTGGTCGGCGATGGTGCGGCGCATCAGGGCTTCATCCAGCACCGAGCCGAGCACCGCGATGATCTGGGGGGCCGGCTTGCCGCTTTTGGGGAGAGCCGCGAGCGCGTCGACCAGCTCGGCCTCGATCTGGTAGAGTGCGGCTTCCGACACGTCGAGCAGCACCAGCCGGCGGGGCATGCGCTTGAGGATCTGGCGCGTCAGCTCTGAGCCGATCGAGCCGCCCGCACCCGTCACCAGCACCGACTTGCCCTTCAGATTGCGCTCGAGCAGCACCGGATCGGGCGGCACGGCATCGCGCCCGAGCAGATCATCGCCCGTGATCTCGCGCAGATCGCTGACCTCGACCCGGCCGGTCGCGATGTCGGCGATCGCCGGCAGCGTCTTGACGGCCGTGCCATAGACCTCCAGCCGCTTCAGGATGGTGCGGCGGCGGCGGCGCGTGGCCTCCGGGATGGCGAGGATGATCTCGTCCACCCGCTCGCGCTGGACGAGCTTGCCGATTTTGAGCGGGCGGTAAACCTTGAGGCCGGCGACCATCTGCCCCCACAGGGTGCGGTTCTCGTCGATGAAGCCGATCGGGCGATAGTGGGCGCTGAGCCGCAGCGCCTGCACCAGCTGCACGCCGGTCGTGCCCGCCCCATAGATCAACACGTTGCGGCGCTTCGAATCGAACCGGGCGGGCGTCGCATAGGGCACCCCGCTCAGCACGAAGCCCGCGACCTGCCGGCTCGCCCAGACGAGGGCCGCCGACAACACGGCATAGATGATGATCGCCGAGCGCGGCAGCACGCCCTTGACGCCAGACATCACGACGATCAGCGACCAGATGACGACCGCGAGCCCGACCGCGAGGAAGATCCGGGTCGCACCCTGGGGGCCGATATAGCGCGTGACGAGGCGATAGAGGCCCATCCGGTAGAAGGTGCAGATCCCGATGGCGGGTGCGGCGAGCAGCACTGCGGCGAACTCGAGCGTCGGCGGGACATAGATCTCGGACAGGCGCAGCGAGAATCCGGCCCATAGCGATAGCGAGAGGATGAGGAAGTCGTTGGCGACCAGCAGTGCCCGCTTGGGGTAGCGCGGCAGCTCGATCAGCCGCTCGCGCCAGCTCGGCAGGGTCGCACTCGGCTTCTGCATGCGCGATCATCCCTCGACGCGGTTCGGCGGTTCGCAGTGCATGCTAGTGTCCTGTCTCCGAAATACGCTCATCCTTGCCGCGTCCTCTGAAGCGTATTTCGGAGATGAAAGGACACTAG